>JBEKAS010000027.1:0-25179 GCA_050015795.1 Occallatibacter sp. | reverse complement strand
TTGATGGGCGCCTGGGAAAGCTTGAGCGCCTGCACATCGGTATTGGCGGTGATGAACTCCACGCCTTCCATGCGCGCCTGAATCATGCGGTTCACGGCGTTGCCGCCGCCTCCGCCCACGCCGATCACCTTGATGCGCGCATCGCGCAGGGGTTGGTCGTGATATTGAATTCGCATCTCTCCGGCTTCACTCTTCTGCTGTTCCATTGGGGCTCCGCTCTCCTCGTCTGCTATTTCCTGCTTTTCTGGTCCCTAGTCCCTTAGTCCCTTAGTCCCTACGTCCCTAGTCCCTGCTTTTAAAAACTCGTCGCAATCATGGCGCGCAACCTGGCGCGCAAACTCCGGTTGTCTTCAGCGGCGCGCAGGACGTGTGTGCGATGCGCGTAGAGAACCATGCCGATGCTCGCGGCCCACGATGGATGGTTCAGTGCCGCGGGCATTTGCGGCAGGCGCACCGGCAAACCTGTGCGTGCCGGAACGCGCAACTGGCTCTCGGTTACATCCAGCATGCCGGGCAGCATGGATCCGCCGCCGGTGAGCACGCAACCCGCGCCCAGGGCATCGATTACGCCGCCGTGGCGCAGGCTTTCGCGCACAAAGTACATGAGCTCGCGCGCCCGCGGCTCCAGAATCTCCGCTATGGTGCGCAGCGCCAGGCGTTGCGGCTGCGGGTTGGCAATTTCGATCTCCGCTAATTGCGGCACCGCGGTGACCACCGCGTTCCCGTACTGCCGCTTCAGCTCCTCGGCCTGCGCCACCGGCATCTGCAAACCGATGGCAAGATCGTTGGTGAAATGCGCGCCGCCGATGGGAACCGAAGCGGTATAGGCCACCGCGCCCTCGAAGAATACCGCCATGTCGCTGGAATGCGCGCCGATGTCGAGCAGGCAGACTCCGAGCTCGCGCTCGTCGGCCGAAAGCGTGCACTCTGCGGAAGCGATGGCCTCGAGCACCGCTTCAGAAACCTCCAGTCCGGCGCGGTTGGCGCAGGTGACGGTGCTTTGCAGCGCGCTGCCGGAACAGGTGGCAATGTGCAGCTCCACCTCGAGCCGCGCGCCCACCATGCCGACAGGATCAAAAATTCCGGGCTGCTCGTCGAGGATGAACTGCCGCGGCAGAAGGTGCAGAATCTCGCGATCCGCCGGGCGTTCGATGGCGCGCGCATGATCCACGGCGGCGCGCACATCCTCGTGCGTAATCTCGCGCATGCCGCGCCCCAACTGCAATCCGCCGCTGGTGTTCAGGCCGCGAACGTGTGGGCCGCCTATGCCCACCATGCACGTATCGATATTGACGCGCGCCACGCGTTCGGCCTGTTCGCTGGCCGCGCGCACCGCCTTCGCCGCGGGGGCCAGCTCGGCAATCAGGCCCTTGCGCATGCCCGCCGACTCCACCACGCCGTGGCCGCGATAGCGCAGCACGTGCTCATGCACTTCGCCGACCAGCACCCGCGTACCTGCGCTGCCAATGTCGAGCACCACGATCACGTTGTCCTGCTTCTGGCCCATCGCGCTCACCCACCCTCAACGCCGCGTAAAGCTCGAATCGAAATTGCGGCGCGGACCGAAGTAGTGGCGGGATTCCTCCCGCCTGTGTTCCTCGCGGTGCGCTTGGGCGCCGCGTGCTTACTCACCTGTGCGGGCTTGTTCTTCTTCGCGGTGGGCTTGTTTGCGGAAGGCTTGGCAGCCGTGCCGCTTTCCACGCGGGTGCCGGGCGCAGCGCCCGCAGCCGTCTTGCCGCCCCCGGCCGCCTCTGGAGTTTCCGCCCCGGATGCCATTTGCAGAATGACCCGGTCATCATAGTGGTCGAAGCGCAGATCCACCGACTTGAGATGCGGATACTGCTGCCGCCACTCCGCGATGTGCGCCTTGTACCGCTCGAACCGGTCGAGAAATTTCTCTTCGCCAAGATGCACCAGAATGTCCGATCCCTGCTCGGGCATGAGCACGCGCGCATCTTCGGGATCGGTGAGATCGATTTCTGAAATCTGCTGCGAGTTGTGCTTGCTGTCCGCGTCCAGCTCCGCCATCAGTCGCAGGTACACGGCCATGCGCGCCTTGCGCGACTCCGCGGAATCGCCGGGGTCGATGCCCGTCACCACCGGGAACGAATAATGCCGCGCGGCCATGGTCTTCGCAGCCATCGCGAGCAGGACCCCGTTCGCATCCACGAGGCCAATCTGCTGGCCGTGCTGCGTAAACGCCACCGGCTGCCGCTCCACCACCGCGACGCGAATCTGGTCGGGCAGCACGCGCATCACGGTCGCGTGCTCGATCCAGGGAATCTGTTCCAGCTGGCGGCGCCTCTCCTTCAAGGGCACGAAAAAGACGTTGCGGCCGATGTCTTCGCCGAAGACAGGCATCAGGTCGGCGCGGCTCAACTCGATGAGGCCGGCGGCCTGGATGCTGCTTGAGCCGGCGATGCGGAAACGCGCGTCGCGTTCGAGATAATGCGCGAGCACGAGGCTGGCCGTCGTGAAGCCGCCCAGCACCAGAAGCGCGGCGGCAGCGAGAAACACGCGGCCCACGGTGCTGGCCGGTCGCCACCATGGCGGCCGGGGCGCACCAAAACGACCACCAAAACGGCCGGGGGCGGGGCGCAGTACACCGTCACCGTCCGGATCGTCGAACTCCAGCGGCATACCCGGTCCGCTGCGGCGGACACGCCCCTGCGGCGGCACATCCTCCCGCGTGCGCCGGCGGCGCAACTCAGCGGGCGGTTCATCGTCCCACAACAGAGGCCGATTTGTCGTATTTCCTTGATTGGTCACGCCTGAGCAGGGTCGTGACAATCGCCAGATTTCATTATGGCCCGGGATGGTTGTGGGTATCCTGCGGCTTGGGTGGGGGAACCTGAACCGTTACGGGGGTGATCCGCGAAGAGAGATCACGCGTGAAAGCTCGCAGCTTATTTCTGATTGGCGACATCGTAAACGAAATATCTGAAAGAGTCCGCGTTCGCCAAAGGATTTCCCGCGTATGCCCCCGTGACCGGCATTTGGTACCAGGGAGCCCAGAGGGATTGTCCAACCGGATTGGAGGTCTCATAGACCAGGTCACGGCAATTTGTTTGGCCGTATGCGAGGTCCAACGTGTTGGCTCCCTGCGGCAAATGGGACAGCTCGTGAACAAGGATGGCGGGCTGAGAATCGGGTCCGGCCTCGGGCTCCTGGAAAAAAGAATTGTATAGGTAAATCTCTACCGGCGCTCCCGGATGAACATAGGCAGCGTATTTATTATTATCCGCCGCAAACGGGTTAGGGTCGGCCCCGGCCGGGAACATAACGTCGGTGACGGAGTTAATCCCGTTCAGCAGCTTGAGCACATTGTTGACGTACTGCCGCACCAGTTTCTGCGTTGCCGGGGTTGCGTTTCCAAAGTACTTATTGCTGATTGCCTGCGTCCCTGTGTCCCAGGGATTCTTATCCGTATAGGTCTTCGCTTTGGCGACCATCGCTTTTGCCGAAGCCACGTCTCTGTTCAGCATGGATACGAGAAAGGGTGTGAACTTTGGACCATTCGGGTTCGGTTTGGCGCATGGTGCTGGGGGAGGTGGAGACGTGTCGACTGGGCCACCAAATATACTTTGGATCGGCTTCTTCGGCACTGCAGGAGGCGGAGTCTGCAGCGACGTCCCCTGCGGCGGTCTGAATTTTCCGGACCCACCGGGGCCATAACATACCACGGAGCAGGCCGGGTCCGTTTGATTCACTCCGCATTTGAAGCCCTGCGATTCAGTCGCCTTCAGGTCGTCAAAGGGAACGACGAATCCATTGGTCAGAGGCGGATTAAGGTGCTGGCAGTAGATGCATGTGCGGCCCTGCTGCTTCCATAATGTCACGGTTGGGCCCGTGTTGGAGCATTTCCCCGAATTGTCGGGCGAGCCCGTAAAGCCATAGCACACTAGTGGATTCATTCCCTTGTATATGCTGGGATTGGTTTTCTCGCAATTTGACTCGAACGTGTCGGTGTAAACAGGTTCGCCGCCCGATTCGTAAATATCCCCCAAGGCGGGAGCTTGCTGCGCTCTCGCTCCCGCGCTGGCAAACGCAAGGAGCGCCAACCCCATCGCGGGCCAGATTCTGCATCTCCCGTCCTCGCGCACGGCCCGCCGCTGCGAGGGTTCATCCGCTCCGCGCGGCGCGTGCAACTCTGCCGGCGCCTTCGGCCTTTGACCGCCGTGTTCTCGGCTCAACTTCGCCATCGAGCTACCGCCTTTTGGGGGGGATTGGGGGGAAACTTGCTGCCCAGAATTATACCGCTGCGAGCGCCGCCAGAATCTGCGGCGCCAATTGGCTCACGCTGCCCGCACCGAGGGTCAGAATCAGGTCGCCCTCATGGGCCGCGGCCGCGACCGCGTGCACGGCGGCGGCAAAGTCGGGCGCGAACGCGACGTGTGGGGCGCTTTTCTCACTTTTGATTCGTTCGGCCAGCCGCTCCGCGGTCACGCCCACGATCGGCTCCTCGCTGGCCGCGTAAATCGGCAGCACGACAACCGTATCCGCATCGCGAAATGCGCCGCCAAATTGGTCGAAAAGATCTTGAGTCCGCGTGTACCGGTGCGGCTGAAAGACCACATGAATCTTGCCGCTGGTGCAGGCGCGGGCCGCTTCGAGCGTGGCGCTGATTTCGGTGGGGTGGTGGCCGTAATCATCGACAACGGTCACGCCGCGCGCCTGGCCGCGCTGCTGGAAGCGCCGGTCGACGCCGCGAAAATGCTTGAGCCCCTCGGCAATCTTCTCAGGCGTTACTTCAAGTTGCCGCGCGATGGCCACGGCGGCTGTGGCGTTGAGCACATTGTGCCGGCCGGGCACGTGCAGTTCGAAGGGACCGAGCAGCCCCGCGCTGGTGTGCACCTGGAACCGCGAAAACGAGCTTGTTTGCCCCACTCTCTGATCCGGCGCTTGCGTCGCATCCAGAATGGCGTCGAGGATTTCGAGCCTGAAATCCGCCTCCGCGGCCACGCCGTAAGTAAATACGCGCCGCCGCACACGCGGCAGAATGCCTTTGAGCAGTGCGTTGTCGGTGCAGGCCGTCACGGCGCCGTAAAACGGGACGCGGTCCATGAAATCCACGAAGGCGCGCTCCACGTCGGCCATGTCGTGGTAGCAATCCATGTGCTCGCGATCGAGATTGGTCACTACGGCCAGGATCGGCGACAGCTTGAGGAACGAGCGGTCGCTCTCGTCGGCCTCGGCCACGAGATATTGCGAGGCGCCGAGCCGAGCGTTCGAGCCAAGCGCGTCCACGCGCCCGCCCACCACCACCGTGGGATCGAGCCCGCCCGCGCTCAGCACCGCGGCCACCATAGACGTGGTGGTGGTTTTGCCGTGCATGCCGGCAATGGCGATGCCGTATTTGAGCCGCATCAGCTCGGCCAGCATCTCCGCGCGCTGGATCACGGGAATCTTGCGCGCCTGCGCCTCCAGCACCTCGGGATTTTTCGCGTGCACTGCCGAGCTGGTGACGACCACCGTCGCTCCGGCCACGTTGGCCGCGTTGTGCCCCTCGTAAATGGTCGCGCCCAGTGCGGCGAGCCGGTCGGTGACCGCGCTGCGCTTCAGATCGGAGCCGGAAACCTTCATGCCCAGGTTGAGCATGATTTCGGCAATGCCGCTCATGCCGATGCCGCCGATACCGATGAAGTGTGCGTGCTGTGAAGTGGCAAACATGAGGGTGAAGGATCAGAGTAACAGGGAGTGGCGAGTAGGGAACAGTGTGAGTGTGAGTGAACGGTGTGCGCTGATCACTCGCACCCACCTACATTCACACTCACACTCACACTCGCACTCACACTGCTTACTGTTCTTCTGGCAGCGTGTAGTCGAAGTCGTAGAAATGTCTTCCGTCTTCGATGCGGATGATGAATGTGCCCTCAATGCCTTTGAGGTCGCCGGTTCCCGAGCCGGGCACCACGACCACCTGCATCTTCGGGCCGCTCGCGTCCATGGTGGCAAAGTGTTGCAGGGCAAAGCTGCCGTGCTTGCCGTCGAGCGTTCCGGTCACGACCTCAATGGCCACGTAACCCGCCGTGCCCTGCTTCGGATCGCCGCCCGCAAGCATCTCGCCGATACTTGTCGCCTCCAGGTCGCCGTGGATCACCTTGTTGGAGGTGAAGCGGCTGAGGCCTGCGGCGGGCGTAGGCGTAAGGGGACGAACGTCAACGGTAAAGCTGCCATGAGCGTGGTGCACAGGGATCTCCTTTGGTGGCGCGGCCGCTTGTGGAGCGGCCAACGCCAGCGCGAACAGGATGGTTGGAACGATCGGCATCAATCGCATTTCAGGATAACGCGGCGGCCGCAGAACATTTCAGAGACTCGCATATTTCGCCAAAATCCCGCGCTGCAAAACTCCAATCTGGAAAAAGGTTGTCCCATTTTCCCTCTTTATTGCCGCAACCTTTCGCACAGGCCGTGTTTCAAATAACCAAGATCGGCGAGCCCCGCGAAGCGGCAAGAGCCAAGCTTCCGAGATGGGCGGGACGCCGGGGCGGTCAAGCAAATCAGACCGCCCGGAATGGAGGAACTATGGGTAGCATGAAGAAGTGGATGTTAGGAGTGGCGCTGGCAGCCGGAATTCTGGGCATGAGCGCAGCGCCCGCCCAGGCAGCTCGTGTCCGCGTTGGCATCTACGTCGGCGCACGGGCGCCATACCCAGGTCCCGGCTACGTCTGGGTGAACGGCTACTGGGCGAACGGCTACTGGGTGCCGGGCTACTGGAGCTACGTGGGCGTAGGCCCGGTGTTCCATGGCGGCATCGTGATCGGCCACGGCCCGTTCTACGGACGGCACTACGGCCACCGCTGGTAGCTTCGCCTTCTGCTGCCTGCACATGCGGCCTCTCCAAAACTGGTGAGGCCGCTTTTTGTGTCTTTTGGCGATTTTCGGCGTCTAATCGACATGGAGTAACTCTCTTTGGAGTGACCGTCCTGGCGAGGGGACGCGGAAAGGGCTTGCTCTTTATTTGAGGTTGCGGGATTCTCTCATCAGACCGCAACAAAAGAGCGGAAATGTTGTTTAACAGATTGGAAGCCAGCCGTAAGACAGAAGGAAATTCGGCTGGAGGGTGCTGAACTGGAGGCGACTCCGGTTTCCGGTCGGGAAGAACATGGATCGGGGCGGCACAAGGAGGATGTCATGCGGAGATTCCGCTTAGTTATATTGGCAATGCTTGTAGTTCTGTCGTTCGCCGCTGTCTCGGCGAATGCCCAGGTCGGGGTGGGGGTAGGTGTCGGCCCCGCTTTGGTAGATCCCGGATATGCCTACGGTCCCCCGGATTGCGAGTGGGGCTATTACTCCTATTACCCCTACGCCTGCGCACCGTACGGCTATTACGGCCCTAACTGGTTTTACGGCGGCGTCTTCATCGGTGTCGGACCGTGGTACGGCTGGGGCCGTCATGGATGGGGTCGCGGCGGCTATGGCTATCGCGGCGGCTACGGGTATCGCGGCGGATACGGCTACGGTCGCGGCGGCTATGCCGGACGCGGCTATGCGGGCGGCGCACGCGGTTATGCCGGCGGTGGCGTAGCGCATGGCTATAGCGGCGGCGCTCGCGGCTATGGCGGTGGCGGACGCAGCTATAGCGGCGGTGGCGGCGGTGGCTACCACGGCGGCGGCGGTGGCGGCGGTTCCCACGGTGGTGGAGGCGGCGGCCACGGCGGCGGTGGACACCGGTAAGATTCGGCTTAATGCCAGAAACGAAAAGCCCGCTCTGCTTCGGCAGGCGGGCTTCTTGTGTGCCCTCAGAATTGACGCGCTGCGGCCAGCTCCGCCAGCCGGTCGGCAATGCGCTCAGCCGCGCCGGGATGGGCCTGGGTGCGTGCGGCAGCCGACATCGCGGCCAGGCGGACGGGATCGTTCAACAGGCCCGTCAGCTTAGCCAGCAATCGCTCGGGATTCTCCAGATCCTTTTCCTCCAGCATGACGGCCGCTGCGGCGTGCACCATGGCTTCGGCGTTGCGGCGCTGATGCTCGTCAGTAGCGGCGGCAAAAGGCACCAGAACCGAGGGTTTGCCGGCGGCTGCCAGTTCCGCCACGGTGGAAGCGCCGCTGCGCGACATGACCAGGTGGGCTCGGGCAAACTGCGCGGGCATATCGTCGAGAAACGGCTGCACCTCCCAGCGCGAGGGATCGGCGCCGCTGGCCTGGTACGCCTCTTCAGTGGCAGCGGCGTGGCGCGCGCCGCTCTGGTGCAGCACCGTGAGCCCCGGCACCGCGCACAGCAACGCCGGCATCAGTTTTGGAAGTTGCGTGTTGAAGATGCGCGCGCCTTGCGATCCGCCAAAGATGAGCAGATGGGGCGGGGCGACGGGCGCGTCGGGGGGCGCTGTGGGGGGCGCCGGCAACGAGAAAAACTCCGGCCGCACGGGAACGCCGGTGACTTCGGCGTTGCGGAACCACGAGGCTGCCGCGGGAAAGTTGACGGCTGCCGCCTGCACCCGTCTGCCCACCAGGCGGTTGGCCAGGCCGGGCATGGCATTGGGCTCGAAGGCCATGGCGGGAACCTTGAGCCAGAGCGCCGCCGCCATTGTCGGCCCCGAGGCGTAGCCGCCCACGCCCAGCACCGCGCCGGGATGGAACTCCCGGATGATGCGCTTGCAATCGCCGATGCTTTTCGGCAAACGGGAGAGAGTGCGCAGCCGCGTCGTCAGCGACACGCTCTTGAGCGGGCCCACGTCAATCAGGCGCAGCGCAAACCCCGCGCCGGGCACCAGCCGCGTCTCCAATCCCCGCGCCGTGCCCACAAACAACACCTCCGCGCCATGGCGGTCTACCAGTTCGCGCGCCACGGCCACGGCGGGAATAATGTGCCCGCCTGTACCGCCGCCAGCAATGAGAATGCGTAGTTGAGAGTTCACGGTCTGCGTTCGCGGTTCATAGTTCGTAGTTCACAGTTCGTAGTTAGTACTGAGTGGTTAGTGTGAGTATGCACCGGTCCACACTCACACTCACACTGTTCCCCTGTTCCCTGCTCTTCTCACTCGGCCTGTCGCGAAATGTTCAGCAGAATCCCAATACTCGCCAGCGTGCAGAACAGCGACGTGCCTCCGTGCGAGATCATCGGCAGGGGGATGCCCTTGTTGGGAACCAGCGACAAAACCACGCTGATGTTGAAAAAGGCTTGCAACAGAATCGTCGTGGTGATGCCGAAGGCGACCAGCCGCGCAAAGGGATCGGTCGAGCGGAAGGCGGTGCGCAGCCCGCGCGCGCCGAACATTGCGAACAAAAGCACAATGAACATGGCGCCGATGAACCCCAGTTCCTCCGCGATGTTGGCGAAGATAAAATCCGTCGCGGCTTCTGGCAGATAAAACAGCTTCTGCATCCCTTCCATATAGCCGCGGCCCGTCAATCCGCCGGTGCCCACGGCGATGAGCGACTGGTAAATGTGGTAGCCGGCGCCTTGCGGATCGGATTCGGGGCTGAGAAAGACCAGCATGCGCGCGCGCCGCCACGGAACCCATAAGAGCAGCGCCGCCAGGGCCGGCAGAGCCGCGCAACACGCGCCGAAGAAAACCTTCCACTCCATCCCTGCCAGCACCAGCACCATGGCGGTGACGCCGGCCAGCACCAGCGCCGTTCCCAGGTCGGGCTGAGCCAGGACCAAAACGATAAACAGAAACGGAATGAGCGCAGCGGGCAGAAGCGTGCCTCGCCACTCGTGCATGGCGCCGAGCCGCTTGTGCAGGAACCACGCCAGAAAGAAAACCAGGACGGGTTTGGCGATCTCAGAGGGCTGGAAGGTGAAGAAATCGCCGAAGCGGATCCAGCGATGCGTGTGGTGCGAGCCGGGCATCAGAAACACCAGCACCAGCAGCACCGTGGTGACGCACAGGGCGGGATAGATGAAGCGCGGCGAGTTGTAATGGCTGATGTCCACGTGCATGAGGACGAGCAAAGCCAGCACTCCCGCCACGGCCCAGATGGCCTGCGTAAACACGAACGTGTAGGCCGAGTGATACCGCTCCTGATCGACCACCGCGGAGGCGGAAAAGACCATGACCAACCCGGCGACCACCAGCACCAGCGTGGTGAAGAACATCCACTTGTCGACTCCGACTACTTTCGCCATAAATTCCTACGCGTTCCGCGCCTTCCATTCGCGCCGCTCGCATACCAGTTGCTTGAAGACGCGTCCGCGTTGCTCGTAATTCTCAAACTGATCGTAGCTGGAGCAAGCCGGCGCCAGCAGCACCACGTCGCCGGGCCGCGCCGCTTTGGCCGCCGCATCGACCGCGTTGGCCAAAGTCTCGCAGGAGTGGATGGAGACCACCCCGCGCAACTCGGATTCGATTTTGGCCGCCGCCGTGCCAATCGTGTAGACGGCGCGCACGCGTTCGCGCAGCAGGGCGGCAAGCGGAGAGTACGGAGCACCCTTGTCCTTGCCGCCGAGAATCAGGTGAATGCCGCCGGGAAACGCGGCCACGGCCTTTTCGGTCGCGTCCACATTGGTGGCCTTGGAGTCGTTGTAGTATTCCACGCCGTTGATGGTTTCCACATATTCCAGACGATGCTCCACGGCCTTAAAACTTTCGATAGCGCGGGCAACTACGCCTGTCGCCACGCCGGCCAGCCGCGCCGCGCACACCGCCGCCAGCACATTTTCCACGTTGTGCTCGCCCTTAAGGGGAATCTTCGCGTTCGGCAGAAAGGTTTCCATCGCAGCTCCCGGCGCGGAGCGATAGACCACGTTGCCGTTCTCCACCCACGCACCCTGCGCAACGGAATGCTTTGCCGAAAACCAAAACACCGGCGCATGCGAACGGGCCGCGGCTTCAGCGGTGCGCGGGTTGTCGGCGTTCAGCACCGCAAAGTCGCGGGCATCCTGCGCCGCAAAGATGCGCTCCTTGGCCAGCGCGTAGTTCTCAAAGGTGCCGTGCCGGTCGAGATGATCGGGCGTGATGTTCAGGATGATCGCGATCTTCGGATGGAACTTTTCCGTACTCTCCAGCTGGAAGCTCGAAACCTCCAGCACCGACCACGTGTTTTCGGTGCTCTCGTCGATGAGGCCCACCACCGGCACGCCGATGTTTCCGGCGACTAGCGCCGGCAGCCCCGCTTCCTTCAGAATTTCGCCGGCCAGCGCCGTCGTGGTGGTCTTGCCGTTGGAGCCGGTAATGGCCAGGATCTTGCCTTTCAGAAAGCGCGCGGCCAATTCCAGCTCGCCGATCACCGGGCGGCCGAAGTTGCGGGCCTGCACCAGTTCGGGCGTATCCAGCGGCACGCCGGGGCTGACCACGATCAGGTCCTGGCGGCGGAAGGTCAACAGGCCGTGGCCGCCCGCCTCCACCATGATGCCCTCATCCAGCAGCGAAGGAATCTCTTTGGCCAGCGACTCGGCCGAGCGGATATCGGAAACCGTCACCTGCGCGCCTTGCCGGCGCAAAAACAGCGCCGCC
The DNA here is from genome assembly GCA_050015795.1 of Occallatibacter sp. Taxonomy (GTDB): domain Bacteria; phylum Acidobacteriota; class Terriglobia; order Terriglobales; family Acidobacteriaceae; genus Telmatobacter. The sequence goes on along the minus strand of JBEKAS010000027.1, from coordinate 13,780 downwards.
GCAAGCCCGGACTTCCCCAGGCCCACCACCAGAACTTTTTTGCCTTTCAGTTCCATCGTTTCCACTTTTGTCCCTTGGCAGCCTGAGGTAAATTTCGGCTTCGTGAAAGGGCACGACTTTTAGCCCGCCCTGAGCTTGTCGAAGGTTGCCGTAAAGCCTCAACAATCAACGCGGCTTTAGCCGCTGAGGGATGGTCTTCCCAGAACTTTGATCCCTGCCACAGGCTGCTAGGCACCGCGACATCTTCATTGTGCACCGCAAGCGGCTCGCCGCGCGCCGTGTTTAGCGCAATTTCAGAGTAGTGAGTGCAAACAATGCAAACACCAGGGCGCCGATCCAGAAGCGCGCGATGACCTTGGACTCGCTCCATCCCACCTGCTCGAAGTGGTGGTGCAGCGGCGCCATCTTAAAGATGCGCTTTCCATTCCGCAGCTTGTAGCTGCCCACCTGCAGGATCACCGAAACCGCTTCAAGGATGAAAATGCCGCCGATGAATGGCAGCAGCAGCTCCTGCCGGATGATGATGGCCACGCTGCCGATGGCGCCGCCTAGCGCCAGCGAGCCCACGTCACCCATGAAAATCTCGGCGGGGTGCGCGTTGTACCACAGAAAGCCGATGGACGCGCCGACCATTGACCCGCAAAACACCGTCAATTCGCTGACCATGGGCATGCGCTGCAGCTCCAGATAGTCGGCAAAGACCACGTGGCCGGTGACATAGGTGAGCACGGCCAATGCGCCGGCGGAAATGATGCTGCAGCCGATGGCCAGGCCGTCGAGCCCGTCGGTCAGATTCACCGCGTTCGACATGCCCACCAGCCACAATACGACCCAAATGACAAAGGGCAGAAATGCCAGCAGTGCCAAATGCGGAATCGTGCTGGGCCACGCGTGCCACAGAAGATCGGGCCGCAGGCTCTTGATGAAGGGCACGGAAAGCCGCGTGGAGAACATCTTGAATTGATCCATGACGACGAGCGCCGCGGCCACCAGCGCGCCGGCCAGCCCCTGCCACAGCAGCTTGGCCCGCGCTGTCAAACCCAGGCTGCGTCGCTGCACCACCTTGATGTAATCGTCGGCAAAACCGATGGCGCCGAATGTCAGCGTAGCAAAGACTGTAATCCAGATAAATGGATTGCCGGGGTCGGCCCAGAGCACCGTGGGCAGCACAATGGCGATGCAGATGAGGACGCCGCCCATGGTGGGCGTGCCGGTCTTCTTCAGATGCGACTGCGGCCCGTCCTCGCGCACGTATTGGCCGATCTGGAACTCCCGCAGCTTCTGGATCACCCAGGGCCCGATGAAGAGCGCGATCAGCAGCGCCGTGAGCGTGGCAAACGCGGTGCGAAACGTGAGGTAGCGGAAGATCCGGAACGGGTGAAAAAACGGAAAAAGCTTTTCGTAAAGAAGCCAGTAAAGCAAGTTGCCTCCACTGCCGGTTGAATGCGGAGTTTCAGGATGATTTTACAGGGAGGGGGGGCAGTAGACGGGAATCAGGTCATCTGCCGCACGGCTCATCGCCTCGCATCGCGGTCGAAATCTTCACTGGGGCTGCCGGATGCACAGGCGCAAAACCCGCCGCTCTCATGGCAAGGTTATGATGGATGGAGGTGGATAATCCTGTGAAACCAATGACAAATCTGCTCGATCGAGATACCGGTCTCCTGTTTCGCCCCCTGTTTTCAGCGGCGTTGCTTGGCCTCTTGTGTTTTTGCCAGCAAGTTTTGCCGGCACAAACCGCGCCGGCGGCAGGACCGGCCGCCAGCGTCAACCCTTTGATCGGCACCGGCGAAGGACCCGGCGGAGGTGTCAATCTCTTTCCCGGGGCGGCCCTGCCCTTCGGCATGGTGCAACTCAGCCCCGACACGGAATACCACGGCTACGGCTACCACTATGCGCAAACCGACATCCAGGGCTTCAGCATGACGCACATGAGCGGCCCCGGTTGCGCAAATGAGGGCGAGGTTTTCTTCACCGCGACCGACGGGCCCGTGCATACGCGCCCCATCGATCTCCGGTCGGCCTATTCGCACAGCGACGAGGCTGCCGCGCCGGGATACTACCGCGTGACCCTGCTGGAGTGGAACATCGACGCGGAGTTGAGCGCGACCGAACGCACCGGCATAGCGCAGTTCACATTTCCCGCGGGACAGGCGGCCAATATTCTGGCGCCGATCAGCCACACGCTCAATTTCACCACTGGCGCGTCCATTCAGATTACCGGCGACCGCGAGATGGAGGGTTATGTTGAGAATCGCGCCTTCTGCGGCAATCAACAAAGCTACAAAGTCTATTTCGTGATGGAGTTCAGCCAGCCGTTCGCCCAGTTTGGAACCTGGGGCGATGCCGCGGGCAGCGGGCCGGATGCGCTCGATCCAGGCGGGCGCAGCGCCGCGCAGTCAACGGATCACCCAGTGATCGGCGCATACGCCTCGTGGCCTGCCGCCGCCCATCCGCAAACCATCACCGCAAAGATCGGTATCTCGTACGTCGATCTCGACGGCGCGCGCAACAATCTGAAGGCAGAGTCGGAGGGCAAGGATTTCTCGACTGTCCGCCGCGAGGCGCTGGCGGCCTGGAATCGGGAGCTGAGCACGATTGATATTTCAGGCGGCAGCGCTGCCGAGCGCACCATTTTCTACACCGCGCTCTATCACAGCCTCCTGATGCCGAGCATTTTCAGCGATGCCGACGGACGGTACCTGGGCTTCGACGGCAAAACCCATAGCGCCGATAAAGGCCACCTGATCTACGCCAACTACTCCGGCTGGGACATCTATCGCAGCCAGATGCCGCTGGTGGCGATGATTGAGCCGCGCCGCATGGAGGACATGGCGCAATCCATCGTGCTCATGTACCAGCAAGGCGGATGGATCGACCGCTGGCCGCAGATGAATCTCTACACCAACGTGATGGCGGGCAGCCCGCTTACCGTGGTGATGGCCACGGCGTGGCTCGACGGCCTGCACGGATTCGACATGAACGCCGCGTGGGAGGGAATGCTCAAGGACTCGACCGAGGCTCCGTCGCCCGGTCATCCCTACAAAGGTCAGGATAGCATCGACTGGATCAACAAGCTGCACTATGCGCCCGACGACAAGGTCAGCTACGGTTCTGTGTCACAACTTCAGGAAGACGCCATCGCGTATGCGTCCCTTTATCGCCTGGCGCTGGCGCTGGGAAAAACCGGCGACGCGAAGATGCTCTACGACCGCGCCCTCTACGTGCGCAACGTCTTCAATGCCGACGACCATTTCTTCCGCCCGCGCAACGCCGACGGCCAGTGGGTCCCGAACTTCGATCCCCTGCAGGATGGCCGCGGCTTCATCGAGGGCTCCGGCTGGCATTACCAGTGGCTCGCGCCCGCCGACATGGCGTGGCTGGTCCGCGCCGTCGGTCACGATCTTTTCAACCAGCGCCTTGCTGGGTTTTTTGACTACAAATTTCCCGGCTGGTACGGTCAGTATTACAACCCGTACAACGAAACCGATCTCGAAGCGCCGTTCGAGTTCAACTTTTCCGGCCGTCCGTGGGAGGCGCAGCGCGTCGTGCGCCGCGTGCTCAACGAAAACTACACCACGGCTCCCGACGGCATTCCCGGCAATGATGATTGCGGCGAAATGTCGTCGTGGGCGGTGCTGAGCATGATGGGCATCTACAGCATCGATCCGGCCAGCCTTGCCTACGAGCTCACCGGACCCGTGTTTCCCAAAGCCGTCATCCATCTGCACGAGCCTTACGCGGGCAAGACCTTCACCATTGAAGCCGCGGGCGCGGCGAAGGAAGCGCCATATATCCAGAGCGTGGCGCTGAACGGCCACCCGCACAGCCAGAATTGGATTTCGTTTCACGACATTGCCGCCGGCGGCACGTTGCATTTCGTGCTTGGCGCCAAACCCAACCCGGCATGGGGCTCCGCGCCCGGCGATGCGCCGCCCTCATTGAGCGATACGCAGCCATAAATTCACAGAAAGAGAATTCCCAATCAGCCGCGCTGCTCGGCCGGCGTCCTTGGCCACGACATCGATCTGCTGGAAGCCTGGGCGGAGAAGCACTGGCTGGGCTTCGCCACTCAACCCAAACCAAGAAGGACTGCGAGCGAACGGTCCACTTCCTTTAGGGTGCGGGGCTCAAGTTCGCCGAACGGGACGCCGGCTTTCTCGCGCGGAATCGTGTGCGCTTGATCGACCATGATTTGCGAGGGCGCGCGAAGACCGTTCTTTGCCGACGGAGAAGCAGCAATTCGGAAGATTTCAATCGGGCGCAACTGAGTCGTCACGGGCAAGACCGTGACGGAGGGATGAAGCGCGAAGAGATCCGACTGAATCACCAGAGCGGGTCGCGGTTTACCGTAGACTCCCGCTAAGACAACAGGCACCAGGTCGCCGCGTTTCATACCCATCCGTCCGTGTCGGCGACTTCAGCGATCCACGCGAGGGTCTCCGCTTCGAGCGGATCGTTCGCCAGCAACAGAGACTCGCGCTCGCACTTCTTGCGGAAGCTCTCCGAGGTCGTATCCGGCAGCCAAAGCTGCACCGGCCTCAATCCGGCCGCGCGGAGTTGCTCGCGGTGCTTGCGGACGCGTTGTGTGATTGCGGAACCCATGAAGTATCGAGTGTTACATGAAACATATTACCACGATTCTATGTTTCATGCAACAATTGATTCTTAGTGACTTAGACGAAAGAGATTGCCATGAATTATGAGATATGGCATGATATATATCATGAGGTGGAAGATGGCACCGGCTGAAAAAGCGCGCGTTTTCATGAGCGGACGAAGCCAGGCTGTTCGCATACCTGCCGAGTACCGCTTCACGTCGAAGGAAGTCTACATTCGCCGCGACGCGCAAAGCGGCGACGTGATCCTGTCGCAGGCGCCGGACAGTTGGGACGAAGTGTATGCCGCCCTGGACAAGGCCGGGTTTCCGGATGACTTCCTCGCTGACCGCAATCAGGGTGTGCCGCAAAAGCGCGACGAGCTATGAACCGGCTTTACATGCTCGACACCAACACCGTCAGCTACATTCTTAAAGGCAAGTCTCCCGTAGCCAGGGCCCAGCTTGCGGCGCTGGGCCCTGATGAAGTGGCCTGCATTTCAATCGTCACTGAATTTGAGCTCGAATTTGGCTTGGCCAAGAACCCAAACGCAGAGTCTCTGCGCGGATCGGTGCGATGGTTCCTTGCCCGCATTCAGGTTCTCACCCTCGGCTCCGCCGAAGCCCGCGCCTACGGAAAACTACGCGCGCATCAGGAAGCCGCGGGCCGGCCTCTCGAAAGTATGGACATGCTGATCGCCGCTCACGCCATCGCGGTTGGCGCAGTCCTTGTCACTGCGGACAATGCCTTCGATTCTGTCGCCGGGCTTGCGGGGAAAGAGAATTGGGCGACGGACCTGGCGATGTGAGGGCTCACTGGCCCCGGCCCAGACGGAGTCAAGCGCGCCAGTCGACTGCAAACCTCAAACGAGTAACATCCTCTAGGTCTTGAGTGATCAGTCCAGGTTGGCTTGCCGCATAGAATGATAGGCACGGAGGCCGAGATGGAAGCGACGCAGGATTCCGGCAAATCTGACGAATCGTTCGAGGTACCGACAGCAACTGACGCCTTTGAGGTGTGCGGACATTCAGACTCGGATCAAGCCACTGATCAGGATACCCTCGGATTTCAGCCATACGTTGAGGCAACCGCTGCCTTTTTGCTTAATCCCAAGACTTCCACTCCGTTAACCGTTTCGATCGAGGGGGAGTGGGGCAGCGGCAAGTCATCCTTCATGAAGCAACTTCGGAAGGCGCTTGAGTCGCAGGGAAGAATGGACCCAATTTCCCATGACCTAGCCCCTTCGCTGCAGAAACAGCCAATCTACACTGTATGGTTTAACGCGTGGCGACATGACGCGGAGGATTCTCTTTGGGCTGCCTTCGCTCTCCTTGTGACGAGACAGCTTCGCGGACAACTGGGATTTTTGAGCAGACACATTGGCGATGCACGGCTCTTCAAGCTGCGAGTCAGCGGATCAATTCAATGGATGAAAATTCTTCTTGCAACATCCTTTTGGTGGTTGCTCATCCTATTGACATCGGCATGTTTGATCGAGGCGATTCGCGGAAAAGGGAGTGACATTGCCTCACTGCTGACTCAATTGACAAACGACTCCAACCAGGCGCCCACCGAAGCGATTATATCGACACTAGGGCATTGGCAGGCACACCATTGGCTCGCCGGCGTTGCCCTCGCCCTTGTCGGGCTTCTCATCGGGTGGAGGAAAACGTTTAGCAATCCCCTTGAACCGTCGTTAGAGAGACACCTGAGCCGCCCTGAATATAAAGGAAGAGTAGCTTTTATTGAGAATTTCCATGATGATTTTCAAAGAGTCTTGCAAGCGTATATGCAATCCGGAAGGCTATTTGTTTTCGTCGACGATCTCGACAGGTCCGACGAAAACAGAGTCGTCAGGCTCCTGAAGGCAATCAGCCTGATGATAGGCAGCTATGGGCAATTGGTCTTTATCTTGGGGATGGATAGGGAAAAGGTTGCAGCATTAGTCACGGCGAGTTTGAAAGATCTTGCTCCTTATCTTGCCGAGACTGAAGAGTATAGATGCTCGTCAAGTCTTGGATTTAGTTATCTTGAGAAGTTTATTCAGATTCCGATTCGTGTTCCTGTTCCAAGCTTTGGCTCAATGGATAAATTTGTATCCTCAATTTGTAAGATCCCGGAAGATTTGGCAACTTCGAGGGAATTTATGGGACGCGCAATTCGCAGCCGCCTCCACATCGTCGACGTCTCATTCGGTTCTGACTCGTCCGAGGTGTATGGGCTTGCATTGATGGTTGCACCAACTTTAGGCAAAAATCCAAGACGAATCAAGCAGTTCATCAATATTTTTCGGCTCCAAGCATATATTGCGGCAAGCCTAGGTCTGCTTGATTACGATGAGACAAATGCAGATGAATCCGGCACAGAGAATCAAATTTTAACGGTGGAACAGATTGCGAAATTCATTTGCATTACGCTCTGCTGGCCAGAGGTTCTGATAGACATCAGCGGTGAACCACGTCTGATAAACAAATTGGCAGAAATGGCCGAAGGCGGAACGTCAGACACGGTGCCGAGTAAGGTCCTTCAGCACTGGTCAACTAATACTGAGCTTAGCTCTCTATTAAAAGAGGGTGTTATTGGATTCCAAAAGGGATGGCGATACAGTCTAAAGGCCGCGGACTTATCAAGACTACTTGTGATTTCGCCGAGAAGGACCATACAGAAACTTAAATCCCATGCTATTTTCGAGTCACCGGAGTCTGACAATGTAATCGGCCATGGGGAAACCGAGGAGGAAGCGTGGGAAGATGCTGCCCAACGCCTAAAAGCGGCTGGACATTCGCCGTCAACGAAGTGAGCTCGCGTGAAAACCGCCCCTATGTCTCGTTGCGATACCTTTTCTGTTGTTGCGCTTCTTGCTCCACAAAATGAATCATGTTTACTGGCATCGTTGAGTAGGCGGGAAAACGCGGGATGAAAAGTACGAGTGGGGCGGCGCCTCCAGCTGGCAGCTAGTAGCTGGAGGCTGCACTTCCTACCGCGTCTTCGCCATTTCCTCCACGGTGATCGGATCGAGGAACGGCATCTGCGCGCGCAGTTGCTTGCCCACGATTTCGACGGGGTGCTTGGCTTCAGCCTCGCGGAAGGCGAGAAACTCTTTCTTGCCGCCGTTCTGGTCGGCGAGAAACTTCTTTGCGAAGGTTCCGTCCTGAATTTCGGCGAGAATCTGCTTCATCGCCTTGCGGCTTTCCGCGCCGATCACGCGCGGGCCGCTCACGTAGTCGCCGTACTCGGCCGTGTCGCTGATCGAGTAGCGCATGTAGGCCAGGCCGCCGCGATAAATCAGGTCGACGATGAGCTTGAGCTCGTGCAGCACTTCGAAGTATGCGCTCTCCGGCTGATAGCCGGCCTCAACCAGCGTCTCGTAGCCGGCCTTGATGAGTGCGCTCACGCCGCCGCACAGCACTGCCTGCTCGCCGAAGAGATCCGTCTCGGTTTCTTCTTTGAAGGTCGTCTCCAGCACTCCGGCGCGCGTGCCTCCGATGCCCTTCAGATAGCTGAGGCAGAGAGCATGCGCGTTGCCGGTTGCGTCCTGATGGACCGCAATCAGGCACGGTACGCCGCCGCCTTCAGCGAACACCTCGCGTACGCGATGGCCCGGCGCTTTGGGCGCGGCCATGCCCACATCGATGCCCGCTGCCGGCACAATGGTCTTGAAGTGAATGTTGAATCCGTGCGCAAACATCAGCAGCGTGCCCGGCTTGATATTCGGGCCAATCTCGTCTGCATAGAGCTTGGCCGCGGTCTGGTCGGGAACCAGCACCATCACCACATCGGCCCACTTTACGGCGTCAGCAACCGTGGCAACTTCCAGTCCCGCCCTCTGCGCCTTGGCAATCGATTTTGAGTTTGCCGCCAGACCCACCTTCACCTGCACGCCCGAATCCTTCAGGTTGAGAGCGTGTGCGTGCCCCTGCGAGCCGTAACCGATGATCGCCACCTTTTTGCCCTGGATCAGGCTGAGGTCGGCATCGTGATCGTAATAAGTCTTTGCCATGATTCCTGGTTTCCTTTTTCTGTTGGTTTTCTTAGTGATGCGTTGAAGGGCAAGGATTGCAGGTCTAAGCCTTGACGAAGGTCGTAAGACCCCGCCGGCTGCGCTCGCGCAGTTGGCATTCACGCAGTGTGTTGGCCAGACTTTCGAGCCCTGGAACGCCGTAGATGGAGAACCTTTCGAGTTCCGCATCGGAAGTGAATATCCGCAACGTACACTGCCCCATCAGCCGCATGCCCAGCGGCTTGTCCAGCTCGAAATGGTCTATGCGGAACAGCTCCAATGACTCTTGTACTTTCGATAGAACACCTCGCTCCAGGATGATACGCTGCGTCGTGATTGTGTAGCGAATGCCGAGCTGCTTGAGGTAGTAGGCGAGCCAGACAATGCCGCTGAGCACCAAGAATGCCGCGATCGCGATCAGAATGCCATCCGTGGTTCCGGCAAAGTAGCCTGCGACAATTGCCAGCGCAAGCAGCACAAGAAAGGGCGCCGCTTGCCGCGCACTATACAGAGCCACTGGACGACCCGAGAACAAAGTCTGCTCAGTCGCCTGCTCCTTTTGAGCGGCAAATGCCTGCAGGTCGGTATTGCAAAAGCGGCACTTGATCGCCGCTGCTTTGATGGTCTCCCCACATACCGGACAGGCTTTTGTGTCTGCGTCCATGAGCGATCTCCCGGTTGGGCTGGCAGGATCTCTGAAAATTCAGGCTTGTCACAATCTTACTGCGGCGGTGTCGCGGCCATTTCCTCGGCTTCACCTTCCGGGGTGCCCATCGCTTTCATCACGCTGCTCAAATGGTGCCCGCGGCGCATGGTCATCTTTCCGCTGCGGCAGATTTCGAGGATGCGGCCTTCGTCTTCGCGCAGCACCTCGATCAGCCCTTCGATTTTGCTTTCCACACCGGTCATCTCGATCATCAGCGATTCCGAGGTGAGATCGACGATGCGGGCGCGGAAAACCTCGACCAGATCGAAGATTTGCGAGCGGTTCTGAGGATTGGCGGCGACTTTGATCAGCGCCAGTTCGCGCGTGACCGAAGGCGCCTTGGCGATGTCGTCCACGTCGACAACATTTTCGAGTTTAAACAAACTGGCGCGGATGCGATGCCCGGCCTCGGCCGATGCCTCGCACACCAGCGTCAACCGCGACAGTCCCGGCCGCTCGCTGCGCCCCACGGTGAGCGAGTTGATGTTGATGTTCAGGCGCCGGAACAGCGACGCAACGCGCGTCAGCACGCCCGGCAGATCTTCGACATAAGCAACAAACGTATGCAGCATAAAAGCAGCTCCTGGCTTCTAGCTCCTAGCTCTTAGCTTCGCCGGAGGAACCCCGGTGCGGCTCGTCGCTGCGCGAATGCAGCTAGGAGCTAGAAGCTAGCAGCTAGAAGCTGTCTTTCTCACTTATCGTCCGCCGCCTCTTCCAGCGGATCGCGGCCGGGACGGCGAATCATCTCGTGCAATGCGCTGCCCGCGGGAATCATGGGGTACACCGAGTCTTCCTTCTCCACCATGAAGTTGAGCAGAAACGCGCCTGAACTCGCGCGCGCTTCCTCCACCGCGGCCTCAACTTCGGAGCGCTTGCGCACCGCGCGTCCCGGAATGCCATGCGCGTCGGCCAGCTTCACAAAATCCGGGCTCACCAGCGGCGTGGCTTCGTAGTTGCGCTCGTAGAAAAACTCCTGCCACTGCCGCACCATGCCCAGGTAGCCGTTGTTGATAATGGCGATGTTGATTTTGATTTTTTCCTGCACGATGGTGGCCAGCTCTGCCGCCGTCATCTGGAAGCCGCCATCGCCGGCCACCACCCACACTTCCTTTTCGGGGCAGGCAAACTTGGCGCCGATGGCCGCGGGCAGCGCATAGCCCATGGTGCCCAATCCGCCCGATGTGATGAGCGTGCGCGGCTGGTCATGGTGGAAATACTGCGCCTCCCACATCTGGTGCTGGCCCACGTCGGTCACGATCACCGCGTCGCCGCCCGTCAGGCGCCACAGGTCGTGCATTACGTGCGCCGCATACAAGTGCCCGGAGTCGGGAAGGTTCTTGATGTCGTGCACCGCAACCGCGCCCTTGCTGGCCTCGATGGTCTTCAGCCACGCCGCGCCGTCGCGGCCCGAGATGCGCGGCAGCAGTTGCTCCAGAACCTCGCGGAGATCGCCCACCAGCGCCACGTCCACCTTCACGTTCTTGTTGATCTCCGCCGGGTCGACTTCAATGTGAATCTTCTTGGCCTTGGTGGCGTACGTCGCGAGCGTGCCCGTCACGCGATCGTCGAAGCGCATGCCGCAGGCGATGAGCAGATCGGCTTCCTGAATGGCGTCATTCACCCACGCCTCGCCGTGCATGCCCATCATGCCCAGGCACAGCGCATGCGAGGCCGGAAAACCGCCGATGCCCAAGAGAGTCAGGCCCACGGGGATCTGCGCCCTCTCGGCCAACGTGCGCACCTGCTCCATGGCGCCGGATTCCATGACGCCGTGCCCTGCGAAAATGACCGGCCGCTTGGAGTTGCGAATCAGCTCGGCGGCTTGCGCCAGTCCCGATTCCTCCACGCGCAGCATGGGATGCGGGCGGTACGCGCGCGGCTTGGCCGCTTCAAAGTCGAAGATCGCCGACGCCTGCTGCGCGTCTTTCGTAATGTCGACCAGCACGGGTCCGGGCCGTCCCGAGCGCGCAATCTGAAACGCTTCGCGCAACACCCGCGCCAGATCCTCGGCTTTGTTCACAAGAAAATTGTGCTTGGTCACCGGCAGCGTGATGCCGGTAATGTCGACCTCCTGAAACGCGTCTGTGCCCAGCACCTTGCTCGACACGTTGCCGGTGATGCACACGATGGGAATCGAGTCGAGCATGGCCGTGGCGATGCCCGTGACGAGATTGGTGGCGCCGGGACCGCTGGTGGCAATGGCCACTCCCACATCGCCCGAGGCGCGCGCGTAGCCGTCGGCCATGTGCGCCGCGCCCTGCTCGTGGCGCACTAATACATGTCGAATGGGAAACTTCCTCAGCGCATCGTAGGCGGGCAGAATGGCGCCGCCCGGATAGCCGAAGACGTCCGTAACGCCCTCGCCCACCAGCGTGGCCCACAGAATCTCCGCGCCCGTCAGCTGCGTGGGCGTGGTCAGGTGAGCGTGCTGGCTCGATCCGTTTTCCTGCGATTCGATGGCCTTCGCTTCCGCCACCTTTGCGCTTGCTTGTCCTTTGGCTGCCATGTGCTGCTCCTTGTTCGCTGCTGCCATCCGTTTTCTGTTCCCTGTTCCCTGTTCCCTGTTCCCTGCTTTTACGTCGTCGCGCCCACCGACGCCGACGTCACCCGATCCACATATTTGCGGAACACTCCCTTGGGCCAACGCAGCGCCGGCGGCTTGAAGTCCTTGAGCCGCGCCGCCATCTCTGCGTCGCTGATCTCCACGTTGAGTGTGCGCTTGGGAATGTCGAAGGCGATGATGTCGCCTTCGCGCACCGCGGCAATCGGACCGCCAACAAACGCTTCCGGCGCCACGTGACCCGCGGTGAATCCGCGCGTCGCGCCGCTGAAGCGGCCGTCGGTGAGCAGCGCAACGTGCGCGCTCAGCTCGGCGTTGGACGAGATGGCCGCCGTCACCTGCAGCATCTCGCGCATGCCCGGCCCGCCCCTCGGGCCTTCGTAGCGAATCACCACCACGTCGCCGGGCTTAATGCCGCCCGTCTGCACAACTTTGAAACAGTCTTCTTCGCAGTTAAAGACGCGCGCGGGCCCGCGATGCTCGTACTTGCCCGCTGCGGCAATCTTCATCACGCAGCCCTCGGGCGCGAGATTGCCCTTCAGAATCACCAAGCCGCCATTCGGCTTCAGGGGCTTTTCAAAAGTGTGAATCACGTCCTGGCCCGGAGTCTCTTTTGCAGACGCGGCCTCTTCGGCCAGCGTCTTGCCGCTGATGGTCAGCGCCGAGCCGTCGGCAAATCCCGCATCGATCATGCGCTTGGCGAGCAAACGCGAGCCGCCTGCCGCCTGGTAGTCCGAGGCCACGTACTTGCCCGCGGGCGTGAGCGAGCAAATGTAAGGCGTGCGCTCTGAGATCACATCGAAATCGTCGATGTTCAGTTCAATGCCCATCTCCTTCGCGATGGCGAGCAGGTGCAGCACGGCGTTCGTTGAGCCGCCGCTGGCGGCCACGCTGGCGATCGTATTCTCAAGAGACTTGCGCGTGATGATCTGGGAGGGCCGTCGGTTGGCGCGCACAGCATCCATCAAAATGTGGCCGGCTTTGCGCGTGGCTTCGAGCTTCTTGGGGTCGGTGGCGGGAACGCCGGAAAGCTCGATGGGAGAAATGCCCAGAATCTCGCCGCTCATGGCCATGGTGTTGGCCGTGAACTGGCCGCCGCACGCGCCCGCGCCCGGACAGGCATTGGCTTCGAGCGCCTCCAGTCCCGCTTCGTCGATGCGTCCCGCGGCATACGAGCCGATGCCCTCGAAGACGTTCTGAATCGTAATGTCCACGCCATTCAGCTTGCCCGGCGCGATCGATCCGCCGTAAAACATCATGCCCGGAATATCCAGCCGGCATAGCGCCAAGATGATCCCCGGCATGTTCTTGTCGCAGCCGCCAATGCCGACGAGGCCGTCGAAAAGATTGCCGCGGGCCACGAGTTCGATGGAATCGGCAATCACTTCGCGCGAAACCAGCGACGCCTTCATGCCCTGCGTGCCCATGGTGATGCCGTCGTGAATGGTGATCGTGTTGAACTCCATTGGCGTGCCGCCCGCCTCGCGAATGCCCTGCTTCAGCGCCTCCGCAATTTCGCGCAGGTGCACGTTGCAGGTGCCGATCTCCGTCCACGTATTGGCAACGCCGATGATCGGCTTGTGCAGGTCTTCCTTCTTGAACCCCGCGCCGCGGAAATACGACCGCGCCGCCGCGCGGCTCGTACCTTCGGTCATGGGAATGCTTTGTCGCTTGCCTTCGATGGTCATGAAAATCTCTTGAGCTTCTAGCTCCTAGCCTCTAGCTGCTAGCTTGTTCGTGCTGCGATTCACGTCTGCTACCAAGACTCTGTCTACCGCCAAGATTTTGTCTTCCACTACCAAGACTCTGTCATCCTGAGCGAAGGTCGCCGCAGCGACCGGAGTCGAAGGATCTGCGGTTGCCCTTCGTTCGATCCCTCGTCTCACTTTGCTCTCAACCAGCCAGCCCCATCATGC
>JBEKAS010000026.1:0-25492 GCA_050015795.1 Occallatibacter sp. | reverse complement strand
GTGCAGCCGCGCGCCGGTGGTTCTGTGCGACGGCGAAGTCGCCGGCGAGATCACCCGTGAACAAATGCTCGAGCAACTGGAAAGGTGGGCTGTGGAATGACAATCGAGGAGCTCGAACAGATAGCAAAAAGCGTTCAGCAGGAGAACGCCAAGTACGACTTCGAAGTGAACGTCTGCATGGACCTGGCGTGCGCGAGCCAGGGTGCAGGCGCGCTGAAGGATGCACTGGTGAAGGCGGCGGAAGCCGCGGGCAAAAAAGTCCTGATCCGCCGCACTGGCTGCATGGGCCCTTGCTCAAATGGGCCGCTGGTGCGCGTGGACCCCGAAGAGACGCTCTACCACCACGTGAAAGCGGAAAAGGCCGAGGCGATTGTCAATTGCCTGGGCGGCTCACCGGTGCCGGAGCTGCAGTGCGACCTGAATGAGCACTTCGACAAGCAGGTGCGCGTGGTGCTGGAGAATGCGGGCTATATCGATCCGGAAAAGATTGACGACTACATTGCGCACGACGGCTACAAGGCGCTGCTGACGGTGCTCACCGAGATGACGCCCAACGGCGTGATTCACCGCATCACGGAAAGCGGGCTGCGCGGGCGCGGCGGCGGCGGCTATCCCACCGGGCTGAAGTGGGGCACCGTGGCCAAGGCCAAAGGCGACGTGAAATACGTGGTTTGCAACGGCGACGAAGGCGACCCCGGCGCATTCATGGATCGCAGCGTGATGGAAGGCGATCCGCACCGCGTCATCGAGGGCATGGCGATTGCCGCCTACGCCGTGGGCGCGAGCAAAGGCTTCATTTATGTACGCGCCGAATATCCGGTGGCCGTCTCGCGGCTGACCACCGCGCTGCGCGAGGCGCGGCGTCACGGGCTGCTGGGCAATAACATCTGCAATACACCCTTCAACTTCGATGTGGAGATTCGCCTCGGCGCTGGCGCGTTTGTGTGCGGCGAGGAGACGGCGCTGATCGCATCCATCGAAGGCAAGCGCGGCACGCCCAAGCCGCGGCCGCCCTATCCGGCTTCGAGCGGATTGTGGGGCAAGCCGACGCTGATCAACAACGTGGAAACCTACGCCAACATCGCGCCCATCGTGCGCAACGGCGGCAAGTGGTTCTTCAACATGGGCTCGGAACGCAGTAAAGGAACCAAGGTCTTCGCGCTCACCGGCAAGATCACCAACACCGGACTGGTGGAAGTGCCCATGGGCATCAAGCTGCGCGAGATCATCGAGGTCATCGGCGGCGGCGTGCCGGGCGGCCACAAATTCAAAGCCGTGCAGACAGGCGGGCCCTCGGGCGGATGCATTCCCGAAGAAATGCTCGATGTGGGCGTGAGTTACGACGCGCTGGTCAAGATGGGCTCAATCATGGGCTCCGGCGGCATGATCGTGATGGACGACACCTCGTGCATGGTCAACGTGGCGCGCTTCTTCATCGAGTTCTGCATGACCGAGTCCTGCGGCAAGTGCATTCCCTGCCGCGCGGGCACGGCGCAGATGTATACGCTGCTCACGCGCATCTGCACCGGCAAGGGAACCATGGACGACCTGGCGCTGCTCGAAGACCTCTGCTCCACGGTCAAGGAGACAAGCCTGTGCGGGCTGGGGCAGACCGCGCCCAATCCCGTGCTGAGCACGCTCAAATACTTCCGCAACGAATACATCGATCACATCCTAGACAAGCGCTGTCGGGCCGGCGTCTGTCAGATGGAAGCGGTCAATTCCGAGAGCGAGGTGGTGGCATGAGCGTAGTGGAAACAGACGTCAAAACTCTTGTCATCGACGAGCAGGAAGTGAGTGCGCGCGCCGGACAAACCATTCTCGAGGTAGCGCGCGAGAACGACATCCCGATTCCCACGCTCTGCCATCTCGAAGGCCTGAGCGACGTGGGCGCGTGCCGTCTCTGCCTGGTGGAGATCAAGGGCTCGAACAAGCTGTTGCCAGCCTGCGTGGCCACGGTGCAGGAAGGCATGGAGGTCAGCACCAACACGGAGCGGCTGCAGAAGCACCTCCGGACGATTCTCGAGCTGTTGTTCGCCGAGCGCAATCACGTCTGCTCGGTCTGCGTCTCCAACGGCCACTGCGAGTTGCAAACCCTGGGCCAGGAGCAGGGACTGACGCATGTTCGCCTGCCCTATCGTAATCCCGATCTTTTTGTGGATGCCTCGCACGAGCGTTTCACGCTGGATCACAACCGCTGCATCCTGTGCACGCGCTGCGTGCGCGTCTGTTCGGAGATCGAGGGCGCGCACATCTGGGACGTGATGGGCCGCGGCACCACTTCTTTGATCATCTCCGACCTGCACCAGGAGTGGGGAAGTTCAGCTTGCACCCGCTGCGGCAAATGCGTGCAGGTGTGTCCCACCGGAGCTCTCTTCGACAAAAGCAAGATCGGCTCCGATCACCCCAAGTATCCCGAATTTCTGCCCTATCTGAACCTGATGAGGGAGGCGCAATGAGCAAATTGAAACTTGCGACCGTCTGGCTTGACGGATGTTCCGGCTGCCACATGTCGTTCCTCGACATGGACGAGCGGCTGCTCGAACTGGCGGAAGTCGTCGATGTGGTCTACAGCCCCATCGTCGACACCAAGGAGTTCCCTGACGAGGTGGACATCGCGCTGGTCGAGGGCGCCGTCGCCTCGGTTGACGACGAGAAGAAAATCAAAAAGATTCGCGACCACTCCAAAATGCTGGTGGCAATGGGCGACTGCGCGATTACCGGCAATGTGCCGGCGATGCGCAATCCCATCGGCCCCGAAGCGATTCTCGAACGCGCCTACATCCAGAATGCGAGTGCGCAGGCGCAGATTCCCTGTGTCGTGGTGCCCAAGCTGCTGCGCGTGGTGCGTCCCATCCACGAGTTTGTGAAGGTGGACGTCTTCCTGCCCGGCTGCCCGCCCTCGGCTGACACATTTCACACCGCGCTCACTGCGCTGGTCAACGGCGGACCGCTGGACATTTCGGCGCTCACCCGCTTTGGAGCATAAAGTAGCGCCGGCCTCCGGACCCAGAAGCCGTGAAAGGGCACGACTTTAGTCGTGCCGAGTGAGCGAGAGAAAAACATGGGGCTTTAGCCCCTGCAGCAAGAGTTGGAGCAAGCTTTATGAGCCAGACCATCACCATCGATCCGTTAACGCGCCTTGAAGGCCACGGCAAAATCACCATCCAGCTCAACGGCCAGGGCGAGGTTGAGAACGCGCACTTCCACGTGACGCAAGTTCGCGGCTTTGAGCGCTTCAGCGAGGGCCGTCCCTTCTACGAGATGCCCAGCCTGATGGCGCGCATCTGCGGCATTTGCCCGGTCGCGCATCTCATCGCATCGGCCAAGGCCTGCGAGGCCATCATGTCGGTGCGCATTCCGCACACCGCGGCGCAGTTGCGGCGCATGTTGAACCTGGCGCAGATGGTGCAATCGCACGCACTCAGCTTCTTCTATCTCGCCTCGCCCGACCTGCTGCTGGGCATGGAATCTGATCCCAAACTACGCAATATTCTCGGCGTGGCGGCGGCCAAGCCGGAGCTCGGCCGCGCTGGCATCGCTCTGCGCCGCATTGGGCAGAGCATCATCGAATTGCTCGGCGACAAGCGCGTGCATCCCGGCTGGGTGGTGCCCGGAGGCGTCACCGAGCCGCTTTCTGCCGGGAAGCGCGACAAGATTCTGGCCATGCTGCCCGAGGCCTACACCAGCGTTGGCCTGGCTCTGGGCGCATATAAGCAGATCGCGGGCACATTCCAGCCGGAGATCGAGGTCTTCGCCAACTTCCCGTCGAATTACATGAGCCTGATCAGCGAAGAAGAAGCCATCGACTTCACCGACGGCGCGCTGCGGCTGATTGACTCGACCGGCCGCATCATCGAAGACGGCATCACGGCTGCCCGCTACACCGAAGTGATTGGCGAAGCCGTCGAGAATTACAGCTATACCAAGTTTGCCTATTACAAGCCCCTCGGATACCCCGACGGAAGCTACCGCGTCGGTCCGCTGGCGCGGCTGAACATTGTCAAGCGAATGGGCACACCAAAAGCAGAAAAAGAGCTCGCCGAGTTCAAGCAGTTGGCCGCCGGACCGGTCTCGAGTTCGTTCCACTATCACCACGCGCGGCTGGTCGAGATGCTCTACGGCATTGAAAAGATCGAAGAGCTCCTTGCCGACTCGCGCATTCTCGACAAGCATGTGCGCGCCACGGCCGGCGTCAATCGTCTCGAGGGCGCGGGCCAGGCTGAAGCGCCGCGCGGCGTGCTCCACCACCACTACAAGGTGGACGAAAATGGCAAGATCACCTGGGCGAACCTCGTAATTGCTACCGGCCAGAACAACAACGCCATGAACCGTGGCGTGCTGCAGGCCGCCCGGCATTATGTGAAGGACGGCAAATTCACCGAGGGCGTTTTGAACCGTGTGGAAGCAGTGGTGCGGACTTTCGATCCGTGCCTGAGCTGCTCCACACATGCCTTTGGGCAAATGCCGCTGGAGATTTCGCTGCTTTCTGCTGACGGCGAAGTCGTGGATCGGGTGGCGCGGGACTGATTTCCCGCGCGGCCGACAACAATTGTTCCGGAACGAATCCCAGAGACCAGAGAGCGGATTCTATTCGGAGAACGGAAAACATGGCGATCAAAGCGCGTTGCCTGATTCTTGCCTGCGGCAACACCTTGCGCAGCGACGACGGCGTAGGCCCGAAACTCGCTGCATGGGCTGAAGAGCGATTCCGCCAGGAGCCCGATGTGCGCGTGATTTCACGCCAGCAGTGGACCCCCGACCTGGCCGAAGAAATTGCCGCCGCTGATTCCGTGCTCTTCGTCGACTCCTCAGCGAGTTCGCCCCCGGGACGCGTCAGTCTCACCCCGGTGTCGTCGCGTGTCGACGGCGCAGCACCGAATTCGCATCACCTCAAGCCGTCCGAACTTCTGGGTTTGACGCGCTCACTCTATGGCTCCATCAAATCCCATGCCATGCTGTTGACCATCGGGGCGGGCTCTACCGAACTCGGCGAAACCTTCAGCGCGCCTGTCGACGCCGCTCTTCCCCGCGCGCGCGGCATTCTGGAAAAAGCCGCGCTGCGCTTTCTCGGCCGCTAAAGCATTCGCGGGGCACTGCGCGCACGCAAAAAAATGGCGGCTGCATTTTGCCGCAGCCGCCGATTACCAAGAAAGAATAGACAAGCTTAAAATGCCGCCACCGTCTGGCGCAGGCTGTAGGAGCTGAGCGTCTTGATGTAATTGCCGCGGTCGTAGGGCGAGGTGTCGGGGACCGAACGGCGGCTGAGGCAGCCGCGCGTTTCGGCGAGCGAGGCGTACTCGCGCTTCTCCAGCCAGTAGCGCAGGTCGGCCAGCACGCGGCCGATATGCTCGATGCCGTGAATGTGCAGCGCCGAGGCCATCTGGACTACGCTGCCGCCGGCCATGATCGCCTTCAGCACGTCTTCGGCGGAATGCACGCCGCCGGTGATGGCGATGTCGCCGTTCAGATGGCCGAAAAGAATGGCCGCCCAGTGCAGCCGCGGCAATAATTCGGACGGTGTCGAAAAGTGCAGCGAGGGCCGCACCTCCAGCGTCTCGATGTCGAAGTCCGGCTGATAGAAGCGGTTGAAAAGCACCACGGCGCGCGCGCCCGCCTCTTCAAGCCGCGCGCACAGATTTGGCAGGCTGGTAAATGATTGCGAAAGCTTGACCGCAACGGGAACCTTGACCGCCTTGCACACGCTGTCCACGAGTTCGAGCAGTTGCAGCTCAAGCTCCGCCGAGGTCTGGCTGCGGTCGGTCGCCAGCGCGAAGGTATTCAGCTCGATGGCGTGCGCTCCGGCCTGCTCCATCTCCCTGGCAAACCGCACCCAGCCGCCGGGTGTGGCTCCGTTCAGGCTGGCGATGACGGGAATCTCGACCGCCTCCCGCGCGCGCCGCAAATGCTCCAGGTATCCCTCGTGCGTCATTCGATAATCACTGAGTTCCGGCAGGAAATCGAGCGACTCCGCAAAAGAGTCCGTGCCGCGCGACAAGTCTTCGTCGAGCGTGCGCGACTCCAGCGCCAACTGCTCCTCGAAGAGCGAGGTGAGCACAATAGCCGACGCGCCCGCATCCTCCATGTGGCGGATATTGTCAACCGACTCTGACAGCGGCGTGCTTGCGACCACAATCGGGCCGCTGAGTTTCATGCCGAGATATTGCATGGAAATATCGGTCATTCTTCACCTCCGGCAGCCGTGGCCGCCAGCTTAGCTTCCTGGTTTTCTTCGGGTTTCTCGGGCGGCGCAATGTGCGGTGTCTCTCCGCGGCCCGGCATGGCGGCGCGAGCGGAGTAAACGCGCCACTCCCGCTCCACGTCGTCCTGCGCTTCAGCCAATAGCTTCGCGGCCACCTCGGGATTGCTGCGCACCAGCATGGTGTAGCGGGCTTCGCGATAGGCGTAGTCCTTAAGCCGGATCGAGGGCGCCTTGGAATCGAGCTGGAAGGGATTCTTGCCCTCCTCGCGCAATGCGGGGTTGTAGCGCATGAGCGGCCAGTAGCCCGACTGCACAGCCAGTTTCTGCTGCTCCAATCCGTGCACCAGGTCGTAGCCGTGGGCGATGCAACTCGAATACGCGATGATGATCGACGGACCGTCGTGCGCCTCGGCCTCCTGGAAGGCTTTCACCACGTGCGAGTCGTTGCCGCCCAGCGCCACCTGCGCCACGTAGACCGAGCCGTAACTGACGGCTTCCATGGCCAGGTCCTTGCGGCTGTTGGGCTTCCCACTGGCGGCAAACTTTGCCACCGCGCCGCGCGGTGTAGCCTTGGAAGCCTGGCCGCCGGTGTTCGAATAGACCTCGGTATCGAGAACCAGCACATTCACGTTCTTGCCCGATCCAAGCACGTGATCGAGGCCGCCGAAACCGATGTCGTAGGCCCAGCCGTCGCCGCCCAGGATCCACACGCTCTTGCGGATAAGCACGTCGGCAATGGCCAGCAGATTCTTGGCGTCAGAAGAGCTGTTCCCGTCCAACACGGCACGAAGTGCCTTCACGCGCTCGCGCTGCTGATTGATTTCGGGTTCGGTCTTCTGCGCAGCGCCCACCAGATCCGCGGCAAGTTCCGCGCCGATGGCCGGAGCAAGCCGAGTGACCAGCGTTTCCGCAAAGGCCTTCTGTTGATCCAGCGCCACCCGCATTCCGAAACCGAACTCGGCATTGTCCTCAAAGAGCGAGTTCGACCACGTCGGGCCACGGCCCTGCGCGTTCGCGGTGTAGGGCGTGGTAGGCAGGTTGCCGCCGTAGATCGACGAGCAGCCCGTAGCATTGGCGATGTAGAGCCGGTCGCCAAACAATTGCGTGAGCAGCTTGATATACGGCGTTTCGCCGCAACCCGCGCAAGCGCCGGAGAACTCAAAGAGCGGCTCCAGCAGTTGCAGATCCTTGACCTGTGTGTGCGAGAGTTTGGCGCGATCCACTTCGGGCAGCGAGAGGAAATACTCCCAATTCTCGCGTTCCGGCTCGCGCAGCGGCGCTTGCGGCGCCATGTTGATGGCTTTTTTGCCGGCGTCGCTCTTGTTCTTCACGGGACACACTTCCACGCACACCGCGCAGCCGGTGCAATCCTCGGGCGCCACCTGCAGCGTGTAGCGTTGCTCTTCCATGCCGCGCCACTTGGGCTTGGCCCACTGGAACGTCACGGGCGCCTTGTCGCCCAGATCGGAGTTGTAGACCTTGGCGCGGATCACGGCATGCGGGCACACCATCACGCATTTGCCGCACTGGATGCACAGGTCCTTGTCCCACACGGGAATGAACTGCGCGATATTGCGCTTTTCCCACTGCGCCGTGCCCGAAGGATACGCCCCGCCTGCGGGAAACGCGCTCACGGGAATCAGGTCGCCCTTGCCCTCGGCGATCTTGCCCAGTACGTCGTGCACGAACTGCGGCGCCTTCGAGGAGAACGCGCCACTGAGATCGAAGCCCGACGTCGCGGCCGGCGGCAGCTCCACTTTCTCGAGATGCGCCAGCGCGTGATCCACGGCGGCAAAGTTCTTCTGCACCACCGATTCGCCGCGCTTGCCATAGGTTTTCTGGATCGACTTCTTGATCTGCGCGATGGCATCCTCGCGCGGCAGCACGCCACTGATGGCGAAGAAGCAAGTCTGCATGATGGTGTTGATGCGCGAGCCCATACCGGCTTCGCGTGCCACCTTGTAGCCGTCAATCACGTAGAACTCGATCTTCTTGCGCAGCATTTCTTCTTGCGTGCTCCGCGGCAGCTTGTCCCACACCTCGGCCGCGGAGTACGCCGAATTGAGCAGGAAGACCGCGCCCGGCATGGCCGCTTCCAGCACGTCCATCTTCTCAAGGAAGCTGAAATTGTGGCAGGCCACGAAGCTGGCGCGCGTAATGAGGTAGGTCGATCGAATCGGGTTGGGCCCGAACCTCAGGTGCGACGTCGTCATTGAGCCTGACTTCTTCGAGTCGTACACGAAGTAGCCCTGCGCGAAGTTCGGAGTCTCGCTGCCGATGATCTTGATGGAATTCTTGTTGGCGCCCACGGTACCGTCGGAGCCCAGCCCGTAGAAGAGAGCACGCACCGTCTTCGGATCCTCGGTGGAAAACTCCGGATCGTAGTCCAGGCTCGTGTGGCTCACGTCGTCATTAATGCCGATCGTAAAGTGATTCTTGGGGGAGGGCTTCGTCAATTCGTCGAAAACACCCTTGACCATGGCCGGCGTGAACTCTTTTGACGAGAGGCCGTAACGGCCGCCGATAACGGTCGGCGCGGCAGCCCATGACAGTTTTCCAGCATGCTCGCCCAGCACCGTCATGATGTCCTGATAGAGCGGCTCGCCCGCGCCGCCGGGTTCCTTGCAGCGGTCGAGAATTGCCATCGACTTCATGGTCGCGGGCAGTGCCGCCAGGAACGCTTTGCTGTCGAAAGGCCTATACAAGCGCACCTTCACCATGCCGACCTTTTCGCCAGCGCGCACCAGAGCATCCACGGCTTCCTCGGCCGCCTCGGCGCCCGAGCCCATCAGCACGATGACTCGCTCCGCGTCCTTCGCGCCGTAGTAATCGAACAGGTGATAGCTTCGGCTCGTCAGCACGGCAAAGCGATCCATCACCGACTGCACGATACCGGGAACGGCCGCATGGAACGGCGTGCACGCCTCGCGCGCCTGGAAAAACACATCGGGATTCTGCGCCGTGCCGCGAATGAACGGGCGATCCGGCGAGAGAGCGTTCTTGCGGAAGGCAATGAGGTACTTGTCGTCCACCAGCGAGCGAATGGTTTCGTCGCTGATGGGCTCAATCTTGCCCACTTCGTGCGAGGTGCGGAAGCCATCGAAGAAATGGATGAACGGAATGCGCGATTCCAGGGTGGCGATTTGCGCCACGGTCGCGAGATCCGCCACTTCCTGCACGGAATTCGAGGCCAACATCGCCCAACCCGTGGCGCGGCAGGCCATCACGTCGGAGTGGTCGCCGAAGATCGAAAGCGCATGCGTGGCCAGGGTGCGGGCCGAGACGTGCATCGTGGCCGGGGTCAGCTCACCGGCAATCTTGAACATGTTGGGGATCATCAACAGCAGGCCCTGCGAGGCGGTAAACGTGGTGGCGAAGGCCCCGGCCTGCAACGCGCCGTGCAACGCACCCGCGGCGCCGCCCTCGCTCTGCATTTCTTCCACGATGGGCAACGCGCCCCAGATGTTTTTCTTCCCCTCCGAGAGCCATTGATCGGCCCACTCGGCCATAGGCGACGAGGGGGTGATGGGGTAGATGGCGACGACTTCAGAGAGTCGATAGGCTACGGACGCCGCAGCCTCGTTCCCGTCCATAATCACGGTGGGAATCACAGTCTTTGGTTCACTCATTCGCTTCGCTCCACAATGCGGCTGTTGGCCAATTTGGGCCGGATTCGACCGCTATCGTGAGTCTCTGCATTCAGGCAGTTAGCCGCAGTGATGGGAGGCACAAGGAAGGCGAAGCGTCCCACACTATGAAACGATGTTCACAGAGTGCAACTGTGTGTGGATCGGGTGGATTTCACGGAAGAACGCTGATTGACACTGTGATTCCGCCATTTTGCAACGGCCGAAGCGTAGCGCCGGTCTCCAGACCGGCTGTAGTGCGGGTCTTCTGACCCGCACACGTCCGATGATCAATGTCGTTTGAATGGCCCCTTCAACTCCGAGGGAACTCCCCATTTTCCGCGCCCGGCGGAGGTCCGGGGCTCCAAATGAATTCGGCAGCAATGCCTGCGCCCATCAGCAGCCCAACGAACAACGTGCTGCCGCCAAGCACGTGCAGCAAAAACCCATACAGAACGCCTGCTTCAAAAAAGGCGAGGCTCATAATGCACTTCGCCATCCATCGCTTGACCTGTGCTTCCTCTGAAAGGTTTTGTGATCGAGCCTCCGTTCTTCGGAAGATCTTGCGCGGCAGATAAAAGCCGTTAACAACGCACCAAAGACCCACAACAGTAATCGCTATCTGGATTGCCTGGCTCGCATCGTGCTGCGGCTGATCAAGGACCTTGAAGGCGATGTAGACAAACAGAATTCCCGACGCAACGAACGCGTACTTTACAAGCCGCATCACCAACGCGGCCGATTGAGCTTTGCTTTCCATAGGGATTTTTCCTCGAGAAAGGTGTATCACAAGCGCGCCGGAAGCAAGTGCCAGTTTGAGCTTCGCTCGTGCGATGGGTGCGAACTACGGCCCGCACCCGCCGCCATCAATCTTCAACTCCGAATAAAGCTCAGCAGGTCGGGATTGATTTGTTCGTGGTATGTGATCGGCATGCCGTGGGGCAGTCCCGGATAGACCTTGAGTTGCGCACCCTTCACGATCTTCGCCGTCAGCATTCCCGCGTCCGCAATGGGCACAATCTGGTCGTCATCGCCGTGCATCACCAGGGTCGGCACATCGATCTTCTTCAGATCCTCGTTAAAGTCGGTCTCTGAGAAGGCCTTGATGCAGTCGTACTGCCCCTTGATGCCGCCCTGCATGCCCTGGTACCAGAAGTTCTCGCGAATCCCTTCCGAGATCTTCGCGCCCGCTCGGTTGTACCCGAAAAACGGAAGGGTCAGATCCTTGTAAAACTGCGAGCGGTCATTCCACACGCCTTGCCGGATGCCGTCGAACACCTCCATCGGCAAGCCGCCCGGATTGTTCGCCGTCTTGAGCATGATGGGCGGCACCGCGCCTATGAGCACGGCCTTGGCCACCCGCTTCGATCCGTGGCGGCCGATGTAGCGCGCCACCTCTCCGCCCCCGGTCGAGTGGCCGATCATCACCGCGCTCGTCAAATCGAGTGCCTCGAACAGGCTCGCCAGGTCGTTGGCATAGGTGTCCATATCGTTACCGTTCCACGTCTGGTCAGAACGGCCATGGCTGCGGCGATCGTGCGCAATCACGCGGTATCCTCGCTGCCCGAGAAACATCATCTGCGCATCCCAGGCGTCGGCATTCAGTGGCCAGCCATGCGAAAAAACCACCGGCTGTCCTTTGCCCCAGTCTTTGTAGAAAATCGTGACCCCGTCCTTCGTCTTGATTGTGCTCATGGAGACCTCCGTGTTTCGGCTGGTGAGTTGTCAGTTGCCCGCCGGGGGAAGCCGGCGGAAAGGGCAATCTAGAGTCTACCTGCTGAACATTGCGGCTGACGCATTCACGTCAACCCTGCGGGTTTGGGAGGGCTGTCTTTCCAGGCGCTTACGACCAACTGCTTCGCAACCAATTGTTCTCTGAGGAGTATGATGCTTGCAGCACCCGGGAGGTTACAGGCAAAACGCCTCCGCCAAGGCGAAGGAGCCGTCTGCTCCACCGCAACGCGGAGCGCGCACCGACGGAGGACATCGTGGCAACCGACGACTGCACAAAGCAACCGCAGAAGATTCAAATCCAACAGCACAGCTTCGTAGGAATGGCCTGGTGCGGCGCGTGGCTCTTCACCATTGGCTATCTGCACTTGAATTTCTGGAGAGGCGTTCTGGCCATCTTTTTGTGGCCTTACTATATCGGCTCCCACGTCGGCGCTCTCATGCACTGATCGCTGACTCGCTGGCCTGCTGACTTGCCGTCTTTCAGATCCCGGCGTACCACGAGTAGCCATACTCGGGATCGACGCTACCCAGTCCTTTGCCGAACTTCTTAATGTTGTCGGTCGCCGTGATCCGGTTCACGTACTTCACGCTCTTGTAGCCGAGCTGCCGCGGCAAGCGCAGGCGCAGGGGTCCGCCAAACGGCACCGGCAGATCGCCGTCATTCATGCCCATCGTCAACAGCGTGTGCGGGTCCGACGCATCCTGCATGTCAATACTCTCCCATTCGCCTTCCTCGGTCGAGGTATACACGATATAGCGCGTCTGCGGCAGCACTCCCGCCTCGCGCAGCACGCCGGAGAGCGGCGTCCCGATCCACTCCGCGATGTACGACCAGCCCTCTTCGCAGGCAACCTCGGTGATCTGGCTGTGCAGCCCGAGACCCTTTAGATCAGCCAGCGAAAGCGACATCGGATGCGCCACGGTTCCGTCGACTACCAGACGCCAGTCTCTGAACCCGCCCGCCGCGAGCCGCTTGAACGCGTCGTTGGGCGGCGCAACTGCATTTGCAAAAGGATTCTTCGAGATCATGCTGCGCGAAAACTCGCGCGCCGGCGTGCGCGTGGTCAGCAGCCGTTGGCATGCGTAGGTAAGCGTTTCGCCGGGACCGTAGATTCCTCTGCCGTCCGGCGGAATCAACCCGTAGCGCTTCGCCAGGCGGTCTGCCGCGGCCAATCCTGCGACGCCGGCAACAGCGGCAACGCCGCCACGAATGAGCCCGCGTCGTGTGATCGGATTCATTGGCCCTCCTCTCGATCTCGCGTGTACCCCGTGATCATGGCCCGCATGCGCTTGCTGAATCCCGACAGCGCCACCATTGCCACATGCACAAAAAGAAACAACAACAGCAACCATGTGGCGAAGAAGTGAATGGTGCGCGCCGACTGACGCCCGCCCACGAGCTCCGCCGTTGCCGGAAACGCGGCAGTGAACGACGGCGACATGGCCAGGCCGGTCCAGATCGTCAGCGGAAACAATACGAAAATCACGACCACGTAGGCGGTCCGCTGCAGCACGTTATACGAGCGCTCTTCTACGCGATCGGGCGGCGCGCGGCGCAGATACTTCGCGATGCGATCGCGGTACGCCCGCCAGGTCCAGTCGCGCCGGGCAGGAAATAGATCCTTACGGAAATGCCCGCTCCACAGGCCGAAGATCCCGTACACCAGGCCGGTGAGCACCGCAACCCACGCGGCCTCGAAATGCAGGGCCCGGCTCCAGCCGTTCTCGTCCGGCATCTCGTAGTTGTAGCCGGTAGGCACTGTGCTGCGGCTTGCCGGAATGGGGATCACGAACAGCGGCTTGGTATTGACGTTCCCCACCTCGCCCCAGTAAAAGCGCGGATGCGAAATCACGATTTCGCCACCCGTCACCAGCAGCGCCACGAAGGCGATGAAGGTAAGCCAGTGCGTAATACGCACCACTCCCGAGTGACGGAGAGTCCTCGTCCTTTCGGCCTGGGAAGCCGCTGGCACGCCGCCAGATTAGCACGGCTCGCCCCGGTAAATGGAGCTTTTTTCTCCAATTCCCGGCGCCGCCGGCCCGCCGAATCGCTGGCCACACTGACTTGCTGGCTCGCTGGCTTGCCATTCGCCGAGCAACCTGTCCGGCAACGCCTGCCATTCCGCTAAGATGATCTTGCGGCGCGCTTGGCTGACGCTTTGGCTCGCGGGCGAGGGCTTCCATCCTCCCAGACGGAGATCGCAAACCCTATGCGGAGCATTTCACGCATCATCTCCTGTTGTTCGAGCCTCTGCCTTGCGCTCGCACTCGCGCCATTGGCACTGCTCGCGCAGGCTCCGGCAACAGCAAAGAATCCACCATCGCAGGCGCCGACCGCCGCAGCGCAGAATCCCTCGCCGATGGTGGAGCATACGCGTACCCATCCGCGCCTGACCAAAGTCTCGCCGCCGGGTGACCGTTATCCTTTGCCGTTGGGCACGCTTTTTGTACCGCAAGGGCTGCATCGCAACCGGCCAGCCACGATACTTTTCTTCTTCCACGGAGGAGGCTGGCTGCCTGAACTTGCCGCCAGCCGGCAGCGCCAAATGGCCGTTGTGCTCGTGCAGGCCGGCGCCGGTTCCGGGTCGTACGTCCAGCTGTTCAAAGATCCAACGCGATTTCTATCGCTGATTGCTGCAGCAGAATCGGCGAGCCACATGCACTTCAGCCAGATCGCGCTCGGCGGCTGGAGCGCCGGTTGCGGCGCACTGCGCCAGATCCTCCTCGACCCCGCTTCTTACGATCGGATAAATCGCGTCCTCTGCATCGACGGCGTGCACACCGGCTACACGAACGGCACGCCGGGGCCGGGCGAATCTGATTTAGACGCGAGCAATCTGCAAATATGGCTTCGCTTTGGCCGGGATGCAATAGCCGGGAAGAAACGGCTGATCATAACTCATTCCGAAATTTTTCCCGGCACCTTTGCCAGCACCACGGAAACCGCCGATTGGCTGCTGCGCGAATGGCAATTTTCGGCGCATCCGATGGCGCGTTTTGGCCCCATGGGCACGCAGATGCTGAGCCGGGTAAGCGCCGGCGGACTTACCGTGATTGGGTTCGCCGGAAACTCTGCGCCCGATCACGTCGACGAGCTGCACTCGCTGCCCGAGTACCTTCACTGGCTGCAGCAGAACAAATAGCGCGCAGAAAAAGCCGGATACATTGCTCGCGGTTTTCCGGCAAATGAAAAGCGCCCCTGTCCACCGACCGCCGCTGACCTGCTGACTCGCTGCTTCTAAAGCAGCCCATCCACCAGCGCCTGCCACTCCGCTTCCAACGTCGGCCGATGAAACTTGAGCCCCGCGCGGCTGTACCAATAGTCGGCGTTCCACTCAACGCCCTCTTTGCGGTGCAGGTAGGCATGCACAGCCATGGCGTCGCGCGTCGAGAGATCGTCGACGATGCCGTGGGCGCGCGCCCAGTCGCCTTTGGCGTCCCACCAGAGCGCAGCAAGCGGAACCGGAAGCTCGCGAGGCGGCTCGGCCAACGCGAGCGAGGCTTTGAACTCGTCGATTCTCGTGCCTGGTGTCATGCTTTGCTTGTAACATCCCTCCCAATTCGCGGCAAACTGCCGAATTGTCCCCATCTAGTGTGATCTAGATCACTTTCAGACAGAATAACCACTGCTACAACTAATCCATCGTTCCGATGAATTGAGCAGAGGGTCCGCCAGGGGCTAGGGAGGGACTGGGGGGATTCCCGGTTCTTTGTCCCCCTTCCTGGAGGTCAATTCATGGGACGGCTCGACGCAACGACTCCCGAAAACCACGATTGCAGCCCAAGGCATGTTCGCCGTATACTGAAATCCGACCATTCTGGTCGCATTTTCAAATTGCTGCCCTTTCGGCGGCGGCATGTGGGAGTTCGGAAGGTGAGCGCGCTGAGCGAATTGAACGTGGGCGAACGCGGGATTCTGGTGGCTCTCGATCTCCCTGAATCCGTCCAGAACCATCTGATGCATATGGGCTTTGTACCCGACTCGTGCGTTCACGCGCTGCGCCGTGCGCCGGCTGGCGACCCCACCGTTTATTGTGTCGACGGCATGGAAATCGCGCTGCGCCACGAGACCGCCGCGGCCATTCGCGTGCGCCCCTGCATCGGCGTAACGGCCGCCGCAACGCCGACCGAAGAAGCGCCTGAGCTGACTGAGGCTGCGCGATGAACGCCTGCTGTGAGACGCCGGCTTTCAAGCCGCCTACGATCTCTTCGCCTGAGAGCACCCTCAAAACGGTCGTTCTCATCGGCCCTCCCAACTCCGGCAAATCCACGCTCTTCAACAAGCTCACCGGCCTGCGGCAAAAAGTCGCCAACTACCCTGGCGTCACCGTCGAGCAGCGCATGGGACTGATGGCAGGCGTGGGCCGCGAAGATCTCACGCTCATCGATTTGCCCGGCATCTATTCGCTCACTCCGTACTCTGAAGACGCGCGCGTGGCCGTGGACGTGTTGCGCGGGCGCATGCCCGGCACGCCCAAACCCGACGCTGTTTTGCTGGTTTTGGACTCGCTTCATCTGACGCGTCAACTCATGCTCGCCCAGCCGGTGCTTGCCGTGGGCCTTCCCACGCTGGTGCTGCTGAACATGTCGGACCTGATGGAGTCACGCGGCGGCCATCTCGATGTGCTCAAGCTGGCGCGCGAGCTCGATGCGCCGGTGGCGCAGATCAGTGCTGTCCACGGCACCGGGATCGACGCCGTTCCGCTCTTTCTCAATCAGCAGAACGGCCACGGCAAAACCCATCGCGTCGAATTGCCCGTCATCGGCAACGCGGCCAGCACGCACAACTGGGCCGCGCAGGTCAGCCGCCGCACCGGCTACCAGGCCCCGCTCTCGGCTGCCAACACCCACAGGATCGACAATATTCTGCTGCATCGCATCTGGGGCCCCCTGCTCTTCCTCCTCGTCGTCGTCGGCGTCTTCGAAGTGGTCTTCGCTCTCGGCCAGCCGCTCTCCGACGGCTTCGGCGATCTCCTCGCCCGCGCTGCCGACCTCGTCCGACCGCTGCTGCCCGTGGGCTGGCTGCAATCGCTCCTGCTCGACGGCGTGTGGAAGGGCATCTGCTCCGTTCTGGTTTTCCTCCCCCAGATCCTCCTGCTTTTTCTCTTCATCGGTATCCTCGAAGACACCGGCTACCTGGCCCGCGCTGCGCTCATTGCCGACCGCGTCATGCGCACCATCGGCCTCAACGGCAAGGCCTTCATCCCGCTGCTCTCGGCCTACGCCTGCGCCATTCCGGCCATCATGGCCACGCGCACCATCGAGAACAAGCGCGACCGGCTGGCCACCATCCTCGTCACGCCCTTCATGACCTGCTCGGCGCGCCTGCCCGTGTATTTGCTGCTCATCGCCGCCTTCATTCCCCACGTCTACTACCTGCACGGATTTCTCGGCCTGCAGACCCTGGTCATGCTGGGCCTCTATCTCGCCGGCTTCGTCGCCGCCTTCACCACCGCGCGTTTGCTCAAGAGCTCCATCCTCCGGTCGAGCGATACGCCGTTCATCCTCGAGCTGCCGCAGTACCGCATGCCCACGCTCTACTCGCTCGCGCTGCGGCTCATGGACCGCGCGCGCATCTTCATGAAGACTGCCGGAACCATCATCGTCGGCGTCACGCTGGTACTTTGGGCGCTTGCGCATTTGCCCGTCATTCACACCGCCGCGGGAGTACTCAGCGCTCCGCAACTCGCCGACAGCCTCATCGGCCGCCTCGGCCACTTCATCGAGCCGGCCATCGCCCCGCTTGGCTTCAACTGGAAAATCGGCATCGGACTGCTCTCCAGCGTCCTCGCCCGCGAAGTGATGGTCAGCACCATGGGAACGCTCTACGGCGCCGACCCCAGCACGCAGGCCCTCAATCTGCAGACGGCCCTCCACCACGACATGACTCTCGGCGGCGCGCTCGCCCTCATGATCTTTTTCGCCTTCGCCATGCAGTGCACCTCGACCATCGCCGTGGTCAAGCGCGAAACCAACAGTTGGACCTGGCCCGCCGTCCAGTTCCTCTACATGCTCGTCCTCGCCTACGGCGCCGCGTTCGCCGTCAACCACATCGCGATGATGTTTATTCACTGATCGCGATCCTCGACCCACAATCCACGGTCCGCGATCCCTTGCCCACTCGCTCCCTTGCTCCCTGTTCTCTGCTATCGTTTTTCCATGCGCGCCGCCGAACTCATCGCTCCTCTCACCTTCCGCCTCATCGAGATGCCCATCGAGGATCCCGGACCGGGCGAAGTGCAGTGCCGCGTCGAATCCGTCGGCGTATGCGGATCCGATCTGCATGCCTACACCGAGGGCCAGGTCGGCGGCATGCCCAATGCCTATCCCATGGTGCTTGGGCACGAGCCCGCGGGCGTCATCGTCAAGACCGGCGCAGGCGTTACCGGACTCGCCGCGGGCGACCGCGGAGCCCTTGAGCCCGCGCTCTACTGCTACCACTGCGAGTTCTGCCTGAGCGGCCACCACAACGTCTGCGCCAACATCCGCTTCCTCTCGAACCCCAACTATCCCGGCTTCTTCTGCGAGTTCGTCAACCTGCCCGTCTCGAACTTCGCGCCCATTCCTGCGACGCTGTCGTTCGACGCCGCCACGCTCGCCGAACCGCTCGCCATCGCGCTGCATTCCGTGCGCCTCGCGGCAATCTCCGCAAATGAAACCGTTGCGGTCATCGGCGCGGGACCCATCGGCCTACTGACCATCGCCGCACTGCGCGCTGCCAATGCAGGCCGCATCTGGGCCATCGAACCTTTGGCGCATCGGCGCGAGTTGGCGCGCGCCATGGGAGCCTACGCGGTGCTCGAGTCAGCGGAAGCCGTCGCCGAGATCCTGCGCGCCACACGGCAACGCGGCGTCGACTGCGCCATCGACTGCGCGGCTGGAGCAGACACCGTGCCGCAAGCCATTCGCCTCACGCGCAACGCGGGCCGCGTCGTGCTCACCGGGATTCACTCCACGCCAACGTTCACCGTCGACGCCTCCGGCATGCGCCGCAAGGAGCTCACGCTCTTCAATGTGCGCCGTTCCAACCACGAAACCGAAGAGGCTCTGGCGCTGCTGCAGGCGCAGCCCAATTGGTTCGCGCCGCTGGTCACGCACACGCGAGCACTCGATCGCATCGATGAGGCCTTCGAACTCACCAGCCACTATCGCGATGGCGTCGGGAAAATGGTCATTCGGCCATAGAATAGCTTCGAAATCTCTGCGCAAATCGAACCGTTTCACAGTGCGTGGTTCCTATTGCTCAGACGGATGCTTACCTCGAGACTAGATTCGAGCATGTAAGGGTAGATAAATGATGGTCCCGCTAGAGTAACGGGAATTCATGAACTGACTCAACCCCTTATGTAGGCTGCTGTTGCCGGGTTGATCTTCACGGCGCCAAAGCATCCCACCCTAACAGCAGACACCTTAAGGGGGGTCTCACATGCGTGGAATCAAGATTCTAGTCGGTACGACGGCATTGCTCGCCGGCCTGGCCCTGGCGCCAGCGGCTCAAGCACAGGTCTTTGTCAGCGTTGGTGTGCAGCCGGTTTGTCAATATGGCTACTACGACTATGCGCCATACGCCTGCTCGCCCTATGGCTATTACGGGCCGGGGTACTTCTACAACGGCATCTTCCTGGGCATGGGCCCATGGGCCGGATGGGGCTACAGCAACGGCTGGGGCGGCCATCGGTTCACTTCGGATGGTGGCGGCAGCTATCGCGGCGGCGGCGGCGCGGAGGCCAATCGCAGCAATTATGCACGCGGCGGCGGCGGTGGCGGCCAAGTCCGCAGCAACAACGTGACTTCTCGTTCCGGCGGAGCGCGTCCCAGCGCCGGTCATGCCACAGTGACCCGTACCAGCGCACCGCGCTCATCCCAGGCCCCAGCATCGCACGCAGCTCCTAGCGGCGGTGGCGGTGGACATCAAGGCGGTGGCGGCGGTGGCGGTGGACACCAAGGCGGCGGTGGTGGACACGAAGGCGGCGGACGGTAATAACCTGTAGCTGCTGCATCAGACGGCAGTTTCGACGACAAGCGGCGGAGCATACCTGCTCCGTCGCTTTTCGTTGGTGGGGACATTTCCGGGCGCGTGGTGCGCAGATGAGCGCAGTGGGGCGGGTTGCCTGGCGGCATGTACGAGACGGGCAAGAGCCGGGTCTCGAATCGCATGAATTCGCGCCAGTGAGGTTCGTGTTCTCCCGCCTATTCCGCACAAAACGCGGAAAGGATGGGGGCACGGGAAGGTTCCTCTTGAAGCGGTCAGAGAGCTAGGGGATCTGTGTGCCTGCTTCACTGGGCAGAATTTGGCCGGATTCGGCAGGCTCGGTCGCAGCGTCGATCGCCTTCGACAGCTTTCGCGTCATCACCTGGAAGTGATAGCCCATGACCGCCAGGGTCATGGCTGCGCCGAAGCAGCGGCGATACCGCGTCGCCGCCTCGGCAAGAAACTTCCAGTAGCTCCATTGGTGCCGTCCGAAAACGCCCTGGCGCACGATGGAGTTGACCAGCGCGCGCAGGTTGGACCGCGTCATCCATGGTTCGGATTGCGGCCGCGGCCGGCTCTTCGCCCGCTCCCCCGCCGCCCGCTTGGCCGGCTTGGGGTGGGCGCGGTTCAGGTAGAGCTTCACGCGATCGTAGTAGGCCTCGCAGTTGTAAATTCTCTTCATCACCTCGCGGTAGCCCTCGACCAGCTTGGTCGCATCCATGCGCGGCAGAAAGTTAAGCCGGTCGCAAAAGGTGTTGTTGCCGCCACCCGAGTCCACAATCCGGCCCTCGCTGCGCAACCGCCTGAAGAGCTGCGTTCCCGGCATCGCCTGCAGCAGCCCCACCATGGCGATGGGAATGCCGCTCTTCTCGATGAACTCGACCATGCGGTCGAAGATGTCTTCCTTATCGGTGTCGAAGCCCAGGATGAAGCCGCCCATCACCTCAATCCCGTAGCTCTGGATCCTGGCCACGCTGTCGAGCAAACTGCGCCGCGTATTCTGCAGCTTGTTGCTCGAAATCAGGCCCGACTCGTCCGGAGTCTCAATGCCCAGAAAGACGGATTTAAAGCCCGCGTCCTTCATCAACTGCATCAGCTGCGTGTCGTCGGCAAGGTTCAATGAGGCTTCGGTGATGAACTCAAAACCTGCCCCGATCTGCGCGCGCCACGCGACGAGCGCACGCAGCAGTTCCTTGGCGCGCGCCTTGTTGCCGATGAAGTTGTCGTCCACGATAAACACGGAATCGCGCCAGCCCGCCGCGCGCAACTGCTCCAGTTCGGCCAGCACCTGGGCCACGGCCTTTGTGCGCGGACGCCGTCCGTAGATCTCGATAATGTCGCAGAACTCGCAGTTGAAGGGGCAGCCGCGCGAGTACTGCACGGTCATAGTCGAATAGCGCTTCATTTTGATCAGGCTCAAATCCGGCAGCGGGCTCGTCGTCATCTCCGGCCGTTCGTCGGCCTGATACACAGGCCGCGCCGTTCTCTGTTCCAGCTCCCGCGCCAGATCGGCAATCAGGCTTTCGGCCTCGCCGATCACCACGTGGTCCGCCTTCAGCTCGACAGCCGGCACGCTGCTGGCAATGGGCCCGCCCACCACGGTGCGCAGCCCGCGCGCACGGCAACGCTCCACAATGGCCAGCAGAGACTCGCTTTGAATGTGCATTCCGCTCAACATTGCCACGTCTGCCCAGGCCAGGTCGCGGTCGCGCAGCGGCTCCACGTTGGTATCTATCAGCCGCTTGTTCCAGGCGCCGGGTAACAGCGCGGCAACCGTCATCAGGCCGAGTGGAGGCTGCGCCGCCCGCTTGCCCAAAAACTTGAGCGCATGCTTGAAGCTCCAGAAGGTTTCGGGGAACTCTGGGTAGATCAGCAAGGCGTTCATCGGCCACCTTTCCAGGAAGAAGGGCGGCCGTCGAACATGTACGGGGTTGGCTCGGTGACGGGTTCGAATGCATCGCGAGCCAATGCGGCTGCGCTCAGGCCGGCGCACTGCTTCGGGAACAGATTACTCCGCTGGGGTGGGCGGAAGGCTGTACAAAAGGGATCACATCCCCGCGAAAGATCGAACCTTAAGACGTCGTTTTCAGACTGCGCACCGGCTCCCCTCTTGCGCCAGCTATGGCAAGGCTTTCCAGTGCCGGAATCCGCGGCGCAACTTGAAAATAATTGAGAAAAGTGAGCAAAATTGAACAGATTGCTCGGGCTCTCCGGGTACAGTCTTGTGCTAAACTCCCGCTGGGAGTGTATTGTGAAGCCATTGCCGTGGATGTTCATTGGAATGAGCAATTTGCTGGATCAGAGGTCTCCTGTCCGTAGGCCGTGCGCCAGGCTGGCTGCCCAAATGGAATGCAGGATGGGGCCGTGTTCTTCCCGCAAAGTCAGGAGTTATAGCTTGATTCGGAAGGAGGACTGATCGGTGGTTGAGCTTGAAAAGCCCGCGTTCGATGCAGCCGCTTTTCTAGCGAACGCCGGCCTGGGGCGAAGAATCGTGCAATTGGCGCCCAAGCAGACCTTCTTTACGCAGGGAGATCCAGCGGACGCGGTCTTCTATCTCCAAAAAGGCCGGGTGAGAGTCACAGTGGTTTCGACAGTCGGCAAGGAAGCCACAATCACGCTTCTAGGGGCTGGGGAATTTATTGGAGAAGAGTCGCTGGCGGCGCCGGCTGGGCTGCGTCTGGCGACGGCCACGGCTCTTACCGCGTGCACTGCACTGCAAATAGCGCGGGATGAGATGATCCGCGTGATGCACGAGGAGCATGACTTCTCCGACTTATTTTTGAAGTTCCTGCTGGCCCGCAGCATGCGCATCCAGGCCGATCTTGTCGATCAGTTGTTCAACTCCAGTGAAAAGCGCCTGGCCCGGATTCTCCTGTTGATGGCGGAATTTGGCCAGCCCGGTAGCCCGGAAACGACGCTTCCCAAAATCTCGCAGGAGACGCTGGCGGAGATGATCGGCACCACGCGTTCCCGTGTCAGCTTCTTCATGAACCGCTTTCGCAAGCTCGGCTTTGTCGAATACGACGGCCGCATCCGTGTCCATAAGTCGCTGCTCAATGTGATCCTCCACGATTGAGCACCGCCCAGGCGCACCCAGATTCAATTGCTCCGCTTGAAGTGGCAGAGTCGCGGTCCGCATCCCTTGCGCCGCAAGTGGTCCAATCTGCTCAGACTTGCATGACTTGAGCCGCTACGCTCAAAAGCGGTTGGGATAGGCAAATGAAGGACCCAACAACTGTGAGGAAAGTTCATGAGCAGGATCAAGTTGCTTGCTTTTGCCGCAATTGCTGCATTCGCCATAGCGCCTGGGGCTCCCAGGGCGGCGGCTCAGATCAATTTCTATATTGGAGTCGCCCCCGATTGCCCTTATGGTTACTATGACTACGCCCCTCACAACTGCGCTCCCGACGGCTACTACGGTCCGGAATGGTTTCGTGGCGGCATCTTCATTGGCGCAGGTCCGTGGTTTCATGGATCCGACGACTTTCAAGGCCTGGTCGATAACACTCTCGATCCACAGTACGGCTATCACGGCCCATTGCCCAAAGCTGGCGATAAGCCCGCAGCGCAGCGGAGAGCCGCAGCGCTATTCAACGGAAATGAAGTGCGCGATGGGAGCGGTAACATTCGCAGAGAGATTTCCAGCAACAAAGGAAACGGCTAACTACCAGCCTGTCTTTCACCTTTGGCAACGCCTGCCTGGTGCAGCCTTCGAGAGGCGGTCTTTTGCGAAAGAGCAAAATTGACCATACGCGATTCCTGCATCCGGGCGATGATGGACACAGATTGATCGTCATTGCGGTTCATCGCGGGTGTGGAGTGTCCCCACGTTGCGCAATCCCCCAAGCCCGAACGACCAATTCGGAGCTGCGTTGCCCGGGCCAGGTGGCAAAGAGAGCGGTGCTCTAATTCCCTCGGGCGCTGCGTTCGCGGTCTTTGATCTGTTCTCAGCACACTCCCCTTGCGGTACACCGCGGCGAGCCTTTCCGGGCATGAAGATGCCAGCCAACGAGCGGACTGAAACGGGGGTAGTTTTTGATGAGTAAGAGCGTCACCAAGTTCGATTCCGCGACCTTTCTTGCAAACGCCGGGCTGGGCCGAACCATCATCGAGTTGAAGCCAAACCAGACATTCTTTTGCCAGGGAGACGCCGCGGAATCTGTGTTCTATCTGCAAAAGGGCCGTGCAAAAGTCACCGTCGTTTCGCAGAAAGGTAAAGAAGCCACCATCACGCTTCTATCCGCCTGCGATTTTGTCGGAGAGGAGTCTCTCGCGGCGATCGCCGGTTTGCGGATGTCCACGGCCACTGCCGTGAACACCTGTACAGCGCTCAAGATCCGCAGAAACGAAATGATCCGTGTGATGCATGACGAACCTGCATTCGCCGATCTGTTTCTCAAGTTCCTGCTGACCCGTAGCATGCGCACCCAGGCCGACCTTGTCGATCAGTTGTTCAACTCCAGTGAAAAGCGCCTGGCGCGGATTCTCCTGATCATGGCGGAATTCGGCAAACCCGGCGAACCGGAAACCTTCATTCCTCCCATCACGCAGGAAACACTGGCGGATATGATCGGCACCACCCGGTCCCGTGTCAGCTTCTTTATGAACCGTTTTCGCAAGCTCGGTTTTATCAGCTATAACGGCCGCATCCAGGTCCATAAGTCGCTGCTCAATGTGGTGCTGCTCGATCAATTGCCTGACCATAACGCACAAAAACCCGCCGTTCTCCCTATCCCGTGAGTTGCCCCCGCTGAGAGCGGGTTGGCCTCCGCGGGGGAGCCGCGTCACAAACTACATCGCATTGGCGTGCTTCGGTAAAGGTTCTTCCGCCGGCCGGGGACAAGCCAGATTTAAAGAATCAGCCTGGTCTGCGGAAGTTGAAGAATCAGAAGCATTAAGTGAATGTCTCGCGGATTCGCGGCTTTTCCTCTGACATCCTTTCCGATTGCAGCCTCATCAGAGTGTGGAGCGGGCCGGAAGGCATCAGGATTACGCCCTGAAACCTGCCTGCAAGAGGAGAACCCGCGCGACGATTCTCAGTCTTGAACCTACTCGATGCAATGCTCGTGGCGCTGGCCTCGGTTTTGAAAATCGCTCGTCGGCGCCGTTGCACTTGGCGCGATTCACGGCTCATGAGGTCTACACTCCTGAGCCCATCAACGAGGAGGAATGATGAACAAATTCAGGTTTTTTGCTCTGGCAGCGGTAGCCGGAATCTGCCTTCTGGCAGCCTCAACGAAAACGGAGGCGCAGATCGGAATCAGCGTCAATATCGGGCCGGAGCCGGCCTGCCCTTACGGCTATTACGATTACGCTCCGTACGCCTGCGCTCCCTATGGCTACTACGGCCCGGAATGGTTTACTGGCGGCGTATTCATTGGCGTGGGACCCTGGTTTCATGGGCCGGCCAACTTCCGTGGTCACGTGAATAACCACTACGACGTTGCGCACGGCTATCGCGGCCCCGCGCCCAACGCTGGCGACAAGCCCGATCAGGCACACCCTGTCGATCACGTTGCGCACTTCAAGGCCAATGAGGTGCGGGATGGGCGCGGGCATGTAGGCAAGCACTAGGAGAAGACGCCGGGGGCCCAGGTCTCAAAGGCGAGGCCTGTGGTTTCCGGCGCTCAGGCACGCTTGCGGCGGCGCTCGATGTACTCGCGTAAAGCCAGGTTCATACGGGTCTGATAGCCATGTCCCTGGCGTTGGAACCAGTCAACAACGTCGGCATCGACGCGCAGCGAAAGCGGCCGCTTGATGGGCCGGTAGAACGGCCCGCGCACCGCGCGGCTCCAATCGGCGACCGGAGGCATTTCAGTGGCGTCGATTTCGCTCTCCGGCATGGCGGCCAGGACCTTCAGCTCGGCGCGAAGCTTGGGGGTCAGCGGTTTACGATTGCCTTTCTTCATACTCCTGCCTCTCATGGCTGGTTGCTTTCCGCGCACTGATGATCCTTCC
>JBEKAS010000025.1:0-26292 GCA_050015795.1 Occallatibacter sp. | reverse complement strand
ACGAGCTTGTGGGGCGGGCTGACGCGGCGATGTACGAACAGAAGGCAACGGCCCGAACTAAAGTTGCCTGATTGGACCGGCGTTAGTTGGGGCAACTGGGACTGAGAAACAGGCCCGCTCCACGAGCGACATCTGCTGCCCCGTTTTGGGACACTTCCTCTTCTGGTGCTATCCCTGCATGGATTCCTTCGTTTTTCCTCATGCCATCCTTGAGTTCCCCTTCCTCCAGAGGGAAGGTGGAAGAGCGATGCCCGCGCACCATGCCGAACTCCATCATCCAGTGGCGCCGCGCGGGAAGAGAACAAGAGGACGGCTCGCATGCGATTACTCATTGCCGAAGATGACAGAGCGTTGGGTTTGTTTTTGAGCCGGGGGCTTGAAGCCGACGGTCACCGCGTCCGCGTGGCCTACGATGGCGCCGCTGCCGTGGAGGCGTTTCGCGCCGAGATGCCCGATCTGACCATTCTGGACCTGAACATGCCCGTGAAGGATGGTGAGCAGGTGCTTCAAGAGGTACGTGCGCTCGATGCCGATCTGCCGGTGCTGGTGCTGACCGGACGGCAGGAGGTCGACACGCGAGTACGCTGCCTCGATCGCGGAGCGGACGACCTGATGACCAAGCCGTTCAGCCTGCATGAGCTGCGCGCTCGGTGCCGTGCTTTGCTGCGCCGCAAGCGCGAAACGCGGCTGCAACTACGCGCCGGTGATCTTGAGCTGGATAGGCTGGACCACACGGCGCGGCGCGGAAGCCGTTTGATCGTCCTCACCAACAAGGAATTTGCCCTGCTCGAGCACCTGATGCTGAACCGGGGCCAGTGCGTCTCGCGGGTCGAGATGCTGGATTCGGTATGGAATCTGGAGCCCGCGCAAACCACCAACATCGTCGATGTTTATGTAAATTATTTGCGCCGCAAGCTGGAGGATCCTCCGCCGGGCCGTTTGATCCGCACCGTGCGCGGGCAGGGCTACATGGTGCCGTCGGAGGCTGAACTGGCGCTTGCCGTGCCTGTGGTCGCGCCAGCTGCCGCGGAGATTGCCTCGGGCCCACCAGTCATTGCCGCCTCGTAGCGTACCCATCCATCCACACTGCACCTTTGCCTCACTGTTGAGGAGACTGCTCATGCAACTCTTTCCGGTTCATCCTGTAAACCTTCACATGCGGCCGCGGACAGCACTGGTGGCCAGCGCCGATCGCAGTTTTCGCCAGCGCCTGGCGCACGTGCTTGCTGGCTTGCGCTGGCAAGTGCGCGAAGCCGAAGGCGGCGCACAAGCCTGGACGGAGGCCGAAGCTGCGCCGCCAGACGCCGTCATCGTCGATTCCTGGCTGCCGGACCTGGACCTGGGCGAGTTCCTGGGCGAGTTCAAGGACCGATTCCCTGAGGTTGACCTGGTAACGGCAGCGGGCAATGTTGCTGTCGAAAGCCCTCGCGGGCCCTATCGGCAGGAGTTGCTTTACGCGCTGCGCCATTGCCAGGAGACGGACACGGCGGCGTGGAACGCAGCCCCGGCGATCGGGAAATCGGATCGCGAGACCACGCGGCCAGAGTTTGCAAAGCCAACCGATGGGTCGATGGCTTCATCCTCCCCTGCACTTTTGAGCGCCGCCCCAATCCTCCCGTCTTTGCCTGCGGGAACCGGCAAGACGATCTCCATCCAGTCCGGACGGACGGCGCAGGGAGTCGAACCGAACTCCAGCGACCGCCTTCCGGATCTCGTGGGCAATGCGGCGTGCATGCTCGAGGTCAGCCGCCGCGTGCGTCTCGTGGCCCCACGCATGACCCCGGTATTGATTGAAGGGCCGACGGGATCGGGTAAGGAATTGGTGGCCGAGGCGCTGCATCGCCTGTCGGCGCGCAGCCGCAAGCCCTTCGTCGCCATCAACTGCGCAGCCATCCCTGAAGCACTGCTCGAAGCCGAGCTCTTCGGCCACACGCGGGGCGCATTTACCGGTGCGGTACAGGGCCGTACCGGCCGCATCGAAGCCGCCGATGGGGGCACGTTATTTCTGGACGAAATCGGCGAAATGCCGCTGGGCCTGCAAGCGAAACTCCTGCGCTTTGTCGAATGCGGAGAGTTGCAGCGGGTCGGCGACAATGAGACCGTCAAAGTGGATGTGCGCATTCTTGCCGCCAGCCACCGGCCGCTAGCGCCACAGGCGCAGAACGGCGGCTTCCGCTCCGATCTTTACTACCGGCTGGCGGTCTTTCTCATCCGCACGCCGTCGTTGGCCGAGCACACCCAGGACCTGCTCCTGCTCATCGAGCACTTTTTGCAGAAGCTGGGCCGGGATACGCCGGTAAAGCGGCTGGACGAGAGCGCTCTCGCCAAACTGGGCGCGCACGATTGGCCGGGAAATGTTCGCGAACTTGAGCACGTGCTGGAACGCGGCGTCATTCTGGCCGGGGAGAATCCGGTACTGACCGCGCGGGAGATCGACTTTGGCCTCGCAGTGAACTAACCGCCGCTGGACTTTTCGCGTACAGAATGTTCCGAAGGGGAGGGCGGCGAAAGGTGCGTTTCGGGAGGGCGGTATGAGCATGGAGATCGCAACCGAATTGAGCGACCAGATCGCGCGCTATCTTGACCTGGCCACGGCGGAGGCCAAGCTGACGGCCGTCAACATGGCCAATGTGGACACGCCGGGCTACCGCGCGGTGGGCATGGACTTCGAGGCCGAGATGCGCGGGGCCATCAACGATGTCGAACAGGGGCGGGCGCCGCGCAAGGTGCGGGTTACGGAGGTTGATGGACTGGTGGCGCGTCCCGACGGAAACGACGTCTCGATCGACCGCGAAAGCCTCAACCTGGCCGAGGCGCAACTCAAGTTCCGCACCGGAGTGGCGTTGCTCAGGCAGGAGTATCAACGCGTCATGGACGCGATCCACGCTGACAAGTAATTCTGCGGCGCGAAGGCAGCGAGAACGAAGGCGCGAGGATCGGCGGGTGCGGCAATGCCGCAAGGAGGTGTCGCAATGAATCTGTTCGGCATGATGGAAACCTCGGGCACTGCCATGGAGG
Organism: Occallatibacter sp.; assembly: GCA_050015795.1. GTDB lineage: Bacteria > Acidobacteriota > Terriglobia > Terriglobales > Acidobacteriaceae > Telmatobacter. Next base: position 23,274 of record JBEKAS010000025.1, on the reverse strand, counting down.
CGGAGCGGATGCGCGCCGAAGTGGTAGCCGCCAACATGGCCAATGCGGAGACCACACGCACCGCCGACGGAGGTCCCTATCGACGCCAGGAGGTGGTCTTCGTCGCCAATCAGGGCGACCCCAACTTTCTCGATTCCATGACGGCGGCATCGGGGGGCGGCATGGCGCCGCGTTCTCGAGCCGTCGCGCTCGCCGGCAGTTCGGCCGTCGCTCCGGGCGTGCACATCTCCGCGGTCGTTCAAGATCCTTCACCGCCGCTCAAGCGCTACGATCCGGGGCATCCTGACGCCGGGCCGGACGGTTACGTCTCCTATCCCGACATTAACCCCCTCACAGAGATGGTGGACCTGATGGGGGCGACGCGTGCATATGGTCTGAACGGCGCTGCCGTGCAGGCTGAGAAGGGCATGATCACGTCGGCGCTGGAGATTGCCAAGTCCTGACCTGGGCGCGTGTGTTTGGGAGCGTGGGCATCCCGAGCGGGTGAGGGACCGAAGTCGAGGAGGCGTACAACATGTTGGCGGCAGTGAATCTGGTAACGGGTGCGCCGGGTGCAGCAAACGCGGGCGCCACGAATTCGCTTGCGGCCCAAGCAGAACAGACCACAGCATCTTCTCCCTTCGCCGATCTGATCACCTACGCCGTAGGCCACGTGACTCAGCTGGAAGAGCAGGCGCAAACGGCGGTGACCGGCCTGATAACTGGCTCCGGCGTGGACGTGCACCAGGCAATGATTGCCACTCAGAAGGCGGATATGGCCTTCGAACTGGTGCTGGCAGTGCGCAACAAGGCCGTCCAGGCCTACCAGAGCGTGATGGGCATGCAGTTTTAGCCCCCTCCGCGGCCCGCGGCGTGAAACGCGCAGGAGTGCGAAGAAATTGACGCGGTGTGCTCATCCTGCCGTTAAAGAGTGCGGCAGGCAGCGATTCCGGTACGGAGACTGAGCAGCGGGACATAGCAACCATGGCTACGGGAACACAGTTGGAGAAGACTCCGCCGGCGCTGGGGCAAGTGCAGAAGGGCGGAAGGTGGTCCGGGCTATGGGGCCTGGCGTGGGTGCGCTGGGCGCAGATGGCCCCCGCGCAGCGCGGCTGGGTGATGGTTGCGACCGTGATGCTGGTGGCGCTGCTGGGTGGGCTGGCATGGTACGGTCTCAGTCCCGACTGGCGCACGCTCTACGCCGGCCTCGAGCCGGACGATGCGCGGCAGATAGAGCAGGTCCTCGCACAGGCGCAGATTCCTTTTGAGCCCACCCCTGATGGCTCAGGCATTCAAGTTCCGGCTGCGCAACTGGACAAGGCGCGGCTGGCCGCCGCGGCCAAGGGCGGTGTCAAGAGCGGCCGGCTGGGGTTCGAGATCTTCGATAAGCCAAACTGGGTAGGCTCAGAGTTCGACGAGCAGGTGAACTTTCAGCGTGCTCTTGAGGGCGAGCTGGAGCGCACCATCGGCACGCTCTCCGACGTGGCCTCGGCGCGCGTGCACCTGGTGCTGCCGCACGACTCGCTGTTTCGCGACCAGGAGCGTCCGGCCAAGGCCGCCGTGGTGATCAGGCTGCGCCACCGTGCGCTGGCCGAGGGCGAGCCCGACGCCATCCGCAACCTGGTCGCTTCCGCCGTCGATGGACTTCTGCCGGAGCACGTGGTGCTGGTGGATGCCGCGGGCAATTCTCCACTAGGACCCAGGACCACCGAGGCCATCGAGCTGAGCGCCGAGCGGGCTCTTGAGGACAAACTGGTCGCGACACTCGAGCCGGTGACCGGCATGGGCAACGTGCGCGCCTCGGTCACGCTCGATTACGATGCGCAGACTGCCGAAGAGACCGACGAGAGTTACGATCCCGCGAAAACCGTCACCCTTGCGCTCGAGCGCACTGAGCAGACTACCGGCGCGCAGCCCGTCGCTGCCGGGATTCCGGGCACTGCCTCCAATGCGCCCAACACGCAGACGGTTCCCGTTTATCCGCATGAGACGTCTGCGCCCCAGTCCGCTAAAACCGAGTCAGGAACCTACGGAGTCTCGAAGACCGTGCGGCATGTGGTGGACAACCCCGGGCGCGTACGCAGGCTCACCGCGGCCATCGTCGTGAACGACCGGCTGATGCAGCCGGCGACGAAAGATCGTGCGGCAGTCTGGCAGCCGCGTTCGGCAGATGAGCTGCGCAATCTGACGGCACTGGCCCAGGCGGCAGTGGGATTCGACACGGCGCGCGGCGACGTAGTCACCGTGCAGGATCTGGCCTTCGACGAAAACCGGCCGCAGCCGCCAGCCACGCTCGCCGAACAATGGCTACGCACCGCCGAAGGCTCGCCGAATCTGATAAAGTTTGCGGCGCTGCTGATGGGCTTGCTCGTCGTAGTGGCCTTCGGGCTGCGGCCGGCGATCCGCCACGCCGGCGCGGCGTTGACGACACTGGGCACCGTAAGGAGTGCGCGCCGGGAACTGCCTGCGGGTTCGGGAACTGCTCCTGCACAGGTCCCGGTCGGCCCGCCTGAGCCGGCGGAGATCGATCCGGAGCGGCAGCGGTCGCAGGAAATCTTCGAGCAGGTGACCACGCATGTGAAACGCGAGCCCACGCAAAGTTCGCGGCTATTGCAGAGTTGGATCCACTCGGATTGATGCCCGAGATCGGGCCCCTGGCGTGAGGCACGTGAGACAGGCCGGAGCGTGAAGCAAGTCGGACGGGCCGAGGAGACAGGGAAAGGAACGGGCCTTGACGGAGCAGGGAATCGAGAGCGGGGCAACGCGGCGGCGCCAGGCGGCCAATGTTTCCGGGGTGCGCAAGGCGGCGATCCTGCTGGTTGCCGTGGGCGAGGAGCTAGCCAAGGAGGTGCTGCGCGCGCTCCCGGAACCTGACGTGCAGCGCGTCACCGAAGAGCTGGCCGACCTGCGCGGTATTACGCCGGAAATCTCCGCGGACGTGCTCGAGGAGTTCTGGCAGCTTCTCGACACCCATCATTTCATCGTGCATGGCGGCCTGGACTACGCGCGGCGGCTGCTGGTCGACACCTTCGGCAAGGAGCGCGCCGACGATCTGCTGACGCTGATGCGTCAATCGCAGGAGGCGGCGCAAGGCAACCTGGCCAAGTTGCAGCGCACTGATCCCCAGCAGCTGGGCAAGCTGCTCGAATCCGAGCACCCGCAGACCATCGCACTGGTGCTGGCTCACCTTGACCCGCGCCGAGCCTCGACAGTGCTCGACAACCTGAGCGAGGACCACAAGGTTGTCGCCGTGCAGCGGCTGGCGGAGATGCGGCAGTTCTCGCCGGAGATGGCGCAAAAGGTGGCGCTGATTCTGCACCGCCGGCTGGAGAGCGTGGGCGATACGGCGCGCCGCAGCTACTCCGGATTCAAGGCCGTCGCGGATCTGATGAACCGGCTCAATGCCGACGAAGCGAAAAAGATTCTGGAGGCCATCGAAGAAGACCAGCCGGAACTCGCCCTGAGCATACGCAATCTGATGTTCACCTTTGAGGACCTCATTACCGTGCCCGCGGCGACGATTCGCGAGATCGTCTCCGGCGTCGACAAACGGCAACTGGCGCTCGCACTCCGCGGGGCCAATGAAGACCTGCGTGCCCAGATCTTCAAGGCCATGAGCTCACGCGCGGTCGAGATGCTCAAGGAAGACATGGAAGTGCTCGGCCCAGTGCGTTCGCGCGAGGTAGCGCAGGCGCAGCAGGAAATTCTAAGCCTGGCGCGCCGGCTCGAGGCCGAAGGTAAAGTGATTTTAAAGCTGGAAACGGGCGACGAAATGATGGCGTAGCGAACCGGCGGCAGCAAAGTAAGGAAGCCGGCGGGGAAGAACGGCAGTGGGCGGCGGAATGAACGATACATCGCTGGGCGCATCGCGGGGAAAGGGGAGCTTGCAGCAGGAGATAGCATCGCAAGGCAGTGGTGGAGGCGGCAGAGCGGTGGAGAGCTTCGAATACCCCGTCTGCCCCAACGCGCCACCGCTGCTCGCCTGGGATGGCTGGGCCGAAGCTGACGAGAACTCTGCTGAGGAGCCGTTAGCAAACGGTGCAGTCCGAGCGGGCGGGCGAGTTACCAGTGCGACCTTCGAGGAGCGGCTCGCCGAGGAAACGCGCCAAGCGTTCGAATCCGGCCGGGAACGCGGCAGCGAAGAGGGCCGTCGCGCCGAACGCGAGGCGCTGGCTCCAACCGCAGCAGCGGAGGCCGCGCGCATCCGCCGGCAGACGGCCGAACGCCTAGAAAATCTTGCCCGCGAGCGCGACCGCTATCTCCAAGCCATCGAGCAGGAAGTGGTACGCCTGGCACTGGCCGTGGCGGCGCGCATCCTGCGCCGCGAAGCGCAGATGGATCCGCTTCTGCTTACGGGCGCGGTACGCGTTGCGCTGGGGCAGCTGGCGGCCACGTCGGAGGTCCGGCTCCATGTGCCCGCCAAGGAAGCAGACTTGTGGAAGGAAACCATCGCTCTCTTGCCCAAGCTGACTGTGAAACCGCTTGTGGTGACAGACGAGGGCATGCTGCTCGGCGAGTGCGTGATCGAAAGCAAAGTCGGAACCGTCGATCTTGGAATTCGCTCGCAGTTGGGCGAGATCGAGCGCGGCTTCTTCGACCGTGCCGGCACGGCCGATGCGCCGGCGCGCCAATCTCAAATGAGCGCAGCGCCGGAAACGCCGCCCGTCGAGGCGCGCGCATGACAGCGCTGCTCGAACGCTACTTCTCCCGGTTGCAGCGCCGGCAGCCCTGGCGCTGGCGCGGGCATGTCCTCGAATCGGTAGGCCAGACCATCGAGTCGGCGGGCCCTCCCGTCTCGGTGGGCGAGTGCTGTGAGATCGAGGACCGCATGGGGCATCCGCACCGGGCCGAGGTAATCGGCTTTCGCGGGTCGAATGTGTTGTCCATGCCGGTCGAGACCACCGAGGGAATTCGCTTCGGTGATGCGGTATGGGCAGAGGGAACAAAGCCCGAGATCGAGGTAGGCTCGGCGCTGATGGGGCGGGTCTTGAATGCTATGGGGGCGCCTATCGATGAGGGCCGTCCTCCAGCCGTCGCGAACATGTTGCCTCTGGACGGCGCTGTGCGTCCAGCGCTAGACCGCGCGACCATCAGTGAGCCGCTTGGCACGGGCGTCCGCGCCATTGACGCCATGCTCACGGTGGGCCGCGGCCAGCGCGTGGGCATCTTCGGCGGATCGGGCGTGGGCAAAAGCACGCTGATCGGTATGATGACGCGCAATACCGAGGCCGAAGTGACGATCGTGGGCCTGGTGGGCGAGCGCGGCCGCGAGGTGGGCGAGTTTCTCCGCGATTCTCTGGGTAAGGAGGGGCTGGCGCGCGCGGTGGTTGTGGTGTCCACCTCTGACCAGTCCCCGTTGCTGCGCATGCGCGCGGCGCTCACGGCCGCCACATTGGCCGAGTTTTTTGCCGCCCAGGGCAAACAAGTCCTGCTGGTGCTCGATTCGCTCACGCGCTTCGCCATGGCAGCGCGCGAGATCGGCCTCGCCGCCGGTGAACCGCCCACGGCCAAGGGCTACACGCCCTCGGTCTTTGCGCGTCTGGCGCGTTTTGTCGAACGCGCCGGCTGTTTTCAGACTGGCTCGATCACGGCGTTCTATACCGTGCTGATGGAGGGCGACGACCAGCAGGATCCGCTTGTGGATGCGGTGCGTTCACTGCTCGACGGGCACATTGTGCTTTCGCGCGCGCTGGCGGCCGAGGGCTGGTACCCACCCATCGAGGTGCTGGATTCGATCAGCCGGCTCATGCCCGCGGTGGCTGGAGAGCCCCATCGCCAGCAGGCCGCGCTGGTGCGCAAGTTGCTGGCGATTTATGCCCGCTCGGAGGATCTGGTGCGCATCGGCGCTTACAAGGCGGGCGCCGATCCCGACCTCGATCGCGCTTTGAGAGCGCACGACGCGATTCGCGCCTTTCTTGCGCAGGCAGCCGGCGAACGGGTTCGCTTCCCCGAGTGCCTGCGCCGTCTTGCTACCCTGGCCGCGGAGGTCTGAGCCATGGCTGTCTCGCGCGCCATGAGGCGCCTGCTGCAGGTTCTCGAGATTCAGGAAGAGGAGTGCCGTGCGGCCATGGAGTCGGCGCGCGCGGAGCTGAAGCGGCTGGAACAGGCACTCACTTGGAGCGTGGAACGCAAACGCGGCGGCCGGCAACTGGTTGCGGCCAGCGCCGCGACCGGCGAGATCACGGACCGGATCGCCGGAATCGAGGAGACCCGCGTTGCCAAACGCATTGCCACGGCTCTGGCCCCGCGCATTGCGGAGTCGGAGTCGGCCGTGAACCTGCGACAGCACGAGTTCCTCGGCAAGCGCATCGAACGGCGGCAGACCGAGACGCTCATTGAGGAGGCGGAAGCTCTGGAGAGCGTTGAAGCCGGGCGGCGTGTGCAACGGGATCTCGATGACTGGTTTAGGAGCCGGCGTGCGGCGCCCGGAGAGGTGCGAGGTGACGAAATGCTGGAGAATGCTCATCGGACAACGGACTGCGCGTCGCAGCAGACCAGAAAAACTTGAGGGAAGATGTGCAACACTTCAGGAGCGCATTCCAAATTGGGAAAATCAGTTCCATCCCTGACATTCTTCTAACCCCTCCCAACCTCCCTTTGGCACGCCATCTGCACCTGATTCCCGCATGACCGCAGCTGTTGGAATGGACCTTGGTGCAGAGATGGAAGCAGGAGGGCAGGCTGGGCTGGGGCAAAGCCCGGTAGCGTCGGCTCGACCCGGCAAGGAACTGAGCACGAACTGGCTCAGACCTGCGAGCGGCAATCTTGCAACCGGTTTGGCCTCCGAAGCGCCGAGTTTTCGCTCCAGTTGGCAATCTCAAGTGAATGCCTGGCGTGGAGTTTCACGTGGAACCAACGGCGTCGAGAGCGAAGATGCGAGTGAAGCCGGCGCGGTCGACACCACGAATGCCGTTGCCGTCGGCCGCGCCGCGATAAATGCACAAGGTTCGGCGTCAGCGCAGGTGGCAAATTCACGCCTTTCAGGGAATGTCACGGTCAGGCAGCAGAATGCGTCTGCAACCGGTACAACGGATCAAGAGGGAACACTGCTACGCACAAGCCGTTTTGGGTGGACATCCGAGCCAGACGTCGCCACGCAGAAAGCTTCGGCGAGCACAGAGTCAATGGTCACGCCGCGCTCCGATACCGCAACGCGCGACCGTGCCGGCCGTGGCGCTGAACAAGTCCATCGGGAAAGTACTGCAGCGGCAGCAAAGCCCGGAGGGCAAACCGTCGCTCTGGCCGTCCAAATGTCCACGCCGCCACCCGTCACTCTCGCTTCCTCGGAGATTTCCGCGCCAGCAAACGCTGCCGAGCAGAGTTCTTCATCGGAATCAACCTTCGCACGCTCCGGCTGGAGCTCGAAACAGTCCTTGGGAGGGCCGGAGTTGTCCTGGATGGAGAGCGAAAGCGCAGCAACGGGATCGCTCGGCGCCGGCATTTCCAATAACGTTACGGCGGCCGGTGTTCTCGCTCAAGCTCCCCGCGATCGCACCGGATCTATCGCGCCTAGCACAGCGCAGATGGAGGAGAGCGAAAGCGCAGCAACGGGAACGCTTGCCGCCGGGATCTCCAGCAGCGCTTCGGCAGCCGGTGTTCTCGCTCAAGCTCCCCGCGATCGCACCGGATCTATCGCGCCTAGCACAGCGCAGATGGAGGAGAGCGAAAGCGCAGCAACGGGATCGCTCGGCGCAGGCATTTCCAATAGCGTTACGGCAGCCGGTGTTCGCGCTCAACCGAACCGCGAACGCACCGGATCTGTCGTGCATAGCACAGCGCAGATGGAGGAGAGCGAAAGCGTAGCGACGGAAACGCTTGCCGCCGGAATCTCCAGCAATTCCACGGCTGCCGGTGTTCGCGCTCAAACGAACCCCGAACGCGCAGGGACCATCGCGCGCAATACAGCACAAAGCAATGCGACGCGTGGAACCGCGACGTCTTCTCAAGATGATGCTTCGGAGCCCGCTGCGGACGGCGCGATGGCCTCGCTTTCTTCTGCGGTGGCATGGGCTGCCAATGCGCAACACGAATCGTCAATCGCTGAGACCGCGGCAAGCAGCGAATCGCCCTCCGTGCAACTCACTCAGAATGCAAAAACAGGCCACCTCACCCCTGCTGCGCCCGCCCAAAGCACTGTGCCGTCAGCAGCGCCGTTCGCGAGCGTCTCCGTTGCGGCCCAGACCAGCGCCGATTCGGTGCAGGATGATTCGAAATCAACGGCGGAACGGGTCATGCCGCGCACGGCATTTCGCGATGCGGCAGGAGAAACCGCCGCCACCGCAACGCCGATGGTTCCAGCGCAGCTGTCCTCCGTCGACGCGGCAGCCCTTGGGTTACTCACTCCGGCGGCGGCGCATGTGTCCCTGGCGCCAACAGGAGACCATGCGCAGTTTGCGGCCGCAACTTCGGCAGCGCCCGCGCAGGACACGTTTGCCGCGCTCGATGCGGGAACTTCGCCGGGCACACCCGCATGGACCCACGCGGGAGGCCAGCACGCGGAGGCGGGCTTTCGCGATCCTGCACTCGGATGGGTGGGAGTTCGCGCGGACCTTGACGCCGGCGGCATTCATGCAACCCTCGTGCCGAGTTCCGCGGAAGCCGCTCAGGCACTAAATGTGCACCTGGCTGGGCTCAGCACGCACCTGGTAGAGCAGCAATCACTCGTGGCCTCACTGACGATGGCCTCGCCAAGCGAGAGCGGCGTCGAAAGCGGCGTGGGCCAGCGCATGCAGCAAGGCGCGGAGGGAAACCCCCAGAGAAACGTGCCCGAAGAATCGCAGCCAGATTCACAGAAAAGTGCGCCGCCGGCTCCGCGCACTTTTGTTCAGGCTGCTCCGGCACAAGCCGGCAATCGGGACTCGCTCGCACACGCCGGAGAATTACGCGGCACACACATTTCTGTGATGGCATGAGCCAAGTGCGCGCGGCAGCGGTAAGGCAGGGAGGAAAGATGGCGACAGCAGCGGGAATCTTCAATCACCAAATGACAGCCGGCCAGGCGCTGACGCGTAACGCGGCGACGCCCATGGATAGTGTCACATCCGGCACCAGCGGCGCCAGCAGTTCGGGCGACTCGAGCGATAGCTCGGCCGCCATTTCGGCTAACGACTTTCTTACGCTCCTGGTGACCGAGATGCAGAACCAGGATCCGACCTCGGACACGGATCCCAACGAGTACATCGACCAGCTTGTACAGGTGAACAGCCTGGAACAGCTGATCGACATCAACCAGACGCTGAGCGCGGATGCCGGAAGCGCCTCGAGCACCTCCGGCACTGGCGCATCCACGCAAGCAGTGGGAGCAGCTTCGAGCCCAACGAACTCAACCTCGCTGGCATCGGCCGCAGCTTCGCCGCACGCAGCCGCACACCTCGCCGGATCGCCGCTCTCCACCGCACCTGGCGTCGCGGCCTCGAACGCATCCGCACCGCAGACGACCTCCACGCAACGCATTTCGGGCAATTTGAGCGCTCCCAACGCCAACCCTGCAGCGCGACGCGTTGGGCATGCGTTGGCCGGCCGAACGCATGCGACCTCGGTGCAGGGAACTTCGCCTGCCGCCCCATAAGCATGTTCACCCGCCGGGCACATGACCAGGCACAACCCCATCGCACTCTACGAGGAGATGAATCATGGCAAGTTTCTCAATTCCGCTGACCGGGCTTAAGGCCGACTCGACCGCTCTCAACACCGTTGCCAACGATCTCTCGAACATGAACACGACGGCCTTCAAGGCGCAGACGACGAATTTTGCCGATCTCTTCTACCAGCAGATCGGCGCCACGGGCTCCGGCGATCCGATCCAGGTGGGAGCTGGCGTGAAGGTGGCCACGAATGAGACGGACTTCACGCAGGGCTCCATCAGTTCCACAGGCAACTCTACTGACGTGGCCTTGGATGGAAATGGATTCTTCGTGGTCAGCAACGGTAGCCAGGTATACGAATATACCCGTGATGGCAATTTTACGTTGAACTCCACGGGAGGTCTGGTCACTTCGAATGGCATGAGTGTGATGGGCTATCCGGCTGTCGCCGGCGTGGTGAATACCAATGCTCCATTGACGGCGATCAGCATTCCGGTCGGCCAGGTGCAGCAGCAGGCCACCACGACGATGAGCTTGACGGCCAACCTGGATTCCAATGCAGCCGCGAATACGCAGTTTCCAGCTCAGGTCACGGTCTACGACTCTCTCGGCGAGCCGCACGTAGCCACGGTGACCTTCGAGCAGACGGCAACCAACACATGGACCTATACTGCGCAATTGCCATCATCGGACTATTCCACAGCGGGCAAAGATGTGGTTCCGGCCGCCGTCACCGGGACTTTGACATTCAATGCCAATGGTGACCTCGCTACCGTGGCTCAGGGAGCCGGAGCCGCGCAGACCGTGGGAACCGCAGCGGGCGATGTCTCTTCGGTCGCCCTCAACTTCAATCCCGCAGCGACCAACGTATTGGCAGATGGAGCCGCAGGTCTGAACATCCAGTGGAACCTGTTGAGCTCAGCCGGAACGCCGACCATCAGCCAGGTGGCCACAGCTTCAGCGCTTTCAGGGACCTCGCAGAACGGCTACCCCAGCGGCCAATACAATGGCTTCTCCATCGGTGCGGATGGCACGGTGACCGTGTCGTACTTGAATGGCCAACAAGAGAACGTCGGCCAACTCGCGCTGGCGAACGTAGCCAATCTGCAGGGCCTTGCGTTGCTGGGCAATGGCGATTACGGAACCACGCTGGCCAGCGGAGCCGCGGCGGTCGGAACTTCGGGCACCGCGGGGCTGGCCACCATGCAGGACAGCGCCCTTGAAGCATCGAACGTCAACATCTCCACCGAATTTGCCGAATTGATTGTTGCGCAGCGGGCCTTTGAGGCCAACGCGAAATCGGTTACCACCTTCGACACCGTTACGCAGGACACGATCAACATGGTGCATTGAGATGCCTCCACCGGTATGCAGATCCTTGAGGGCGGCCTTCTCGGGCCGCCCTATTGTTTCGCTTTCGGCTGAATCTCGATGAACAGTCCCTTGCCACGCGCCAACGCTGTTTCTTCCCTGTCGACAATCACGGCTTCGGTCCAGTGCTTTCGCCCCTCGTTGCGCACCACGCGCCCTTCGATGCGAAGAGGCGCGCCGCTCGGCACCGGGCGAAGGTATTCCACTTCCATTTTCCGTGTCATCGATGGCCGGCCCTGGACGCGCACCGCCTTGCTCATCGCCTCATCGAGAAGCGTCGCAATGATTCCGCCGTGCAGATAGCCCGGGTGGCCCTCAAAGGCTTCCGGCACAACGGGAAGGCTGACGACGGCGCCGTCCGACGCGAGCAGGAACTCCAGGCGCAGTCCGTTTGCATTGGCTTGTCCGCAGCCAAAGCAACGGTTATGGGCCGAGTGAGCGAATGGCGTGAGAGGTTCGTGGGAGTGAAGCTGCATGATTTCAGCATACTTGCTTCGCATCGCATCGACGGCAACGACGCCGCGCGGATTCCGTAATCTGCATCCGCTCCCTTGACCTGCCCGGCGTCGCCCGCGCAGACTGAAGAGGCGGAGTTCGCTGGATCATCCGTCAATCCCCGGAGGACATTCTCATGTCAAACATCAATCGCAGGACTGCCATCGTGCAAATGAGCACTCTGGCAGGTGCAACGCTCCTTACGAATCATCTTCGCGCGGAAGGTGTGCCGGCCGCGCAGGCAGCGGCTGCACCGGCTGCAGCACCCACGGGCCCCTTCACTTTGCCCGCGCTGCCGTACGCCTACGACGCTCTCGAGCCGTATTTCGACGCCGACACCATGCATCTGCATCACGACAAGCACCACCAGGCCTATGTCAACAATCTGAATGCCGCGGTCGCAGGGCATCCGGAAGTTGCCGGCAAAACCGTGTACGAGTTGGTGGCGAATCTTACTGATGTGCCGGAGTCCATCCGCACCGCGGTCCGCAACCAAGGCGGCGGTCATGCCAACCACTCCTTCTGGTGGCCCATGCTAGGCAAGGGAAGCGCTGCCCCGAGCGGCGAGCTGGCCAAGGCCATCGATGCCAGATTCGGCACGTTTTCCGCTTTTCAGGAGCAATTGACCAAGGCCGCTCTCAGTGTCTTCGGCAGCGGCTGGGCCTGGCTGGTCACGATGCCCGACGGCACTCTCTCCATTGAAACCACGCCCAACCAGGACAGTCCGTTGACCTTCGGCCATAAGCCGGTGGTGGGCGTCGATGTGTGGGAACATGCTTACTATCTCAAATACCAGAATCGCCGCCCGGATTACGTGAAAGCGTTCTTCCAGGTGATTAATTGGGATTCCGTAAGCAGCAAGTTTGCCGAGAAAGCGTAAGGAACGGTGCTTTTGAAACGTGGCCGGACGGCGATCTTCTCTTTTGCGGTCTTACTGGCGGGCTGTCATGCGACTCCGAGCCTTACACCGCAACAGGCGGAGGGCAAGCGCCTTTACGACGCGGGTTGCGCGCACTGCCACGAAGAGAACGACCTGCACTTGAAGAAGGTTCCACCGAATCTGCATGGCCTCTTCAACCGAAAAACGCTGCCGGATGGGGCGCCGGCGACCGAGGCGGAAGTCGAGCAGATTCTGCTGGCAGGCAAGGGAACGATGCCATCGTTTGCGTATCAGATGACGCAAGAGCAAATGAGCGCTCTGCTGGCTTATTTGCACACGGGGATGCGCGACGAGCGAAGTCCTTAGGGTCCACTCACAACAACGAGGAGGATGCATATGAAAGTCGGTGTTCTTGGTTCTGGCAGTGTGGCTCAAACGCTGGTGGCCGGTTTCGTCAAGCATGGCCATCAGACGATGATCGGCACGCGCGATAAAGCAAAGCTGGCCGATTGGCTCAAGGCGAATCCCAAGGCACAGGTGGGCAGCTTCAGCAACACAGCAGCATTTGGCGAAGCCTTGGTGCTGGCCGTGAAAGGCTCGGCCGCGGCAGACGTTTTGCGCGCTGCGGGAACCGCGAATCTGGCGGGGAAGCTGGTCATGGACGCCTGTAATCCGATTGCAGACGCTCCGCCTGTGAACGGTGTTCTGAAGTTTTTCACCACGCTGGACGATTCGTTGATGGAGCAGCTGCAAAAGGAATTTCCCACGGCGCACTTTGTGAAAGCCTTCAACTCGGTGGGCGCAAGCCGAATGGTGAACCCCGAATTCAAGGCTGGCAGACCGACGATGTTTATCTGCGGCAACGATGACGGAGCCAAGGCGATCACGGCGCAGATTCTTGAGCAGTTTGGCTGGGAGACGGCGGACATGGGCAAGGTGGAAGCAGCGCGCGCTATCGAGCCACTCTGCATGCTGTGGTGCACTCTTGGATTCACGAAGAATGAGTGGACGCACGCTTTCAAGCTGTTGCACCAATAACTGCGCACGCGTTTCCGGCGCAATTCCGGCGTGACGTTGGGTCGCAGTCAAGCTCGGCCGGGAAATCAGGATTCACCGTATACTGAGGATGTCTATGGCAACCGAAAAAACATTCTATTTGGAGACCTTCGGCTGCCAGATGAACGCCCATGACTCCGAAAAGGTGATTGGCACTCTGCGCCAACAGGGCTACCGGCAGGTTGAAGCCGAGGAAGATGCCGGTCTCATCCTTTACAACACCTGCTCCATTCGCGATAAGGCGGAGCAGAAGGTCTTTCATCGCCTGAACGACTACAAGAAGCTTCACAAAGAAGGTAAGCGCTTCGCGGTGTTGGGTTGTGTCGCCCAGCAGGAAGGTGAAAAGATCTTCGAGCGCGCGCCGTACGTTTCGCTGGTGTCGGGGTCGGCCTCGTACCGCAAGTTGCCGGAGATGCTCACCCGCCTGGAGGCGGGCGAAAGCCGCATTACGGGTCTCGACGACCGCCAGACGGACGAGACCTTCGAGACCGAATTCACGGCGCGTCAGAATCCTTACCGCGCCTACATCACCATCATCGAAGGCTGCGATAAGTTCTGCTCCTACTGCGTCGTACCGTACACGCGTGGCAAGGAACGCAGCCGGACCTCGTCTTCGGTGTTGGCGGAGGCGCGGCGCATCGCCGATCTTGGCTACACAGAGATCCAGCTTCTGGGCCAGAATGTGAACAGCTACCGCGACCCGGAAGGGAAGCGCAGCTTCGCGGAATTGCTGGCCGCCGTGGGTGAGGTGCCGGGCGTCAGGAGGGTGCGATTTACCACCAGCCATCCCCGCGACTTCACGCGCGATATTGTCGACGCCATCGACGCTGTACCCACCCTCTGCGACCATGTGCACCTGCCGGTGCAGTCGGGTTCGGCAAGGATTCTTGCAAGCATGGCTCGCGAGTACAAGCCGGAGTGGTACCTCGAGCGCATCGCATGGATCAAAGCGGCCAGGCGGCCTATTTCAATTTCAACGGATATTATTGTCGGCTTCCCGGGCGAAACTGCCGACGATTTCATCCAGACCATAGACCTGCTTGCCGAGGTGCAGTACGATTGCGTCTTCGCCTTCAAATACTCGGCCCGCCCCAACACGCCGGCCCTGGTGATGATCGACTCCATTCCCGAAGCCGAGAAAGCCAGTCGGCTTCAAGTTCTGCTTGAGCGGCAGCGTGAGATACAAAGGATCAATTATTCCAAGCACATCGGAGAGATTATTGAGGTAATGGTGGAAGGCGTGAATCCGGCTCGCGGGCAGATCGCGGGCCGCAGCAGCCAGAACAAGCCGGTGAACTTCGAGTGGTCGCAACCTATTGCGCCGGCGCCGGGCAGTTATCTTCGTGTCAAAATAGTTGGAGCTTTTCCCAACAGTCTCGTGGGCCACGCCGTCTAAAATTGCAGAGGTTCTTCAAGAGGGAACTGATGGACATTGAAGTGCGGATTCGCGGCCTGATGATGGACCCGGCAACGAATATGCCGATCGTCGTGTTGAAGGATGTAGGCTCCGACGCGGTGATGCCCATCTGGGTTGGCATCTTTGAGGCCAACGCGATTGCGCTGGAGATTGAAAAGATGTCCGCGTCACGCCCCATGACGCACGATCTCGCGCGGAATCTGATCCGGCATCTCAATGGTCAGCTGGAACGTGTTGTCATTACAGAACTTAAAGACGATACGTTCTTTGCGGTCTTGTGGGTGCGACAAGGGGATGAGCCGGTTGCCATCGATGCACGGCCTTCCGACGCCATCGCGCTGGCTCTGCGGGCCGACTGCCCGATCTACGTCGCAGAGAAGGTCATGGAAACCGCCAAGCTCAATACCACCGGCCCGCCCGAAGGGCCCACTGCCGAGCAGTTGCGCGGGTGGCTCGAGGGATTAAACGACGAAGACCTCGGCCGCTACAAGATGTAGCCCAGGCGGAGTTTCAAGATTCCAATCGTTATCGCGAAGCAAGGGAATCCGAGCCGTTAAGGTATTGACGGTCTCGATGACGTAGCCGCGCCCCCCGACTTCCACGTGCAAATTGCCGAGGTCTCCAAAAGGGAAGTGGGAGTGCATGGGCTAGTAATGCTTTGCGGGACATGGGTTTCCGTTGTTTTATCTGCGCAGGGTTGCAGTATACAGAATATCTGTTATCGGACATTCCATATAGCCCGCTTAGTTCCGGGCATCCGCCAGCAATGCCTCGATTTCGGCCTTTTCTCCGGCCGTCAATTCCAGCAACGGCGCCCTCGTGTGGCCTCCGTAGTAGCCATTGAAGTCACAGGCGTACTTGACACCGGCGATACCGAATTCCCCGACGATGCGCTGATTCACCTGCGCAATGCGCTTCTGTTTCTCTGCTGCCAATGCAAGGTCGTGTTCCTTCCACGCAAGGTAAATTTCCTGGCATGCCTGTGGCGCGAACGCGGCGAAGGCGAGAATCCCGCCCGTCGCTCCCGCCTCCAACGACTCCAACACCGTGCTCCCCGAGCCGCAGAGCACCTGGAACCCGACTTCCCTGCTTCGGGTCTTGATGGGAACCGCAGAAGCAGCCGTGACAACCGCCGCGCCACCTGCCAGCTCACCGACAGAGACAAAGCCGCCCCCCGCCTCGGCCCGCGGCGCCAGCATCCGTGCCGTGGCCGCCTCAAACACCTGCGTAACCGGCACCATCCGCCGCGGCGCATTCTGCGTGGCCGCAACCTGCGCCCCAATGCGCTCCACCTTGCCAGACGAATCCTTGATGCCGATGATGTTGGGGTGATCGGCCAGTTCCCCCACCAGTTCCACTGGAATCTGGTATGGGACGCATTTGGGAATGTTGTAGAGCACGACGGGAAGCGGAGAGCGGTCCGCGATGCTGCGAAAATAATGGAGCACAGCCGCGGAAGACATTTGCCCGGAATAGTAGCTGGGCGGTCGCACCAGGACGGCGTCGTACCGAAATGCTGCCGCCGCATCGGCCAGTTCCACAGTCGCCTTCACGCTCTCACGGCCTACCCCCGCGATCAGCACCTTCTCCGGCGCGGCAGCTTTGGCGGCCACACGCAGAACGTCGCGCGATTCCGCATCGTCGAGCAGCGGCGCCTCGCCCGTCGAGCCTAGAACCACCATCCCTGTCAGCAAACTACGCGAGTAGCGTGCGATGTTGGCTTCGATTTTCCGAAAATAGATGCGCTCGTCTGAGTAAAACGGCGTGGTGACCGCGGCAAAGACGCCTTCCAGCAGCATTTATTTATTGTAGAACCCCGCACGGTTACGCGGCGCTCTTCCCTGCTTCATCGTGCCCAAATTGTTCGCCTTGGCAGCTGCGGTGTATGGTAAGTGGTTAGATATAACGCAGAGCCGGCAGCAATTCTCACTTCAGGAGCGGCGAAGATGGACTCGTCGGCGCAATTGGACCTCGAGGAACAGAGCACATCCAAACTTTCCGGGCAGGCGCTCGAGTTTTTCCTGCACTCGCTCCTGGCGCTTGGCTCGTGGATGGCGCTTATGCTGCTCGGCTACGCCATCAATCCCAGCGGCGTGCCGCAACTCGTCATTCTTCTCTCGTCGGCCGCCGTGCCCCTCGTCGTTGGATTCCTCGTCGCCCGCGTTTACCCTGCGGAGATGGCGGCCCTGGTCTGGCTGCTCGGCCTCATCTGGTTCCTCATTGTCTGCCTGTGGGTCCTGGATATGCCGACCGGGCCAAATCAATGCTTCCAGTGCGACGCCACGGACAAGTTGACGCGCACCTTCTTCAGCCTGACTAGCCCCAGCGGACTCATCGACAACGACGGTCCGTTCATCGGCACCTGGCCCGCCGTTGCGCTCGTCGGTTACTCCATTGGTGCGAAACTCGGCTTCCAGCGGGCGAAGTAGCCGTCAAAACCCGCTTCCCTTGGCATTTTTTCCCGCCCTTTCCGCAAAGAACGCGGAAATGGATGGGGCACGGATGCAGTATTTTGATGCGAATCAATTGCGCCCGTTCGCTGTGTGCAGTGCCTGCAAGGCAAAGACGGTCACGCGATGACGTTGCATGGCGGCAATTCCCTCGGCGGCGGCCTGGGCGGCAGCGAGCGTGGTGATGGTGGGAATGCGGGCCAGCACCGCAGCGCGGCGAATGGCCTTCTCATCGAAAATCGAGTCCTGCCCGCGCGGCGTGTTCACGATCAGCTGGATGCGCTCGCCCTTGATGAGGTCCACGGCATTGGGCCGGCCCTCCTCCACCTTGAACACGCGCTCCACGATCAGCCCCGCACCCTCGAGCGCGTTGGCCGTGCCTTCAGTGGCCACGATCTTGAAGCCAAGATGCACGTACCGCCGCGCCAGCGGAATGGCCGCCTGCTTGTCGCCATCGTTCACGGTAAAGAAGACGGTGCCGCCCGTGGGCAGGATTTGACCGGCTGAGAGCTGTGCCTTCGCAAAGGCCTCGCCAAAGTTGCTTGCCACGCCCATCACTTCGCCCGTCGATTTCATCTCCGGCCCGAGGACGGTATCGACGCCCGCGAACTTCGACCACGGAAACACCGGCGATTTCACGTAGTAGTGGGCGCCGGTCCCAAGATCTTTTCCTGACGCCAACTCGTCAGGCAGCAGTTCGCGCAGCTTGCGGCCCGTCATGAGCCGCGCCGCGATCTTGGCCAGCGGCACGCCCGTCGCCTTGGACACGTACGGCACGGTCCGCGAAGCGCGGGGATTCACCTCGATCACATACACGCTGTCGTTGCCCTGTTCGTCGCGCTGGATGGCGAATTGCAAATTGACCAGGCCGACAACTTTGAGCGCCAGCGCCAGTTTCCGCGTGTAGGCGCGTAAGGTTTCGAGCGTTTGTTCCTTGATGTCCACGGCCGGCAGCACGCATGACGAGTCGCCGGAGTGAATGCCGGCTTCTTCAATGTGCTGCATGATGCCCGCGATCAACACGTCTTCCGAGTCGCAGAGTGCGTCGACATCGACTTCGATCGCGTTTTCGAGGAAGTGGTCGATGAGAACCGGCCGTTCCTGCGAATATTCGACGGCCTGGCGCATGTAGCGCGT
Organism: Occallatibacter sp.; assembly: GCA_050015795.1. Lineage (GTDB taxonomy): Bacteria > Acidobacteriota > Terriglobia > Terriglobales > Acidobacteriaceae > Telmatobacter. The sequence goes on along the minus strand of JBEKAS010000025.1, from coordinate 4,905 downwards.
CACCGCATCCGCGTCGTACGCGATCACCATCGCCCGGCCACCCAGCACGTAGCTTGGCCGTACCAGCACGGGGTACCCGATTCTCGCGGCCACGGCCAGCGCCTGTTCTACGCTGGTGGCCGTGCCCCCGCGCGGCTGCGGAATCTCTAAATCCTGAAGCAATTTGCCGAACTGCTCGCGGTCCTCGGCCAGATCTATCGATTCCGGCGAGGTGCCGATGATGGGCACGCCGGCCGCGCGCAGGCGCTGCGCCAAATTCAGCGGCGTCTGCCCGCCGAACTGCACAATCATGCCGATCTTGGCTCCCGATTGCGCCTCGTGGTTGTAAATCGCCAGCACGTCTTCGAGAACAAGCGGCTCAAAGTAGAGCCGGTCGCTGGTGTCGTAGTCGGTGGAGACGGTCTCAGGATTGCAGTTGACCATGATGGTTTCGTAGCCATCATCCTTCAGCGCGAAGGCCGCGTGGCAACAACAGTAGTCGAACTCAATGCCCTGTCCGATGCGATTTGGGCCCGAGCCAAGAATAATGACCTTCGGCGTTTTCGTCGGAGGCGCCTCGTCCTCTTCCTCGTAGGTCGAGTAGAGGTAAGGCGTCATCGACTCGAACTCAGCGGCGCAGGTGTCCACCAGTTTGAATACAGGCCGAATGCCAAGCCCCTCGCGCAGTTCCCTCACCTGCTGGATGCCTTCGTGGCCTGGTAAGCTCCACTCCGTGGCGATGCGCTCGTCGCTGAGGCCCAAGCGCTTGAGCCTTCTCATCTGCTCCGCGCTCATCTCCTTTGGTGTGGTGTTCGCGATCGCCTTCTGCGCCTGCGTAATCTCGCGCAACTGGTGCAGGAACCACGGGTCCATTTTGGTGAGACGAGCCACCTCGCGCACGCTCATGGCGCGCTCGAAAGCGTAGCGAATATAGCCCAGCCTCTCCGGCCGCGGCGTTACCAGCATCTGCGTCAGGCGGCGCGGTTCCAGCACCTCCGCACCGGTCTTCTTGCCGGTTTCCAGCGAGCGCCACGCCTTCATCAGCGCTTCCTTGAAGGTGCGGCCGATGGCCATCACCTCGCCAACTGATTTCATCTGCGGGCCGAGCGTGTCATCGGCGCCGGGAAACTTTTCGAATTGCCACTTGGGAATCTTGACGACGACGTAGTCGATGGTGGGCTCGAAGCAGGCCGGCGTCTTGCGCGTGATGTCGTTGGGAATCTCGTCGAGCGTATAGCCCACTGCCAACTTGGCCGCAATCTTCGCAATCGGAAACCCGGTCGCCTTCGACGCCAGCGCCGAGGAACGCGAGACGCGCGGGTTCATCTCAATGATGGTCATGCGGCCGTCTTGCGGATTGATGGCGAACTGCACGTTGGAGCCGCCGGTCTCCACTCCAATTTCGCGGATGCAGGCGATGGCGGCGTCGCGCATCTTCTGGTATTCGCGATCGGTGAGCGTTTGCGCTGGCGCCACAGTAATGGAGTCGCCGGTATGCACGCCCATGGGGTCAAAATTCTCAATCGAGCAAATGATGATGACGTTGTCGGCGAGGTCGCGCATCACCTCGAGCTCGAACTCCTTCCAGCCGAGCACGCTCTCTTCAAGCAGGCACTCATGCACCGGTGAGAGGTCGAGACCGCGGGCGAGAACCTCCATCAATTCTTCGCGGTTGTAGGCGATGCCACCGCCGGTGCCGCCGAGCGTGAAGCTGGGCCGGATGAGCACCGGGAAGCCGAGCTTGCTGGAAAAGTCGAGTCCGTCGCGCAGGTTGTTGATGAGCGCGGAACGCGGCACATCGAGACCGATGCGGATCATCGCGTCCTTGAAGAGCAGACGATCTTCGGCCTTCTTGATGGCTTCGAGCTTGGCGCCAATGAGTTCGACGTTGTACCGCTCCAGAACGCCGGTATCGGCAAGATCGACGGCGAGATTCAGTGCTGTTTGGCCGCCGACAGTCGGAAGCAGAGCGAACTTACCCGGGTTGGGCATGGCAGAAAGCATCTCCGCTTCAATGCGGATGATCTCTTCCACGTACTCGTGGGTCAGCGGCTCAATGTAGGTGCGGTCGGCAAGATCGGGGTCGGTCATGATGGTGGCCGGGTTCGAGTTCACCAGCACCACCTCGTAGCCCTCCTGCTTGAGGGCTTTGCATGCCTGAGTGCCGGAGTAGTCGAACTCCGCCGACTGGCCGATGATGATTGGCCCTGAGCCGATCACCAGAATCTTCTGAATGTCATTTCTGCGTGGCATTCTTTTCTATTCCTGATTTCCAATTTCCAAAAAACAGCGGAGCCAAAAGCCCCGCCGCTTTGCAATTCCGAAAATTTCGTGCACCACAGGCTTCATCCCTTCCACTCCTCCATCATCTGCCGGAAGTCGCGAAACAAGTAGTGCGAATCGTGCGGGCCGGGAGCGGCTTCAGGGTGGTATTGCACGCTGAAGAGCGGCAGAGTCTTGTGGCGCAGGCCTTCCAGCGTCTGATCGTTCAGGTCCACGTGCGTCAGCTCGACCTCGTTGGTATGGATCGAGTCGGGATCAACGGCGAAGTTATGATTGTGCGCCGTGATCTCGACTTTGCCGCTGGTATTGTTACGCACCGGGTGGTTGCCGCCGTGATGGCCGAATTTGAGCTTGTAGGTGCGGCCACCGAGCGCGAGGCCGCAAAGCTGGTGCCCGAGGCAAATTCCAAACACCGGCACGCGGCCCATCATCTGCCGGATAGAGCGCACCGCGTAGTCGACCGGCTCCGGGTCGCCGGGGCCGTTTGAGAGAAAGACGCCGTCGGGCTTGAGCGCCAGAACATCGTCGGCAGTGGTTTCCGCCGGGACCACCGTCACACGGCATTCCTCGCGCGCCAACATACGCAGAATGTTCCGTTTAATTCCAAAATCATAAGCTACTACATGAAGAGTTTTCCGGCGAGGTTCTTCCTTGTGAATGAATCCCTCCGTCAGCAGGAATTCCCCCATCTGGCTGCGCGGATCGGACGCGTCAAACTCGTAGCTCGTCTTCGTGGAAACCACGCGCGCTAGATCGGTGCCGTCCATCTTGCGAATTTTTTTGGCCCTTTGGACGAGAGTCTCTGGATTGCTCTCAGTGGTCGAGATCACGCCGCGCATGACGCCGTGGTTGCGCAGGTGGCGCACCAGGGCGCGCGTGTCGATCTCGGCCAGCACCGGCACGGAGTAGCGCTCCATGTACTCGTCGGTCACCTGCTCGGAGCGCCAGTTGGAGCTGATGGTGGAGAACTCGCGAACAATCAGGCCTTCAATGTACGGCCGCGACGCCTCATTATCGGCACGATTGGTGCCGTAGTTGCCGATCTGCGGGTTGGTAAGGACGACGATCTGCCCGGCGTAGGAGGGATCAGTAGCAATTTCCTGGTAACCAGTAAGGGAAGTATTGAAAACCACTTCTCCCTGGCATTCGCCCGGGTGCCCATGGCCGTGGCCGCGGAAGATGCGCCCGTCTTCGAGCGCTAGGATCGCATGCATCGCCTCTCCGAGGAGTGGATTCAATCGATTTTAGCAGGTTTTGCGGCCCGATTTCGCTTCGTTTTCCACGGCTTTAGTGCACCACGCCCACATCACGAGCCGGCCAGTAGACGAAGACGGCCTTCCCGTAGATAAGCGAGCGGTCGACGGGCCCGAAGTCCCGGCTGTCGGAGGAAATGGAGCGATGGTCACCCATCATGAAGTAGCTCTCCGCAGGGATCACCATCTCCGCCAGGGACCGGTTGTCGCGATACTCCGGCGGGACGTAGGGCTCGTGCAAAAGGTTCCCGTTCACGTAGACATGACCATGATCGACGCGGAGCGTGTCTCCAGGCAGAGCGATGACGCGCTTGATATAGCTTTTCTCCGGATCGCGCGGATAGCGGAAGACCACCACGTCGCCGCGTTCGATGGAAGCGATGTGGTAGACGAACTTGTTGATGAAGAGACGGTCGCGGTCTTCAAGGCGCGGCAACATGCTGGTGCCTTCCACACGGACCGGCTGATAGAGAAAGGTAATGATGAGAACGGATGCAGCGGCAGAGATGAGCAGGTCGCGCAACCAGAGCATAAGGCCCATGGATTTGCGCGGCGCTGCAGGTAGAGGACTGGCAGACTGCGAAGCAGCGGTGGACTGAGAGGTCACACGGGAATCGGAGACAGCGGGATCGTCTGGAAACGTAGGCATCTGAATCTAGATTACTCGCAACCGAGGCTTCCAGGCGGGCACATAATCCGCGGGCGATGCGACGTGATGGGCCTCTGCTGGGCGGACGCCGGCACCAGCGCCGGAGCAGTTCCGGGCGGCCCTACGCCGGCCAGATTCTCCTCCTCCAGCTGCAGCGGCCGTTGCAGAACCATTTCCACCTGTGTTCCGGTAGGAATATCCACGTCAGCATTACGCGTGAAGAGCGAGACCACGCCCACGGTGGCCAGGCCCGCGCCCAGCCCGGCCAGTCCGCCCTCGATGGGATGCCCGGTCGAAGCTCCGCCAATGGTGCCCACACCCGCTCCGGTCGGGAGGGCGATTTCGGCCGTCTGACCTGCATTGCGCCCCTTATCGCCGTTCTGCTCGATGGTTCCCTCCCCGTCGTTCTTCACGGTCTGGTTCTTCGTGCCCGGCACACTGTCCACAACCCCGGGAATCTCCACCACCGAACCGTTGGGGAAAATGATCGACGTAAAGTGCATGTCGAGCTGCGCTTTGCCCTTGACGCGCCCGCCGCGCTGGACCCGATCGACGACACCCTGAACATAGACTCCCGTGGGGATCATCACGCGGTTCCCGACCACTACGGGAAAAATTGAGATCAGGTAGACGCCGTCGCCCGGCCTGGCGCTCCTGGTGTTGACGGCGCTCTTCAGCTGCAAAAGAACCTTGGTGCCCGCAGGCACGGTGTAGGTTTTCTTTGCCGGGGCGGCTGGTTCG
>JBEKAS010000024.1:0-26306 GCA_050015795.1 Occallatibacter sp. | reverse complement strand
CACCCACGTGTCCTTGTGATACAGGAAGACCGCATGCAGACCGGCGGCCAGCGCGGGGTTGATGTCGCTTTTGGGACTGTTGCCGATCATCCAACTGGTGTGCGGCTTCAGCTCGTGCCGCGCGATCACTGCGCGATAAGTGGGCGGATCCTTTTCGGCCACAATCTCCACCGCGGTAAAGTATTGCGCCAGCCCAGACCGCGCCAGCTTGTCGGCCTGCTCCGCATGATTGCCCTTGGTCATCAGAATGAGATGATGCCGGCTGGCCAGCTCCTCGAGGGTTTCTGCTACTCCGGGCAGCAGTTCAATCTCCTGCTCGGCAATGGAGCGCGCAAATCCGCGAATGCGCTCACGCTTCTCCTCGGTCACCGGCGCGGGGCTCAGGCGTTCGAAGCAATCCACCAGCGACCGCGTGAAGCTCGACAGCCCGTAGCCATGGGAAAGAATCGTTTCGCGCTCCACGGCATTCAGAGCCAGCCGCACTTCGGCAGGCGAGTACTCCTGATGATCCAGAAAGCTGATGAACGCGGCAATGGCGCGTTCAAAGTAGATGTTGTTTTCCCACAGCGTATCGTCTGCGTCGATAAGCAGGGTCTGTCCGGCAGGAAAGCGGGGCATAGATCGATGGTAACGGCTGCGGTTACTCATTTCCAGCTTGCCGCGTAAGTCCAAAGTTTGGCTGACACGTTTGACAAGTGTAAGGTAACAGGCTACACTGTTCCTGTGAAGATCCGGAGCTTTGCGCACAAGGGCCTCAGGAAACTTTACGAGGAAGACGAGACGAAGGGCGTCGCAGCCGCCACGGCCGATAAGCTTCGCAAAATGCTCCTATTTCTTGACGAAATGGAAGATGCGGAGGAATTGCTGGCTCTTCCGACGTGGAGAGCGCACACACTGACCGGTGATCGCAAAGGAGCCTGGAGCCTTAGCGTGACGGCCAACCGGCGCCTGACGTTTCGCCTTGACAAAACCGGGCGCGAAATCCTCGATATGAACCTGGAAGACTATCACTGAGCTCGAATGGAGACCTACCATGCCGATGAAGAGCCCGCCCCACCCGGGAGATTTTATTAAGACCGAGATTGTCGAGGCCGCGGGACTTACGGTTACGGCTGCGGCACGGGCGCTGCGTGTTTCGCGGCCCGCCTTGTCCAGCCTCCTCAACAGCAAAGCGGACCTTTCTGGGGAGATGGCTTTGCGCATCGAAAAAGCCTTCGGCGTCAGGATGGATACACTGATGCGGATGCAGAGCGCTTACGACATTGCGCAGACGCGAAAGACCGCCGGCAAGCTGCGCATACCGCGCCTTCGGCTTTAAAGCGCCGCTGCGTAGCGCGGCCCGAACGAAACAGAGGAAGCCCGTCTATAATCCGAGTTCCGCGCGGATTGCTGTGGCAATCGCTTCCGCATGCCGCCGCATCGCCTCTTCGCTCTCGGCCTCGATCATCACGCGCGCCAGGGCCTCGGTTCCGCTGTAGCGAATCACCACGCGGCCTGTGCCCTCGAGCTCTTCTTCCGCGGCGCGGATCGCTGTGACCACCGCCGGAATCGTATCCAGCGGCTTCTTCTCGCGCACCTTCACGTTCACAATCACCTGCGGGAAGACCTTGAGATCGGCGGTCAGTTCGTCGAGGGATTTGCCGGTACGCGCCACGAGATCGAGCACGACGAGAGCAGTAAGAAGGCCATCCCCGGTGGTTGCCAGGTGAGGGAAGAGAATGTGGCCGGACTGTTCGCCGCCCAGGGCCGCATTCAGCTTCAGCATCTCTTCGAGCACGTAGCGGTCGCCCACCGGTGCGCGCACCATGCGGATGCCGCTGCGCTTCAACGCCGCTTCCAGTACCATGTTCGACATGGTCGTTGCCACCACGAGGTCTCCCGTCAACATGCCGCGCGCTTTCAGGTCGCGCGCCGCCACGAGCAGAATGGCGTCGCCGTTGATTACGTTGCCTTGCGGGCCGGCCAGCATGCAGCGGTCTGCATCACCGTCGAAGGACAGTCCCAGATCCGCGCCGCGCGCCTTCACCTCGCCGGCCACGTGCTCCGGATGCAGCGCCCCGCAGTTCGCGTTGATGTTGCGGCCGTCGGGCGCAATGTGGAGCAGTGTGATGTTGCCGCGCCCCTCGTGATCGAGACGCCGGAAGAGCTCTGGCGCAATGGCCGCGGCCGCGCCGTTGGCGCAATCGGCCACAATCTGCAGATGAGAGAGCGAGAGGCCGGGAACGCAATCGATCAGGAACTGGATGTAGTCGGCCTGCAGCGACGGATTGTCCTCGACCGCGGGAAAACGCTGCGCATCGGAGATCTCCACCTGCGCGGCGTGGTGAAGAATCTCGTCTTCCATGGCCAGTTCCACCGCGTCGGGCAGTTTGAAGCCGTCCGCGCCAAAGAGTTTGATGCCGTTGTCCTGCCATGGATTGTGCGAAGCAGAGATCACGACGCCCGCGTGGAAGCCATGCGTGCGCGCGAGAAACGCGATCGCCGGCGTGGTCACAATGCCCGCGCTCTCGACCTGTGCGCCTGCTTCGCGCAGGCCTGCCGCCAGTGTGGCCGCGATCCACGGCCCGGACTCGCGCGTGTCGCGGCCGAGAAGCACTTTGGGTTTTGCTACGCTTTTTCGCAGCGAGTGCGCCAGCGCCAGTCCCACGCTGTAAATCGTCGTGGGGTCGAGCGGGGCCTGGCCCGCGATGGCGCGAATGCCGTCGGTTCCGAAAAGTTTACGCGTAGAAGATGCAGTCATGATGTCGATTTCCTGCCTCGTTTGCCGGAGCTGGGCGCAGCAGTCGCGCTGTTCGGGGCCGTTCGGGGCGCAGCGGCCGCCGTCGACTCAACGCGGCTCAAGAAGGAGCCGTCGGCCAGGCGCGTGGTCACACGGTCTCCTGCGGCAATCTGCGCCGTCGAGCGGACAAGTGCGCCCTCAGCCGAAAGCACCAGAGCGTAACCTCGATCCAGCACCGCCAGCGGTGACAAGGAATGCAGACGCGCGTCGAGCGCATTGAGCGAGGCCGAAGAAGACTGCAACAGGCGCTCCAGGCAGCGGTCGAGGCGGGCGCGCATGTCGGTCAGGTGCGCGCGCGCATGGGCCAGGTTCTGCCGCGGGTCGATACGGAGCACCGCGGCGGCCAGTTCCGCAACGCGATTCTGCCGCGAACGCAGTTGGCCCGTGAGCGCAGTATCGAGGCGCTGGGTCGCATCATCCAGCCGCTGTCCCAGTCGGTGCAAAAGCGTCGTCACGCGCGACTCGGCGCGGCTCACCGGCAATCGCGTCAGCCGTTGCCGCGCCTGCAACAGTTGAAAACGCGCCGCCCGCTCCAGGCGATGCGACTGCGTGGCCAGATGCTCGGCAATCTTGTGCTGCGCCTCGGTAATCAGCTCGGCTGCGGCCGAGGGCGTGGGCGCGCGCAGGTCAGCGACGAAGTCCGCGATTGTGAAGTCCGTTTCGTGGCCGACCGCAGAAACGACCGGAAGTTTGCTCAATGCGATGGCACGCGCCACGCGCTCGCTGTTGAAGGCTGCTAGGTCTTCGAGCGAACCACCGCCGCGTGCCAGCACGATCAGATCGACGAGATGCGAAGCGTTGAGCTCGGCAAGCGCGGCTTCGATCTCTGCGGGCGCGGATTCGCCTTGCACCGAAACCGGGCAAAGCAGGACGTTCAATCCGGAGTGACGGCGGCTGACGATGTTCAAAAAATCCCGGATCACTGCGCCCGTGGGCGAAGTGACAATGCCCACCGTGCGCGGAAACATGGGCTGCGGCTTCTTGCGCTCGGCGTCGAAGAGCCCTTCGGCCTTGAGCCGTTGCTTCAGTTGCTCGAAGGCAAGTTGCAGCGATCCCGCGCCCACCGGCTCCATGGTCTCTGCCACCAACTGCAGTTGGCCGCGCTGTTCGTAGACACTCACCCGCCCGCGCACCAGCACGTGCAGTCCGTCGTCGGGGCGAAAGCGGAGAAGCATGGCCTGCCGCCGGAAAAGCACGATGGGCAGTTGAGCATCGGCATCCTTGAGCGTGAAATACACGTGGCCGGAGGGTGCAGGGCGGAAGTTCGAAATCTCCCCCTCCACCCAGATGTCGCCGTACTCCTGCTCCACCAGCTCGCGCACCTGCGCCACCAACTCGCGGACGGGCCAGATGCGGCGCGTGGCGCGCGGCTCGTCGAAGCGGAGGCCGAGCTGATCTTCGAATGGCGCAAATGGATCGCGTGCGGTCACTGCAGATGAGTGTAATTGTTGAGGCGTCAGGCCGAGGACTTGCGGCTTTCGACCATGCTGCGCAATTCGGCGGCAGCCTCGTCGAGTTTCGCGCCCACATCAGGGCTGGGCGAGGATTCGCGAGCGAACGTCAATTCCAGTTCGCGTGCCAGGACCGTGCCCCGCGTGAGGTCGAAGGTGCCCAGCACGCCGGCCAGTTTGTGCGCGGCCGATTGCGCAGCTTCGCGTTGCTTTCCCGTAAGCTTGCCTTCGCCCGCGGCCTGGGCGGCCGCCTCAAGAACTGCGACGCGCGCCCTGATGTCCGGCAAAAACCGCGCCCACAAGCCGTCCATCGCCTGGGAGAGAGCCGCATTCGCGCGAGGGCCGGGTTGGGATGTGGTCTTCATGGCATCGAGCGTTCAGCTCCAGCCCAGCGCGCGGGCAATCTGCGTGGAGAGCGTCAGCGGATCGAAGGGCTTGAAGAGCACGGCTTCCACACCGAGGTCCGCAAACCGCCGCTGATCGGTGCCTTGCACCTTGGCTGTCAAAAGCAGTACCGGAATCCGCGCCGTGGCCTGGTTCTTGCGCAATTCGCGGAAGGTCGTGGGGCCGTCCATCCCCGGCATCATTACGTCCAGCAGGATGGCGTCGGGCTGATGTTCCGCCGCGCGCGCCAGTCCCTGCGCTCCCGAGCTGGCCTTGATCACCTCCCAGCCCGCCACGCTTTCCAGGCTCAGCGCGGCTACTTCGCGGATATCGTCCTCATCGTCGATGATCAGGATTTTGCGGGCCACTACGAAAGGCTCCTCCCAGCAGGTTGCGAAAATCGAATGCGGCTTCTCAACTAAAGTACCGCAGGGGCTAAAGCCCTGAACATGTTGCTGCGTTTTCGGCACGACTGAAGTCGTGCCCTTTCGCGCCTCAATTATGCAACCAGGACTATTGTCGGATGCAAGAGCCGGGTTGTCGATGGAGGAAGGCGGAAAACGGGTTATGAATTCGGTACGGGAGATGGGGCCGCTGCCGCGCCCTGCGTCTGCTGCAGGGAGCGCAGCATGGTGAGCACCAGCGCTTCAAGCTGTTGCGGCTGCACGCGCGTCTTGGCCATGAAATACGTTGGCCCCAGCGTGAGATGCCGCCGTTCGGCCGGTGACAGATCGCGGCCCGAGTACACCACGAGCGGCAGGTGCGCAAGGCTTTCGTGCTGGCGCAACCAATCCACCACGTTGAAGCCGTCGCCGTCGGGCAGCCCGATATCGAGTACCAGCAGGTGGGGCGCGAAGTCCTTGCAGGCGTCGATCGTCTCCTCGAGCGAGTGCGCGGTCTGCACGGTAATACCTCCGCGGGCAAACACCTCGCTGATCACCCGCGCCAGGTCACGATCGTCCTCCACAATCAGAATCCGCGCCGTGCCGCCCGACCCGCACAGAACGCGCGCCAACTCGGTCAGCAGCGCATCTTCTTCAAGCGGCTTCGGCACCCGGCCTTGCGCGCCCCCGGGCAGCGCCTCGGTGCTACTCTGATCCTCCACGCTCAGCAACACCACCGGCGTGCGCGCGGCCGTATCCAGGCGCCGAAGCAGCGGAAGAATCGCCCATCCGTTCATTCCGTCCAGCGACGTATCCACAAGGATGGCGTGCGCGCCCTGCCGTGCCGCCGACAACGTCTGCTCCACGGTCGAGGTTTGCACTACTGAGTAGCCATGGCGAGCCAGCTGCGTCGCAGTCCTCTGCCGTGACTCCGCGTTGGCGTCGGCCAAGACCACCGTGCCGTGCCCGGCTTCTGCCTCCGGCGTGCCGCCCTGCGCGGGCACAGGCACTGGATGGTAGGGCAGGAAGATGCGGAAGGTCGATCCGCGCACCGGATTACGCTCTGCCCAAATCCGTCCCGAGTGCTGCAAAACAATGGTGCGGCAGATGGCGAGCCCCAAACCCGTGCCGCCCTTCTGCCGCGAATCCGAAGCGTCCACCTGCTGGAAGCGCCCGAAGATCGCCTCCAACTTGTCGGCGGGAATGCCGCGCCCGTGATCGATCACGGAGAGAATCACGCCCGTCACGCCCGGCCGCAGCATCACGCTCACCGGCGAATTCGGCGGCGAGAACTTGACCGCGTTCGACAGCAAATTCGTGATCACCTGCAGCAGGCGATCGGGATCGCCCGTAATTTCCACCTGCGTGGTGTCGTGCAGCAGCTTCACGCCGGCGGCATCGGCCACCGGCTGCATGTCTTCAATGGCCTGCTTCACGATATCCGCCAGCTGCACCGCGCGGAAGGCCAGGGGTTCGCGCCCGCTCTGAATGCGTTCCAGATCGAGAATGTCGTTGATCAATCGCACCAGCCGGTCGGAGTTGGTCAGGGCAATGCGCAATAGGTGCGACGCCTTCTCGTTCACCTCGCCGAGCATTCCCGATGTCAGCAGTCCCAGAGCCCCGCGAATCGATGTCAACGGCGTGCGCAGCTCATGGCTCACCGTGGAGATGAACTCATCCTTCATCCGGTCCAGAGCGTAACGCTGGCTGATGTCGCGAAAACTCAGCACCCAGCCGGAAAAACTGCCGTGCCCATGGATGGGCGTCAGCACATACTCAGCCGGGAACGAGCTGCCATCGGCGCGGAATAAATTTTCCTCGCCGGCCGCGGAGGCGGATCTTGCCGCGGCCTTGCGCAACGGGCAATCCTGGCCGCAGGCGCGGTCGGACGGCGCGGCTCCGTGCAGCAACTCGTGCAATGGCCTGCCCGTGAGCGTGTCCGGCGGCGCGCCCAGCAGCCGCCCCGCCGCCGGGTTGGCAAAACGCACGTGCCCCTCGCTGTCCAGCCCGCAGATCCCGTCGGTCACCGCATCCAGCAGGATCTCCTGCTGGCGTCTCAGGTCGTCGGCGCGGCCGCTCTCCTGGGTTCGCGCCAGCATCTGTCCCAGCGATGCGGCCGCAATTTCCACTGCGGCGATGGCCTCGCGGTCCTCGAGCAAACGGAAGCGGGAGTAAAACTCCAGCACCGCGAGCACCTTGTTGGCGGCGCGCACCGGCACTGCCCAACCTGAAACCATCTCGTGTTGCAGCGCCTCGGCCACACGCGGGCCGGGTGGCGCTGCGGCAAGGTCGGTGAGCCACACCGGGCGTCCCTCCTTCCACGCGCGTTCCGGCAACTCGGAGCCCTTGGCCAGCGTCAGGCCCATGCTCCGCTGGATGAGCTCTTCCGCGCGTTGCCCGGGAACACCCCATGCCGTCCCGAACTCCAGGTGCATCTGCTCGGTGTTCACCAGCCACTCGATGCCCAGCTCCCATCCCTGGGAGATGCAAAGCGTCTCAAGGATGCGCATGCCCGCGGACTCGCCCGGCGTATTCTCGCCCACGATCTGGCTCACGGCCAGTTGCAGAGCCAACCGGTTCTCGCGATGCTTCTGCTCGGTCACGTCGCGGAGCAGGCAGCGAACCGCCAGCGCATTGCCCGCTTTCTGGCGCCGGCTCAGGCTCAACTCCAGCTCCAGCACGCGCCCTTCGGAGCTATGGTGGCGCAACGGTGCGCGCTCCACCGGCTCACCGTCCAGCGCGCGGCGGAAGAGCGCGGCTACCTCGGTCCCCGTGCTGCTTGAAAAAAGCTCCTCAAACGAATGCAATGCCAGCATCGCCGTGCGCTCCAGCCCAAAGCACTGTCGCCATGCGGGATTCGCATAAAGAAACTGGCCGCTCGGGCTGAGCGTGGCAATCATCTCGCTGGAGTGCTCGAAAAGATCGCGGTACCTCTCCTGCGACTCGCGCTGCGCTTGCTCGCGTTGCGGAATTGAGCCCTGTTCCACGGCGACGGCCACCATGCCTGTGAACTCGGCGGTGGCGTCGCGTAGGGCCGAGACGTGCAGCGTGACCGGGATGACGGTGCCGTCTTTGTGGCGCACCTGCGCACTGAAGCTGGGCACCATGCTGGGCGGCAGCATGCGTACGCAGGCCAAGTACGCGGCCATGCGTCCGGCAGGCGTCCGCTCCGGCGGCCGGGTCACGTGACAGAGCTTCTGGATCTCCGCTACCAGCCGTTCGCTTTCTCCCGGCGCCAGGATTTCGGTCTTGCCCCACAATTGCGCCAACTCCGTGGCGCGGTAGCCCAGCAACCGTTCCGCTGGGGGATTCGAGTAGAACAGCTGACCGTCGAGATTCATGGCCACAACCGCAGGCCCCGCCGAGTCGAGCAGCTCGCGCAAACCCTTGCTGATGGCCTCTTGCGCCGGCGCCTCATGCGTGGCGTGCATCACCAGCCGGTTCACGATGTACGCAAACACCACCGTACCCACCGCGGCCGCCAGGATAATAAGGGATTGCCATCGGAAAGCAGGAAGCACGCGCGCAAGCCCGGCGCCTGCAGCGAGCGTCAGGATGAAAAGAGGCAGAATCAGCCAAAGCTGCGAAATGGCGGGCCGGTCCCCATCTGCTGGTCCGTCGCCGCGAACATTTCCGCGCTTCTCCTGGCTCTCCGGCAGCTCGCTCATCGGCTCTTCCTTTTCCCCTCTTTCGCCGGCTTTGGCCCGCAACCGCTCAAGGTTGAATGCAAGCGTTATCCTACCCGGGTCTTTCGTCCCCGTGCACGGCAAGGTCACAATGCGCCGTGCCCAACCCGTTTCGCACCACACTTCACTCCAAGGCCCGACCATTTCGGTGCGATTTTGTGAATTGCACGTAGTATAAGCGTTTGATTCCGCGCTCTCTAGGCAAAACCACGCCCCGCCCGCTCCAGGGATGCCATCCAGTTACCGGTCCGGGAACTGCGTTCTCCTTTTGGAAGTATGGATCGGGCTGCTTCCCCCTTCGCCAGCTCCCTAAACCCGCTGAATCCACTCCCTTGCACGCGGTCTCCCAGCCGTATACTGGCTGCATGTTTCGTCACCTCGTGAGTGCCATCTCTCTCCGCATTATCCTGCCCGCCGCCGGGCTCCTGTGCCTGGTTCTTCCTTCACATCCCGCCCACGCATGGGAGCAGGAAGGCCATCGCATCATCAACAAGCTGGCCGCGAGCAACCTCCCTGCCGACGTTCCCGCCTTCCTGCGCTCGCAAGCCGCCATCGACGAGATGGAATACCTGGGCCCGGAACCCGACCGCTGGCGCTCCAGAGCCGAGCCCGAGCTCAGCGCCGCCCAGTCTCCGGAGCATTTCATCGACTTTGAAGCCGCCGATGCGCTTGGGGCCCTGCCGCGCAAGCGCTTCGATTTCGAGGCCAAGGTCTTCGCTGCCGGCCAACGACCCGAGGTTATCGGCCTGCAGCCGTGGGAGGCCGATGAAGTCTGGGAGCGCCTGAAAGCCGCCATGCGCCAGTACCGCGCCATGCTTGCCGCCGGCCCAGGCTCAAATGTCGATACCAAGCCGGTCGAAGCGGCCATCCTGTTCTATGCCGGCTGGCTCGGCCATTACGTCGGCGACGGTTCGCAGCCCCTCCACGTCACCGTCAAGTACAACGGATGGGTCGGGCCCAACCCCAACGGCTACACCACCGGCCATCAGATTCACCACCTGTTCGAAGGGCCGTTCGTGGCGACCAACATTCACGCGCCCGAGGTGCAGGCCAAGATGACCGCGACCAAGCTCATCGAAGGCGACATGTTCGACGCCTACGTCGCCTACCTGCGCCACACCGGAACGCACGTCGAACAGGTCTACCAGTTCGAAAAGGCGGGAGCCTTCATCGGCGCGGGCACGCCTGAGTCGCGCGACTTCACCGCCGCGCGCCTGGCCGACGGCGCCAACATGTTGCGCGACATGATTTATACCGCATGGGTCGATAGCGCACAGCCCGTCCCCTAGGCCTACGTCGGGAAGCACAGGATGTCAACAGAGCCAAACACGCTCTGGTCTGAGTTGTGTCCTCTGCATTGTTTATCTTTATCCCTGTTGCTTGCGTCGAAACTGAGTAGGAGTGACCCCATAGCGCTCGTGAAAAAGCCGCGAAAAGTAGAGCGCGTCTGAAAATCCAACCAGTTCCGCCACCTGAAATATAGCCAAATCCTGATTCGCCAGCAATTGCGCGCTGCGTTGCAGCCGCAGCCGCATTGCGTACTCTCCTGGTGGTGCTCCAAACTGCCGGGCAAAGCAAGAGCAAAAGTGAGATGGTGATAGGTGAGCCTGGTCGGCGGTTTCCGCCAGGTTGAAAGGCTGGTCGAAGTGGGCCTCGATGAATTTGCGTGCGCGTTCCAGGCGCGGATCGAGGCGGCGAGAAGCACGACCCATACTGACGCGGCGTTCGATATCGTGCCAGAAGAGCTGTAACAGCGCTTCGAGCATGTCGGGATCCTGATGAGGACTGCTGCGCAGTTCGTCACTGACCATCTGCAAGTAGCGTAGTGGCAGAGCATCGCCGGCTATATCGATAGGCACTCCCAAAGGAACCATGGTGCCGCGAAGGGTCCGTTCGATCCAGCGGCCCGTGACACGCAGCCAGGAGTGATTCCACTTCCTGGAAGGATTGCCGTATGCGTGCCTCGCTTCGTATTCCCAAACGATCAAGCGATGTTTCGCGGGCAGCCACTCACTTCCATCCAGGGAAAGCGACCATGCCGGGTCATGAAACACCATGATGAGGCTCGGATACTTTGTGCCGTCGCCGCCGTGCCGGATCACGCCCGCGGGCATGACCTCGCAAATACCCATGGCTGGCACGTGGATCTGCCCCGACGCGGCATCCTGCAATTGATCGACGTAGATCTGAGTCCGGCGATACATCTCGAAAGATTCTCCATAAATTACGCGATTGTGTCCATACCTTTTCTATAGCCTCCTGGCCTATGCTGTTCCCGCGCAGGAAAGCTCATGGCAGCAATGCAGCTGCCTGAGCAGTTTCACTCCAGAACAGGAAAATTCTACATGCCCAAGCGCTTGGTCTGTACCGCACATGACACCGTTACCTGGGAAGACTATGAGCTTCCCGCAACATTGGATGCCGGTCAAATCCGCGTGCGCAACACGCATGGCGCCGAGAAACACGGCACGAAGATGTCCTTTGTCCACGGCCATGGCAATAAACGCGGCAGTTGGGATTCCGCAAAGCAGATGTTTACGCCGGGCGGTGTGGCCTGGAGTTACCCTATCCCACTGGGCAACATGCAAGTCGGCGTCGTCGATGAAATCGGGCGCGGCGTTCAAAACTACAAGCCGGGAGACCGGATTTTGTATTTTGGGGCGTTTGCTCCCACCGCGTTGATTACCGAGGAAGAGACCTGGAAGCTGGCGCCAGACACGTCGTGGAAGGCCGCCACCTGTCTCGATCCAGCCACTTTCGCGCTCTGTGCGCTCCGCGACGGAAATGCACGGATCGGCGACTCCGTAGCTATCTTTAGCCTGGGGGCGATTGGCCTTATGGCGGTCCAGTTAGCCAAACTTGCCGGCTGTCACCCCATCGTTGCCATTGACCCCATCCCGAATCGCCGCGAGGCCGCCCTGAAAAGCGGCGCGGACTTGGGCGTAGATCCGGTGAATTCGGATGCCGGGCAGCTCCTCCGCGAGGCCACCGGCTGGCGCGGAATGGATGTCGTAATCGAATACAGCGGCGCCAGGGAAGCACTGCAGGCGGCCCTGCGTGGAGTGGCTTTTGGCGGCAATGTAGTTCTTGGCGCGTTCCCCGATCCGATGAAGGCCGGCCTCGATCTCGGCGCGGAAGCGCACATGAACCGGCCCAACATCATGTTTAGCCGCACCGAGAGCGATCCCAATCGCGAGCATCCGCGATGGGACAACGTGCGCGTCCGCTCCACGGTCCACAGCATGATCCTGAGAGGCCTCATCAACGCGGATTTCATTGTCACGCCCGTGTTGAAGTTCGGCGATGCCTTGGCTGCCGAATACGACCAGGTTTTAGCTTCTCCCGACAAAAACATCAAACTCGGAGTTGAATACCAGTGCAGTGACTTAAAGGGAATTGCGTCATTTACTCCCTTTTCTTGAGATTTCCGCAGGTTTTATTTTGACATGTGTGCGGGAATCAACCACCTCAAAATAGTTGTCAAAAGGGGGCACGAAATGGCCATTTACGAATCGAGCTACTGGGGCGAAAGTGATGCAAAGAAATGTGCGCCGAACCTCCAGCGCCAAGAACGCTCTCTCATTCGCAAGAGCGGCTTCGATGCGCGGCGCTATATGTTGGGAAGCATTAGGGCAGCCAAGGTAGGCAAATTGACGCCTGACGGGAACATTCCAGACATGCCTACAGAGTTTAATTGGGCCGCGGTTGCGGAGCCGATTGCAAGGAGAGAAACCATGGAAATGATAAGTGAAGAGTTTTGGGAGCGGACCAGAGTCCACGATTTTCTAGCGTGGATGAAAACGCAGTCCCCAGTCGATCTACAGTCCGTGAAATCGCGCCGCATAGTGGCCGAGAATTGGATTAAGTTTTGGAAAAAAGAAACGGGGAGAATGTGAGCCGTTCCACAATCAGCACCTTCAAATTGTTCGAGATGTTCCCCGACGAGGAGACAGCGCGAACTTACCTTGAGCGCCGTCTCTGGCCTAAAGGCCCAACGTGCCCCACCTGTGCCGGTCAGGATCGGGGCCGGGAGTCCGCGAGATTCTTGAGATGCCCCTTGTGTATCCAGAAGGGCAACCCGGATGGTGCTCGTCCTGCGACTCATTTCCGGCAGGAAAGAAACTGGATGAAGACGGGCGCTGGTGCCGCGCCAAATGTGGCGATTACCTGATTTTTGCCGGAGATCAGTAAATGAAACCACCTAGAATCCTCAATAAAATCGCTGATCTTGTTCTCAACTACCGGCCCGAAGCGAAGCAAAAACCACCCCGGCAGCGAAAGAAATCCACAAAGAAGGTAAAGCCAGGTGAATCAGCAGAACGGGAGTCAAGTACGTAAATCCCCTCTTAAAGGCGACACACAATAGCTTGTCATCCTGAGCGGAATTTGTCGCGCTTTTTGCGGCAAACGGAGTCGAAGGACCTGCTTTTTTTGAATGTTCGCATGTGTCAACGAATTTTTTAAACACTGCAATAGGCTGCAAAAGGAGAATCGTATGCCAGTACAGCAAAGTGTTGTCATTCCCATGATGAAGCCCAAGCAGATCTCTCTCAAGGACTTCATGCGCGAGATCAGAGGCATTGGCTATCCGGCGGTGGAACTCTGGGACCGCGGCTCCGACTTCGCTGAATTCGTGGAGGCCGCCCAAAGCAACGGCCTGAAGATTGTGAGTATGGTGGGGCATCGGCACGAATCTTCGGCGGGGACCCACGCGGAGGCATTCAGCCGCGCGGCCAACCACGATCGGCTCGAATCCGAGCTAAAGGAATCGATCGATATCGCCGCCGAGAACAACATTCCCGGAATCATCGTCCTCAGCGGCCATCGCAATCACGATGAGTCGGACATCGAAACCATGCAGGTTTGCGCCAAAGGGCTGCGCCGCATCGCACCCTATGCGGAAGAGAAGGGTGTCAACCTGAACCTGGAAGTGCTCAACACCCTGGTCGATCATCCGCACTACGTAGCCGACCACACCGATTGGGCTGTCGGCGTCTGCGAATTGGTGAACAGTCCCAGAGTCAAGATTCTTTACGACATCTACCACATGCAGATTATGGAAGGGAATGTTATCGATACGATTCGCAAATCGATCCGATGGATCGGCCATTTCCATACCGCGGGAGTTCCCGGCCGCCACGATCTCGACGATTGCCAGGAGCTGAACTACCGCGGCATTTGCAATGCCATTGCGGCGACGGGATACGATCTCTACATCGGTCATGAATTCATGCCCAAGGCTGACAGTATTCAGGCTTTGCGCCATGCCTTTGAGATCTGCAATGTAGCGTAATTGCCGCCATGAACTGGTCGCACCGGTTCCACTGTGCAAGCCAGGGTAAGGCTCGCCAGTATTTGAAAGCCCGTGCTTTGAACCCTGTAAGAGGTTTTCCCGCGGAACCGCCTCCCCATTGAATCCAAGCTGATACAAGGTGATCCACCATGACATTGACCATCCTGGATTTCGCTGTCTTCTTCGTTTTCTACGGAATCGTGGTGGGAGTCAGCCTGTACAAAAGCCGGAAAGAACAGACAGGAGAGGACTTTTTCCTTGCCGGACGGCAGCTCTTGTGGCCTATGATCGGCTTCTCCCTCATCGCCTCAAACATCTCGACGGAGCATTTTGTCGGAATGGCCGGCCAGGGGGCAAGACAAGTGGGCTTTGCCATTGCCAACTACGAGTTTCTTTCCGTGGTCAGCATGGTGTTCATCGCCTTGGTGCTCTTGCCGTATTTTCTCAGGGCGGGAATCTGCACCATGCCGGAATTCCTGGAGTATCGCTATAACTCGACGGCGCGCGCTTTGATGGCGATTTATACGATCGCGACGTATGCGTTCGTAACCATCTCCGCGGTGATCTACTCCGGTGGGCTGACCATACAAACCGTTTTCGGCGACCCGAATAATCCCAAACATCTTTTATACGGCATTCTCGTTGTTGCAGTCATCGCGACGTTGTATGCGACCTGGGGTGGATTGAAGGCGGTAGCGTGGGCTCAACTGCTCCAGGGATCCGCGCTTTTGCTGGGCGGATTCGTCACCTTATTCGAAACATTCCGCGCCGTAGGCGGCTGGAGTAAGTTTTACGCTTATAACACTTCCAAAATGCACCTCATCCTGCCTGCGTCGGACCCGGTGCTGCCCTGGCCTGCGCTGGTTGTGGGATTCGGGCTATGGATTCCATGTCTTTATTACTGGGGACTGAATCAGTTCATCACGCAACGGACACTGGCTTCGCGATCCCTGAAACAGGGCCAGTACGGCATGATTTTCGCGGCGGTATTGAAGGCGCTCATGCCCGTGCTCATCATCATTCCCGGAATGATGGCGGCGCAGCTTTATCAGCAGCATGTTTTCCCTGCGGGTTCAAACCCCGACCAGGCCTACCCGCTCCTGGTTCGCTACCTGCTCCCTGCCGGAGTCAGAGGATTTATGTTCGCCGCCATCATCGATGCCGCGGTCGCATCCCTGGCTTCTATGTTGAACTCCGCTTCAACGATCTTCACAATGGATGTTTTCAAGCGGCATTGGAAGAAAAATGCCTCCCCGAAGCTCATCTCGCAAGTGGGGCGGGTCATGACCGTTATGTTCGTCCTGATCGGGGTCTCGATTGCGCCCCTTCTCGGCCAGCAAAGCTTCAAGGGAATCTTCAACTATATCCAGGAGTTCCAGGGATTCTTGTCGCCCGGAGTGCTTGCGGCATTCCTGTTCGGGCTTTTGGTCAAGCGTGCGCCAGCAAAAGCGGGCGTTGTTGCCATGGTGCTAAGCCCCGTTATTTATGGCATTACGATGGTGCTCTTCGGCAACGTGCCATTCTTTGTGCAACATCATTTAACCATTGTCAGCATCGCGTTTCTTAACCGGATGACGATTTCCTTTGTGCTGATTCTGCTTACGATGACGATCATGACAATTGCCAGCCCGCTGAAGAAGTCGGTCGAATTGCCGGTGCGGCACGATTTCGACATGAAGCCCGCAGCCGGCTCCGTTGTCTTCGGCGGCTTGGTGGTCGCCGCCGTGATCGTCACATACGTCGTTTTCTGGTAGTTCCCCTCTGGCCAGGGTTTCATGCCAGCGCATCTTCCGGAAATTCCTTAAGGCGGGGCGATTCCCGCCGCGCGAAGCAAATCCTGCGTACCGATGAGGTCTCCGATGCTCGCCACGCTGGTTCGAATGAGCTGGCAGCTGGAAGCTGCTATTCACTTTCCAGCGCGGGAATGCGGCGCAGCATCCGCGTCAGCGCAAGAGTCATCAGCGCCACGGCGGGGATGGCAACCAGCAGCCACGCCAGCAGAGCCTTGCCGGCCAGGCCTCCCATCCACGTAGCGAGGTTGAGGGCGGGCAGATGCAGCAGGGCGCGCGGGTCGAACGCGGGACCGCCGTGCGGAGGGACAAGCCATCTGCCCAGGCGCACGAACGGAACAATCAGAGCCAGTTGCAGCGGCATGGCGACATAGTTGGCCATCTGGATGGCAGGCAGGTTGAGGCGCAGCGCCAGGGCCAGGGCGGCGCACAGAACCGTGGGAATGCCGATCACCGGAATGCAGCCGACAGCGAATCCCAGCGCCAGCGTCAACGCCAGGCGGCGCGGCGAAATCCCCTGGCGCAGCCAGAAGATCGCGTTGCGTTTCGCAGCTGCCGGAACCTCGCTCATCATCCTCCGAAGGCCCATTCGCAGTATTCCCCTCCAAGGTACCGACACTTTGAATCGCGTTTTGTTTTCCTCAGATGAAATTTTTGTCGACGAACCAGACTCGTCACCAGTTGGATGCGCCTTGCGCCCAATTGGCTTCACACCTCAGTCGGCCTCAGGCTCCCTTGCTCCCCCGCCCGTACCTGTCTCTCTCTACCTACATGTTATCTGCGGTAAACTTGGACCGCATGAGGGTATTTGGTATCGACTGCGGTACGGAGGTAACGGGCTTCGGCGTTGTGGAGTCGGACGACGGCGAACGGCAGCCGCGGCTCACGTGCCGGGCCATGGGGGCCATCCGATTGTCCAAAGCCCGCCCATTGCCCGAGCGACTGGATCAGGTGTTTCGCGAACTGTCCGCCGAGCTCGAGCGCTGGCAGCCCGACACAGTCGCGGTCGAAGAGGTTTTCTACTCGGTGAATGCCAAATCGGCTCTCAAGCTGGGGCAGGTACGCGGTGTGGCGTTGTTGGCGGCGGCGCGGCTGGGAATTCCCGTGGCCGAATACGCGCCCCTCAAGATCAAATCCAGTGTGGTGGGCTACGGGCTGGCCAAGAAAGAGCAGGTACAGTTCATGGTGGCACGGCTGTTGAGCCTGGCCGAGTTGCCCCAGCCGGCCGACGCCGCCGATGCGCTGGCCATCGCCATCTGCCACATTCATACGGCGCAGACGCTGGCTCTGCAAGGGGTTACTCGATGAGGGGATTGGGGAGGGAATTGGGGCTGGTGGTTGCGCTACTGGCCGTCGCCGCGCAGGTTGCTGCAAATGGCCAAGCCCCTGCCGCGGCCGATCCCGCATTCCAGTTGGACTTTTCCAACCCCGGCCTCTCGCCTTCGCAATGGACGCTTACCCTTCGGCCTGACGGAACCGGCCATTTTCGTTCTCAGGCGGGCAAACCCCCCGATGACGCCACGCAAGTCCTGTTTCCACCTGCCGTGGACCGCGATATCCGGGTGAGCGCGGCCTATGCCGGGCGCGTCTTTGCTGCAGCCGCGCGCCACAGGTGGTTCAATGAGCCCTGCGAAAGCCATCTCAAGGTGGCCTTTCAGGGCTGGAAAACTCTCACCTACACCGGACCGCAAGGACAGGGCTCCTGCACGTTCAACTACTCGAAGGACAAGGAGATTCAGAATCTGGGAGAATCGCTGGAGGCCGTCGCGGAGACCATTCTGGAGGGAGCGCGCATGGAATTGCTGCTGCAACACGACCGGCTTGGCCTGGACGCGGAGATGGAGTTTCTTGTGGGGGCAGTGGACGACGGCCGGGCACAGCAGGTTTGCGTCATCCGGGAGTTCCTGGAGCGGCTGGCGCAGGACGACACCGTATTGGAGAGGGTAAGAAAGCGGGCGCGGATGCTGCTGGAGCAGGGAGCGACATAAATCGGCTCAGGGATCGACATAAATCTTTGGCGTCAGGCGACTTTTTTTGTCTAAAGTGTGTCAAACCTATTGTGGGATGCCGATGAGCGGAGATGGGGGTCGCCGCAAGGCACGGGAAGGCGGGGCACCGTGAATCTCATGGGGAATCGCATAGCAAATGCAGGGCTGGCAGCGCTGGCCCTGGGGGTAGCTTCTCTGTTCGCAGCGGCATCGGCCCAGGAAGCTCAGCAAGGTACAGGGCAGCCCGCTCGCGCGGTGCGCCTGAGCTTTGTCGACGGCCAAGTGAAGCTGGCGCAGGGCAATCAGGTGCTGGCCGCCCAGGCTGTGGCCAATACGCCGCTGTTTGAAGGCATGCAGCTGACCACCGCCGACAATGGCAAGGCGGAAATCCAGTTTGAAGACGGAAGTGTGGTCCGGATTGCGCCCGACAGCATGCTGACCTTGCAAGTACTGCGCGGCGCGGGCACCGGGGCCGACGCGGAATTGACCGTCAATTCTGGTCTCTCCTATTTCGAGTTCCAGGGTGGCGGCCAGGCCGGCCAGATGAGTGTGCACTTTGGCTCCAGTGTGGCCACCACCAGCGGATTTACCGTTCTGCGCGTGGCCATGGACACGCCTCCCGGCAACCTCGCCGTTTTCTCAGGAAACGTACACCTGCAGGTCGGCACTTCCTCCGCTGCCACCGCCGCCCCCGTGGCAACCGATCTACATGGCGGCGAAAGCATCACGCTCAACGCGGCGGACCCGAGCCAGTATGCTCTCGCCGAATCGATTGAGCCCAATTCCTGGGATGCGTGGAACTCTGACCGCGACCAGGCACTGACCGCCGAAGCTGCGGCGCAGACGGGAGCGCCCGAGAATCTGGGTCAAACCCAGAACCCGGCATGGAACGATCTGGATGCCAGCGGCAGTTGGTACGATGTGCCGGGACAAGGCTACATCTGGTCTCCGTATGAAGCAGCGAACGCCGGCTTCGATCCCTACGGGAACGGCGAGTGGATGTATACGCCTTCTTACGGCTACGTGTGGGCGTCCGGTTACTCGTGGGGCTACATGCCTTACCAGTGCGGAGCATGGAATTTCTACAACGGCTTCGGTTGGGGATGGGCGCCGGGAATGGGCGGCTGCAGGCCGTGGTGGGGATTGGGTTTCTATGGCGGCCCCAATATCGGCTTTGCGCCCATCGGGTATCGCCCGATTTCGAGACCGCTTCCGCCGCACGGGCCTGTGGGACCAATCGGGCACCGGCCGATTCCGGTGGTCCCGGTCAACCGGCACACCGCGCTCGGGAACACGAGCTTGCCCGCGCGAGACAAGAATGCGCAAGTGACGATTGCAGGAAGCACAGTACAGGCGCTGCGCCCATTGCCTTCACGTCCCGTGTATTCGCATGAGGGGTTCACTTCTGAAAGCAATCGCACCACGCCCAGCAACACCGGTGCAGGGACAGGCAATGGGCAGCTTGCCACTCCGCGCTCGAGCTTTACCAGTAGCCGTCCTGCGGGTGAAACCGTGACCGCGCCGAGTTACACTCCACCGCCGCGGCCAGCGCCGGAGAGCCACAGTACACCCGCGCCTTCGTATTCTCCACCGCGGAGCTCTTCAAGCAGCGGAGGCGGTAGCAGCTCGCACAGCAGTGGTGGTGGGGGCGGCGGCGGCTCGCATAGCAGCGGCGGTGGGGGCGGAGGCGGAGGTTCGCACAGCAGTGGTGGTGGGGGTGGAGGCGGCTCACATGGCGGCCACCGCTAGAGCGCGCATTCCTGCAGCGCCGCTTAAGCAAACGTAACGCGATACTGCGATTCTGCGGTCAGGTCCACTTGCGCGGTTTGCGCATGGCCAGGCTGCAGAGGGACTTCCTTTCCATGTCGCGTGACGCGCAGAATGCGCTGTCCTGCCGGCGCTGCCAGCGCAACGCGGCCGTCGGCATTCACGCGCAAAGTTGCAATGTTCGCTTTGCCGTTGTGGCACGCGCAATCCACTTCGATATTGCCGCGCGCGCGCAATCCACGAAAACTGCTTGAAGGCCAGGCCGAGGGCAGTGCAGGCATAAAACGCAGCACGCTTCATTTGAGTTCAGCCTCGATAACGGTCACCTTGTTGGTCGTGACCGCCGCGAGCCGGTCGAGGAAGCCGGCTCCTCCGTTGATGCGCACCGCACGGAGATCCATCGGGTCCTCAATGGGCAATTCAACGATCATGAAGCGCGACACTCCGTGGGGATCGACTGTTATCCGCCAGAGCTTCGCGCTGACATGTTCGACGCGCAGGCTCACCGTACCACCTGTGGTTACGGGAGCATTCTCGAGCGTGAGGGTTTTGCTCTCCGGCACCCAGCTTGGCAGAAGCCCTGACAAAAAATACAGTTTGTTCTTGCTTTCATGCACAAGCATGTCGCGCAGCAGCAGCACAAGATTGGCGTTGGCCCAGGCTTCGGGCATGTCGCCGGTGCCTTCCATGTTGGAGCGCTTACTGTCCGGGGTGTCGCAGGCGCGCGGCGCGTCGACATCGACGAGAATCTCTTCCTTCCATACATTCGTGGTGTAGCTGTGGTTGAGCGCGGCAACGAGCATGTCCGCGGCTTTCTGTTTTTCACCGCGCAACAAATAGGTCTCCGCCATGTTCATGGACTCGCCCGCCCAGACGCCGGCGGCTCCGGCCCAGGCAACATTGGTGGGCAAGCCCTGCTTCTCCTCTTGTTCCATGCGAGTAATCAATCCGCTGACGAGTGGATCGTCGGGCGCATAGAGGCCGGTGGGATACACGGCTAGAAAGGTTTGCGAGTAAGCGCCTTGCGGATACGTGGGCATGGCGGGCAGATACGAGGGCGTGATGGTTTCGAGCGTCACGGCCCGGTTCACATCTTCGCGAATGGCTGCCGTGAAAGCGGCGTACTCGCGATCGAGCCAGGTTGCGTCATTGGAGTGACCGAGAACAGTCGCGGCCTCGCTTGTGATATGAAGCGCGTAATCCGCGAGGAAGTTGTGCGAAAAGGAGTGGCCCTCCGGCAGGCCCGAGTCGCCGTAGCTCCACGGCAGCAGGCCGTACCAGTAGGTTTTCTCGCCGGGCTTGAGCGGGGGATCGGGTTCCGTTTGGCATCTGAAAGGAAGCTGGCGATGAATGGGCTGCGCGCCGGCCGGGACGCTTTCCACGCCTTCAACTGTCGACTCCTCGCGGTGATCGCGAATCCATCCTGCGGATTGGAGCAGATCACGATATGCCTTTTCCAGCCACTGCTTGTCGCGCGAGAAGAGGTAGTAGTCCCAGACCGCCGCCGCATTGCCGCCGGAATTGTCCCATGCGGGCCAGCCGCTGGTGGGAGGGAAGTCCCATTCGCCGTCGTCGTTGATGACATGGAAAGAGTGCTCCACGCTCAGCCGCGCGGGCGTCATGAATCCCGCGACCTCCATGGCGCGCGCCTGGAAGTATTCGCCGCGGCCCCAGTAATGCCGGTAGACTGCAGGTCCGTCGAGCGCCCACAGATCGCCGCGCGCATCGAATTCCGTCAAAATGAGCACGTAGGCGATCGACGAGTAATAGAAATCGGTCAGCTCCTTTTGTGGGAACTCGACTTTGGTTGCGTGAGACCAAAGGCCATCCCACTGTGCAACGGCCTTGGCGAGCAGCGCTTCGCCGTCTTCGCGTGAAAGCTCGCTGTTGCGCGCAACCGGCCACTCGTACGGCAGTTCGATCCAGATTGACTTCTTGCCTTGTGGGGGAACGGAAAGATGCAGCACGAGCGACAGGCCGTTGTCTTCGGCGGCGACGGTGGCGCCGACCGTTTCGGTCAAGAGCGCAACGTCTTCGCCGGCGCCGTTCTCGAGCATTTGGCCGACGACATGGCCGGGGAGATTCCGCTCGCGGCCGCTGAGCTTCAGCGTGACGTCCGCTGTGGACGCGTCGTTGTTGCTGATGGTGAGGCGAACCACATCGAAGGCCTTAGCGCCGGAGTGGGCGGTGGGAATTTCGCCGGGCTTGGCATCGGGATCGACGGAAAAGGCCAGCTCCTCGAGCGTGAGGCTGCCCGAGTGCGCCGACGAAACAATGAACGGATAGCGGCCGCGATAGAGTTGCTGGCTGCTGACCTTCAGCAGATCAGCCCCGGCGAATACCTGGATCGCGAGCTCGCCGTCCATCTGGTCGCTGAAGCCGAAAGGTGTGTCGAGCGGTTTTCGCTTCAGGCTCCATTGCGACCATTTGAGGTCGCCCTGCTTGTCGACGATAGTCTTGTGGCTGCCCATGGGCAGGCCGATCAGGCTCTGCGCGTCAGTGTTTGCGTAGCGATGGTCGATGACAACCTGAGCGGAAAGCGCGGCCGCACTACCAAGGGACACAAGGCAAAGAGAAAGGATGCAATTACGCAGCACGGAAGACCTCAATCGATGCTGGAACATTCCCGAAAGGCAAGTGTACTGCATCTTGCCATGAGCGTACCGAGGCGGCAGGCGGAAGCGGAAGTGGGATCGACTGTTGCGCGGAGGCAGCTGCGGCAATCGCCAGAGACGCGAAGAAAACAATCCATCGCATGGCCTCGATTATTCGAGGCGGCGGGCTTGCGCTGTCAAGCGGGACGCCTAAGTGCGCGGCAAGCTGACTCCATTATTCAGTCACTGCTGGGTGAGCAAGTGCGGGCCTGGAGGCCCGCACTACAGCCGGTCACCCACCCCAGCGAGCAAGAATCGCTCGCCGGGGACCCCGGTCAGGAGACCGGCGCTACAACTGGAGACCGGCGCTGCAGCCCTGATGCACGGAGTTGACCAATCCGTTTCCACACGCGCATTTCGTTACGAATCCCGGGGCGCGGATTGATAGTCTAAAGAATGTGAACGAAGCGGAAGACGCACGGCTGCGAATTGCGGCGATCGGATTCCTGAATCCTGCGCCGTTGATGTGGGATTTCGAGCATCCCCCGCTTTGCGATGAACTGGCCAGGCGCTACCGCATCGACCGCATGACGCCGGCGGAGTGCGCGGCGAAGCTGGCCACAGGACAGGCGGATATCGGCCTGATTCCCATTGCCGCGCTGGCCACGTCGCCGGAGGTGCGCATTCTGCCCGGCTGCACGATCGCCTCAAAGGGCCGCGTGCGCTCGCTGTTGCTGGTGCACCGGGCCAGCCTGCCGCTCACCGACTTGCAATCGGTTGCCGCCGACACCGCCAGCCGCACCACAATTGCTTACGCACGCATCCTCTTCCGCAAGTGGGGCAATCCCGGGATCCAGTTCGTGCCCATGGCTGCCGATCTGGATCTGATGCTGGAGCGTGCCGACGCCGCCATCCTGATTGGCGATCCCGCGCTGCTGGCTCTCGAAGAGCGATTCAACCGCATGGAGCGGACTGGCGAGGAGCTTATGTATCGCGACGTGGCCGCGGAGTGGAACCTGCTGACCGGGTTGCCCTACATCTCCGCCGTCTGGGGTGCTGGCATTGCATGCAGCAGACCTTTGGATGAGAGCATTGCCGAGGACTTCATTCGCTCGCGGGATCATGGGCTCGCGAATATCGACGCTCTGGTGGCCGAGTGGTCGGTGCGGTTTCCCATTCCCGAGGAGACCATCCGGGCGTACCTGACGACCAACATCCACTATGTACTCGACGAGGAGTGCGTGGAGGGGATGCGGGGGTTCTTCCGCATGGCGGCCGAATGCGGCGCTTTGCCGCCGTATGACGTCACGGTGGAAGAGTTGGCGCACCGGTAGGACGGCTTCGTAGCTGTTTCCTGTTTGGTACCTTGCTTATCCCTCTCTCTTTTCGAGAGAACCCTTATTTTTCAAGGTCGATCTTGCGCGGCCTGGACTTGCGGTAGACGTTGGCGACGGCGAGGGTCCAGAGAGGCACGAGGTCGAAGCCGGGGATGAGCTTGCCGGCAAACGAGGGCAGGAACTCCCAGTGCCAGCCCAGAAGCCAGGAGAGGACGCCGGCCATGCAAGCGTCGAGGATATCGTCGGCCGGCGACTCCGCCCCTTCGAGGAAGATGGGGAAGAGAACGAGCTGGACAATGTCGGTGAGGATTGCCAGCAATAGGGCAGCCTTCATGCGCGGGCCGGGTGAGATGCGGAGGTCGCTCTGGCCTGGTGGGACGGTCTGCGGTGTTTCGGCCATAGAGAGAGTATCTAGGAACAGGGACCGAGGAAACAAGGGGCCAAGGGACTGAGGGACTAAGGGACTAGGGACTAGAGACTGGAGACTAGAGAACAAAGAAACTCGCGGACGAAAGGAGCGCTTGCACCTTTTGGCTGGGTTCGGGAATCCAAAGCTGCACAGGAGAGTTTTCGACCAATGGCAGAGAAAATTGCATTTATTACTGGCGGGAATCGCGGATTGGGTTTCCAGACTGCGCTGGAGCTGAAGGGCGTGGCGAAGGTCGTTATTGGGTCGCGTGATCTGGCCCAGGGCGAAGAGGCCGTGAAAAAGCTGCGCGCGGCAGGAGTGGATGCCGATGTGCTGCAGTTTAACGTGACGGATCCGGCGAGCCAGCAGGCGGCGTACGACCACTTCAACTCGTGTTACGGCCGGCTGGATATTCTGGTGAACAATGCGGGAGTTGCCGGCGGAAAGTTTCCCGGGACGGGTCCTGAGCACCGGGCCGCCGATGTTCCCATGGCGGTGCTACGCAAGGTGTTTGAGACCAACTTTTTTGCGGTGGTGGCGCTGACGGAGAAGCTGCTGCCGCTGATCCGGAAGAGCCCGGCGGGACGGATCGTGAATCTTTCCAGCATTCTCGGGTCGTTGACGTTGCACGCGGACCCCAAATCACCGATTTACAACGCCAAGTCCTTTGCTTATGACGCTTCGAAGACGGCGCTGAACGCGTTCACGGTGCACCTGGCCTACGATCTGCGCGACACGAAGATCAAGGTGAATTCGGCGCATCCGGGATGGGTGAAGACACATATGGGTGGCCCGGAGGCGCCAATGGAATTGAGCGAAGGCGCGAAAACAAGCGCGGCGCTTGCTACATTGCCTGAGGATGGGCCCACGGGCGGGTATTTCCACATGGGGCAGGCGCTGCCGTGGTGAAGGCAGGGATTAAGGGACTCGGGACTGAGGGACTAAGGAACTGAGGGACTAGAAACTGCGAGGCGTTTACCTTTCAAGAACCCCGGCGCTTGCCAGCGAATGGCGAAGCATGACAACCTTTTAAGAAGTGCGTACGTTTCGCACATGAAGGAGTTCCTCAACCCCCATGCCTATCCAAACTACTGAGAAGATCTGGCACAACGGCAACCTGATTCCGTGGGAGCAGGCCACGATCCACGTGATGAGCCACGTGATCCACTATGGCTCCAGCGTGTTCGAAGGGATCCGCTGCTACGGGCAACCGCACGGTTCGGCGGTGTTCCGCCTGCCGGAGCACATGCAGCGGCTGCTCGACTCGGCCAAGATCTATCGCATGGAAGTTCCGTTCACGCTCGAGGAGCTGTGCGCGGGAGTGGTAGATGTGATTGAAGCCAACGGCGTGGCGCCGTGCTATATCCGGCCTATTGTGCTGCGCGGATACGGCGAGATCGGCGTGAGCCCGAAAGGCTCGCCGATCGAGGTGTACATCGCCAATTTTCCGTGGGGCAAGTACATTGCCGGGCACGGAGGCGCCGATGTGTGCATCTCCAGCTGGAACCGGCTGGCCCCGAACACCATGCCGGCGCTGGCCAAGGCCGGAGCCAACTACATGAACTCGCAGTTGATCCACATGGAAGCCGAAATCAACGGCTACCAGGAGGGGATCGCGCTGGATGTGAACGGGCTGGTGAGCGAGGGATCGGGCGAGAACATTTTTATCGTGCGCAACGGCGTACTGTTCACGCCGCCGCTGGCCAATTCGGCGCTGTCGGGGATTACGCGCGACAGTGTGCTGACCATTGCGCGCCACCTGGGATTCACGGTCACCGAGCAGTCCATTCCGCGCGAGCTGCTGTATATCGCCGACGAGGTCTTCTTTACCGGCACGGCCGCGGAGGTTTCGCCGATCCGCTCCATTGACCGCGTGGTGATTGGCGATGGCAAGCCCGGCGAGATTACCAAGAGGATCGCCGACGAGTTCTTCGGCATTGCCAACGGCCTGAGGCCGGACCGGTTTGGCTGGCTGACACCCGTGAAGGTGGATTCCAGCGAGACGGTGACGGCGTAAAGACAGGGACCAGGAAAAGCAAAGGCCCTTTGGCGTGAGCCGGAGGGCCTTTCTGTATTTGGGCGAACCGAATGGAGCGCAAAGCGGCGCTTCGCGTGGGCGGGTATTATGAACGAAGGCCCGCGGAAGTCCGCAATTTCGTGAACACCGCAGGAAGGCTATTGTTCCGGCCCATGAGCAGTGACACGTTTTCCCATCCATATCCCTAAAGCGCGGAAAAGGATGGGGCACGGTGGCGGTATTAAGGGGCCCGAGCAGTAGCAAAAGACAGCCGGAACAGTAGCAGGAGACAAAGGAAGACAGGCACCAAGTGAAACCCGACATGCGAGTGAGGTTTGCCGGACTGGAGTTGGCGAATCCGGTGATCGCCGCCAGCGGAACCTTTGGTTACGGCATCGAATTCGAAGAGATTGTTTCGCTGGAGCGGC
>JBEKAS010000023.1:0-27018 GCA_050015795.1 Occallatibacter sp. | reverse complement strand
CCGAGCAAGAGCCGGTTATTCACTTCAAATTCCCCCAGCCGCCGCCCTCGGGCCGCACGGTTGTAGAGGCAGAGAACTTGAGGAAGGATTACGGCACGAAGTGCGTCTTTGCCGGTGCGCGCTTCAACCTGTCGCGCGGCGATCGCGTGGCGCTGGTGGGCGTGAACGGCGCGGGCAAGTCGACCCTCATTAAACTGCTCATCGGCGACGAAGCGGCCACCGCCGGGTCGGTCAAGCTCGGCCATAACGTGGTCGCCGAGTACTTCGCGCAGGACCAGTACAAGGTGCTCGATCCCGAGGCGCGCATGCTCGATGACATCAGCCGGTCCGCCGTGCGCATTCCCGAGGCCGCCCTGCGCTCGCTGCTCGGCTGTTTTCTCTTTTCCGGCGACGACGTCTTCAAGCCGCTCGGCGTGCTCTCGGGCGGCGAGCGCAACCGTTACGCTCTGGCGCGCATTCTGGTCTCGCCCTCGAACTTCCTTTTGCTCGACGAGCCCACCAACCACCTCGACATGCGCGCCAAGGATGTGCTGCTCGAAGCGATCTCCGGCTACAGCGGCACCGTGGTCTTCGTCTCTCATGATCGCTATTTCATCGATCGCCTGGCCACGCGCGTGCTGGAAATCGAAAAAGGCGCCATCACGGCCTACGAAGGCAACTACGAGGATTATTTGCGGCGCAAGGAGGCGCTGGCGGCGCTTCTTCAAATGGACGGTCATCCTGAGCGAGCGGAGAGAGTCGAAGGACCTGCAGTTTCTCAGACCATGAAACAGCCCGCGCCTGCTGGAACAACCCTCCTCATCGAAGGTGGGTTCGAGGAAACCAATGGCGCCGGAACGTCGCCGGCCGGACGTACCCGCCGTTTGAATCCCATCAAGCAGAAGCAGATGGAAGACCGCTGCGCCTTTCTCGAAGAAGAGGTTCCACGGATTGAAGCCGCCATTGCACACACCGAGCAGCAACTCGGCGTCTACGTCTCCGCCGCCGAAACCCAGCGGCTGACTACGCTCGCGGAGGAACTTCGCGTACAGCTGGCCGCGCTCACCGCCGAATGGGAAGAGTTGATGCTGCAGCTCGGCGTTTCCTGAGCCTCCGCAAGAGCGTTTCCCGGCAGGTTCGGCCCGCACCTATGGACTTTCCATTCCGACTTGGACGAGCGTATAATCCGAAATGGACGAACTAATAATCCGGATTGGACGGACATAAAATCCGGATTGGACGTGTCTTGACTCCGGATTGGACGAACACGGAATCCGCAATGGCCGAAGAGAAAACCGCACTTCATCCGCGCTTTGCCGCCGCCGCCGTGGCCACGGCGCTCAGGGACACGCCGGTGGTTCTGGTGGATGGGCCCCGCCAGTGCGGCAAGACCACCCTGGTCCGCGATCTGATGGCGGGTCGCCGCGAGTTCCTCACGCTCGACGACGAGACGGTTTTCGAAGCGGCGCGCAGCGATCCCGCCGGACTGGTGCGCGCTTCCGGCAGGTTCACGTTCGACGAAGTGCAACGGGCGCCCGAACTCTTGCGGGCCATCAAGAGAAGAGTAGATCTCGATCGCCAGCCGGGGCGCTATCTGCTCACCGGCTCGGCCAATCTTCTCACCGTACCCAGGGTCGCCGAAAGCCTAGCCGGCCGCATGGAGATCGTCAACCTGCTGCCTTTGGCCCAGGCCGAGATTCGCGGGCACAAGCCGGGGTTTCTCGAAGCGGCATTCCGGGGCAGGCCGGTCAAGCCGGGCGACCTCCTCATCGGCAAGGATCTGGTGGAGGCGGTGCTCACTGGCGGCTACCCGGAGATGCTGCGGCGCAAGAGGCCCGCACGGCGCCGTGCCTGGGCGCGCGACTACATCCGGGCAATCGTCGAAAGAGACGTGCGCGACATCGCCGAGGTAGAGAGGCTCGACCGGATGCCGCGCCTGCTCCAGGTGCTGGCCCACTATTCGAGCCAGTTGACCAATTTCACCCAGGTGGGCGGCCAGATCGGCTTCGACGACAAGACGACGAGAAGGTACGTGGGCATCCTGGAGCAGTTGTTCCTGGTGCGCAGAGTGCAGCCCTGGTTCCGGAACGAGCTGAGACGCCTGGTGAAGACGCCCAAACTGCATTTTCTCGATTCCGGGCTGCTGGCCGCGCTTCTGGGCATCACCGAAGAGCGCGTTGCCGCCGACCGCGTTGTCTTCGGCAAACTGCTCGAGACCTTCGTCTTCTCCGAGATTCTCAAGCAGGTCTCGTGGCTGGATCGCTCCTGCTCGATCTTTCATTATCGCGACAAGGACCAGGACGAGGTGGACCTGATCCTGGAAGATACGGCCGGCGCGGTGGTGGGCATCGAGGTCAAGGCCGCCGCAACCGTCATGACCGGGGACTTCAAGGGGCTTCGCAAGCTGGCCAACGCCTGCGGCAGCGCGCTTAAGGCAGGAATCGTGCTCTATGACGGCGAGACCCTCGTTCCCTTCGGCCGCCGGCTCTATGCCGCGCCGGTTTCTTGCCTATGGCGATAAGGCGATCTCCGAATTTCCTCGTGCATAATCAAAATACGATGGCTCTTTTGTGGAATCCCGAGAGCTGGTCCCAGCGGCTGGCCGAACTGGAAGCGCAATCCGGTGAGCTGAAGGAGGCGCCGCTGCGCCGCGACGTGCGCTCACTGGGCACATTGCTGGGCGCGGTGCTGCGCGAACAGGCCGGCGACGAGGCGTTCGCGCAAGTCGAAGCACTGCGCCAGGGAACCATCAGCCGCCGCGACGCCGAGGCTCGCGGCCGCGCCGAAGAGGCCGCGCGTCATGCCGCCGCCGCACTTGAACTGGTGCACGCGCTGCCGGTCGAGCGCGCCATCCTGCTAACACGCGCCTTCGCCTTCTACTTCGAGCTCATCAATTTGGCGGAGACCAATCATCGCAAGCGCCGCCGCATCGCTCTGCGCCTGAGCGGCCAGGCCGGCCGCCAGAGAGGCTCGCTGGAAGGCACGTTCTGCGAAATGCGCCGCGTGGGCATCACTGCCGAAGAGGCCCTGAACTGGCTGCGCCGCGTGCTCATCGTCCCGGTCTTCACGGCCCACCCCACGGAAGCCGCGCGCCGCACCGTGATGTTCAAGCGCCGCCGCATCGGCGAGTTTCTTGAGGCGCTCGATCGCATTCCCATCCCCGAGCAGGATATGGCGCGGCTCGAGGAACTTGTTCTGGCCGAAATCACCGGCCTCTGGCAGACCGATGAAGTGCGCTCGCGACGGCCCACCGCCTACGACGAAATCAAAATGGGCCTCGACTACTACGACGTCTCCATCTTCGAAACTCTGCCGGAGCTCTACCGCGAGATTTCCGCGGCCCTTTATGCGGCCTACGGCCTCGAGATCGAGCCGCTCGAGCTGCCGCTGATGCTGCGCTTCGGCTCCTGGATTGGCGGCGACCGCGATGGCAATCCCTTCGTGACGCCCGAAGTCACGCGCGCCGCGCTGCAACTTGCCCGCGGCCATCTGCTGCTCTATTACCAGCGCCAGCTCGACCGGATCATCGACCTGCTCACCACCAGCGCCCAGCAGCGGCCCGTGAGCGAGGCGCTGCTGGAGCGCCTGCGCGCTTATGTGGCCCAGGTGCACACGCCCGAAGCCCAGGTTTTCGGTTCGCAATACGAATTCGAGTACTACCGCCGTTTCGTCATCTGCCTGAAGGCGCGCGTGCAGCGCACGCTGGAGGAGGCAGGCGAAGCGCATGCGGCTGCCGCGTTGCCGGTGACGCCCTATACGCTGGCGCGCAGCCACGACAAGCTCACGCAGGCGCTGCCTGCCTACTGCTCGGTCCAGGATTTTGTCGACGATCTGGAGACGCTGCGCGCCTCGCTGGCCGCGAACGACGGCATCCGCATTGCCCGCACCCTCATCGATCCGCTCATCCTGCAAGTGCGCACCTTCGGCCTGCATCTGCACACGCTCGACATTCGCCAGCACGCCCGCATTCACGCCGCCGCATTGCAGGAGGCGATCAGCGATACTATTGCGCCGTCGCTGGCCAGCGGGCTCTCCGCGCAGACGGCGAGCGTGCTTGAAACCTTCCGTGTAGTCGCCGAAGTCAAGCAGGGCTGCTCGCCTGAGGCCATTCGCCAATACGTGATCAGCGGTGCGTCGTCGGTAGAAGATGTGCTGGCCGTGATCCGCCTGGCGCGGCTGGGCGGCGTCACCGTGGAGGGTGCAGGCGAAGGTGGCGGCGTCGATCCGGGACTGATGCCGGTGCCGCTTTTCGAATCCATCGAAGACTTGCGCAACGCGCCCGCCGTCTGCCGCGAGCTCTGGAGCCGTCCCGACTACCGCAAACTCCTTTCGAGCTGGGGCGACTGGCAGGAGATCATGCTCGGCTATTCCGATTCGAACAAGGATGGCGGCATGCTCACCTCCACGTGGGAGATCTTCCGCGCGCATCGCGATCTGCACGTGGCCGCGCGTGAAGCCGGCATCAAGCTGCGCATCTTCCACGGCCGCGGCGGCACGGTGGGCCGCGGCGGCGGGCCCACGCATCGCGCCATCTTCGCCCAGCCCTTCGACGCCTTCGACGGCCAGTTGCGCATCACCGAGCAGGGCGAGGTGCTCAACTTCAAATACGCCGACGAGGTGCTGGCGGAGCGCAACCTCGAGCTCATGATCGCCGCCTCGCTCGACGCGCTGGCGCGTCCCAACGCGCGCGACCCCGAGGGCCATTTCACCGGCGTGCTCAAGCCGGAATGGGAGACCGCGCTCGACACGCTTTCCAGCCTCGCGCACGGCTTTTATCAGAAGCACATTATCGAGGACCCCGGCGTCATCACCTATTTCGAGCAGTCCACGCCGGTCAGCGAGCTGGAAAACGCCAAGATCGGCTCGCGCCCCGCGCGCCGCAACGATTCGCCCCGGCTCTCCGATCTGCGCGCCATCCCGTGGGTCTTCGGCTGGACGCAGTCGCGGCTGCTGGTGCCCGCGTGGTTCGGCGTGGGTTACGCCATCGACCAGTTCCTCGCCCAATCCGGCGCGCTGCCTTTGCTCGAAACCATGGCGAAAGAGTTTCCGCTGTTCATCGACCTGCTGCGCAACGTGGAAATGGCGCTGGGCAAGGCCGACCTGGGAACGGCGCGGCTCTACTCCACGCTGGTCAAGGACGCGAAGCTGCGCGAGCGCATCTACGACATGTTCGAGGCGGAGTTCCATCGCAGCGTGCGCGGGCTCTTTGCCGTGCTGCGCCAGACGGAGCTGCTCCAGACCAACCAGGTTCTCGCCCACTCCATCAAGCTGCGCAACCCCTACGTCGATCCCATGCATTTGATCCAGGTCGACATGCTGAGCCGCAAGCGCGCCGGCGAAGACACGCCCGAAGTGAACCGCGTGATCGCCGCCACGATCAATGGAATTTCGGCCGGGCTGCGCAATACGGGCTGAGTGGGCAGGTGCGTTTGCCCGTCGTCCGGTTGTTGCCGAGGATTCCGTGAATTCCATGGCCAACCGGTGGTTTTCGGCAGTACGATAGCACACATGTCCGGAAACTATGGTTCCCCAGTCAAGCTGTTCCTCGTCCTGTTTCTGACGGGAGCCGCGACTCTCCCGCCGGCGTTCGCCCAGCAGCAGAGCCCCAAACCCGCGCCGCCGGCTGCTACCGTCCCCGGCTTCACCGTAACCATCACCTGTTCGCAAAAGGCGATGGCCACACTCGTCTCGGGGAGAGAGACCGTCATTGTCGTGGGCTATCTGTATGGGTTCCCCAAGCAGGGCACGCCCAAGAAATACGTCGACGAAGTGGGCCAAGTCGATATGGGCGAAGTGAAAGACGAAATTGCTCCCGGAGCGGCAGCCGCCTTCGACCGCATTAAGCTAGATCCGGCCATGAAGAAATGGTTTGACAGTCAGGGGCTGCAGCTTTTGATCAATGTCTACTCCGGCCGCAAATCCTCGCCGAACAACCTGCTCGATTGCGGGATCTACGAGGGCGCCCTCAAAGCCATTCAAGGCCAGAGCATCCCGATCTCCTGCAAACTGATTGGAGAGTGAGGAGAATCGGGTCTTCCGGCGGCGTATCCGGCGGAAACAATAGCGCTTGCCATCGCCGGGGCGTTGGGTCTAGGCTATTTGTATGCGTCGATGTCGCTAACACCGTCCTGGTGCCAGCCGCGATGCTGAAGTGCGCCTGAAGCGCGCTCGATTTTCTTACCCGACAAGCTGCACCACCCCAATATCCGAAACACGAGAGGTCCGGGCCTGTGGCCCCGGAGAAAAAGGAGATCATCATGGCGCGCATTGCCGCGAATGTTACTGAATTGATCGGCCGCACTCCGTTGGTGCGGTTGAACCGTGTGGCAGCCGGTCTTCCGGCTACCGTAGTCGCCAAGCTGGAAAGCCAGAACCCCGCGTCGAGCGTCAAGGACCGCATCGGATTTGCCATGATCGACGCCGCTGAGAAGGCCGGCAAGATCACCCCTGGCAAGACCGTGCTCATCGAGCCCACCAGCGGCAACACGGGCATCGCGCTGGCGTTTGTGGCCGCAGTCAAGGGCTACCGGCTCATCCTCACCATGCCCGAAACCATGAGCCTGGAGCGCCGCGTGACACTGCTCGCCTATGGCGCGGAAATTGTGCTCACCCCGGGCCCCAACGGCATGAAGGGCGCTATCGCCAAGGCTAACGAGATCCTGGAGAAGACGCCCAACGGCTACATCCCGCAGCAGTTCGACAACCCTGCAAACCCGGCCATTCACCTGGCCACCACCGGCCCCGAAATCTGGGATGACACCGACGGCGCGGTCGATATTCTCATCTCCGGCGTGGGCACCGGCGGCACCATCACTGGCGTTTCGAACTACATCAAGCCCAAGAAGGCGGCGTTCAAGGCCATCGCCGTTGAGCCGGCGGACAGTGCTGTGCTCTCCGGCGGCAAGCCTGGCCCGCACAAGATTCAGGGCCTGGGCGCGGGATTCATTCCCAGCATTCTCGACACCAAACTCATCGATGAGGTCGTCCAGGTGACCAACGACGAGAGCGTCGAGATGGCGCGCCGGCTTGCCAAAGAGGAAGGCCTGTTTGTCGGCATCAGCTCCGGCGCTGCTGTGGCTGCGGCGCTCAAAGTGGCGGCGCGGCCTGAGAATAAGGGTAAGCTGATCGTGGCCGTGCTGCCTGACTTCGGCGAGCGCTATCTGTCGAGCATCCTCTTTGAGCCGCTGCGCCAGCAGGCGCTGGCCCTGCAGGCCGAGCCGATTGCGGTGCCGGCGTAAGAAAGGCAGGGAACAAGGGAACGAGGGAACAAGGGACCAAAGATCAAACCTCATCAACGACGGTCTTGGTTGTTGGCTTTTCGTTTTCTTGTTCCCTTGGTCCCTTGTTCCCTATGTCCCTGCTTTTTAGAATTCGCGACGACATCGCCTCCATCAAGGAGCGGGACCCGGCTGCGCGCACCCGCCTTGAGGTTCTGCTCTGCTATCCGGGCCTCTGGGCGGTGTGGATTCATCGCGTGTCGCACTGGCTCTGGCGTCGCAAGCTGCACTTGCCCGCGCGGATTCTTTCGCAGGTGGGCCGTTTTTTCACTGGCGTCGATATCCATCCCGGCGCGCTTCTCGGGCGGCGGCTCTTTATCGACCACGCTACCGGCGTGGTCATTGGCGAAACCGCCATTGTGGGCAGCGACGTGACCATGTACCAGGGCGTTACCCTTGGCGGCACGGGCAAGGGCCACGGCAAGCGCCACCCCACGGTCTGCGACGGCGTCTTTATCGGCAACAACGCCAATGTTCTCGGGAACGTGACCGTGGGCGAGAACTCGCGCGTGGGCGCGGGATCGGTGGTGCTCTCGGATGTGCCGCCGAATTCGACGGTAGTGGGAGTGCCCGCGCACATCGTTTACCACAACGGCCAGCGCGTGCTCATCACCGATCCGCACGAGATCAAGGACCCGCTCTCCGACGCGCTGATCGCGCTTTCGGCGCGCGTCGAGGAGCTGGAAGAGCGCCTTGGCGCAACCGAGCGCTGGGCCATACCGTTTGCCGATGAAGAGGCCGAGCGCGCCGCCTATAGTGCGGAACTGGAACGCCTGCGCGTCTACGTGTCAATGGGTGAAGGAATATGAGCAATCACTGGCAAGGCGTCGAAAGCGCGCCTGCCAGTGCTGGCAAAACCGCCGCGAAGCGTTCAAAAGCAGCCCCTGCGGGGTCGCCGGGCTACTTCCTTACCACAAAGCGCCTGGGCTTCCGCTGCTGGACCGCACGCGACGAGTCTCTCGCGATCGATCTCTGGTGCAACCCGCAGGTGACGGCGCTAATCGGCGGCCCCTGGACGCGCGAAGTAGTCCTCGAACGGCTGGCCCGGGAGATTGAGCTACAAAATCAGTACCGAATGCAGTATTGGCCGGTCTTTTTGCTTGCTTATGGCCGGCACGCGGGATGCGCGGGTCTGCGCCCTTACGAATCCAGCCAGGCAATCTTCGAAATGGGCGTCCATCTGTTTCCGGAGTTCTGGGGGCAGGGAATTGCACGCGAGGCTTCAGAAGTCATCATCCCCTACGCCTTCGGCCCGTTGGGCGCCACAGCGATCGTTGCCGGGCATCACCCGCAAAACGCCGCCTCAGGCCGGCTTCTGGTGAAGCTTGGGTTTACCTACCAAGGCGATCGGCTGTACATTCCCACCGGCCTCATGCATCCTATGTATCTGCTCCGCAAGGAACAAGCAGCCCCGAGTTAATTCACGTCCACCGCCCGATCGCCCCATATTGCATGATGTGGAAGTACGCCTCCCGTCCACGCCATCATTTAGGCAACTGGGTTACGTCCCAGCCGCCGCCCAGGGCGCGCACCAGGCTCACGCTGGCCGCAAACTGCCGGCTCTCGATGTTGATCGCCGACACCTGGTCCCCGAGGAGGGCCTGCTCGGCGGTCAACACCTCGAGATAGCCGGTGACTCCGCCCTTGTAGCGGGCATTCGATAAATCAAAGGAGTGCTGCGCCGAATCCACCGCGCCGTGCTCCACCTGCGCTTCCTGTTCGAGTATGCGCAGGCTCGCAAGCTGATCCTCCACGTCTTCAAACGCCTGAAAGACCGTGTTGCGATAGCCGTCCGCCTGGGATTCGTAGGTGTGGCGCGCGGCATCGGTGAGCGCGTGGCGCTGGCCGGCATCGAACAGGAGTTCCGCGGCCTGCGCGCCCAGTGTCCACATCGAGCTCGGTCCCTGGATCCACGTGCCGGGATTGGTACTTTCAAAGCCGCCGGTTGCACTGAGTGTGATGGCCGGATAGAAAGCGCTGATGGCGATGCCGATTTGCGCGTTGGCTGCGGCGGCCAGCCGTTCCTGCGCGGCAATGTCGGGCCGGCGCTCCAGCAACTGCGAGGGCACGCCCAGCGGAACCCTGGGCAACGCCAGGTCGAGCGGCGAAGGCGGAATACTGAAGCCCGACAGATCGTAGTTGGCGATGGTCCCGATGGCGTGTTCGTACTGTGCACGCGCCACGCCGAGATCCACGAGCTGTGCGCGCACGGTTTCAAGCTGGGTGCGCGCCTGCGCCACATCCACGGCCGTGGCTACACCGCCGGAAAACCGCCGCTGGGTCAGATCGAGCTGGTGCTGGAGGTCCGCGACCGTGGCTGTGAGCAGCTTGATCTCGGAATCCAGTCCGCGCAGGGCAAAGTAGTCGGTCGCAAGCTCGGCGTGCAAGGTGAGGTCAACGTTCGCAGCCTCGGCCGCGCTGGCCTGCGCATTTTCTCGCGCCTGCTCCACCGTGCGCCGGATGCGGCCCCAGAAATCCGGCTCCCAACTGGCCTGGCCCGCAATGGTCAGGTCGGCGTAGGTAGCTTTGCTGGTTGGATTCCAATTGGGCGAATTCACCGAATTCTTTACGCCCTCGGGTGTCACGCTCGCCGAGAGCGTTGGATACAGGTTGGCGCGCGCCGCGCTCACCTGGTCTCGCGCCGCAAGGTAGGTCTCCAAGGCCTGCTTGAGTTGCACATTGTTGGTTGCGATGCGCTCT
Source organism: Occallatibacter sp. (assembly GCA_050015795.1). GTDB lineage: Bacteria > Acidobacteriota > Terriglobia > Terriglobales > Acidobacteriaceae > Telmatobacter. The sequence continues at coordinate 17,062 of JBEKAS010000023.1, read as the reverse complement.
TCCAACTGGTTGAGCTGCGGGTCCTGGTAGATCTCCCACCATTTGCCCTTCAACATGCCGTCGGAGGGATTGGCCGGTTGCCATGCGCCGCCGGTCGGGTTCGGCGGAGGCGTCACCGCGGACGCGCCCGCCTCCTTATATACCGAAGGCGCGTTGTAGCCGGGGCGATTGTAGTCGGGACCAACCGGTTTGCAGCCGGTCAACAGCAGGGAGCAAATGAACAAGGTCGCAAGCAGGCGGATCGCGCGGAGTGCTTGTGCCGCCGAAAAGCAACCGCAGGTCCTTCGACTCGCACGTAGATAATGTGCGGGCGTAGACGCCCGCACGACAGCCGGTCCGGAGACCGGCGCTACCTCTCCGGCAATTGCACGATGATGCCGCCTCTGCACTACAGTTCTCCCGCGGGGGTGGGAATGCTCCCCGGTTGCACCACATTCACTTTTTCACCGTCGATCAGCGAATCGGGGGGATCCTGGATAATCTGGTCCCCTGGGTTCAGGCCACTGACGATCTGCACCATGGCTCCATCGTCCTCGCCAATCACCACGTGCACCAGGCGCGCCTTGTCGCCGTCCACAACCTTTGCCAGCTCCATGCCGTCGCGACGGAAGATCAACGCCGCGGTGGGCACAATGAACGTGACGCCCGCGGTGGGAGTTTTGAAGTGAACCTGGGCCAGCGAGCCAGGCAGCAGCTCGCCGGAACGGTTATTCACGTCGACCTCTGCCAGCAGCGTACGGCTCGCGGGATCGATGGCGTCGGCTGTCCGCACCAGCGTTCCGGCATAAATCTTCCCCGGATGCTCGGGAAAGGTAAGATCGATCTTCATGCCGCGGTGCAAAGTCTGCGCATAAACCTCCGGCACATTGGCATACACGCGCAGGGTCTGGATGGCCTGCATGTGAAAGAGCTCGGCGCCCGAACCCTGGTTGATCAACTGGCCGGTGTCCACGGCGCGCGCGGTCACCACGCCGTCAAACGGCGCATAGACCTTTTCGAAGGATTGCAGTTCCTTCAACCGATTCAGGTTGGCTTCGGCAGACTTGACGGCTGAGGCGGTCGAGGCAGCCTGCGTGTTGAAGGTGTCGGTGTCGATCTGCGATACGGCGTCGGATTTCACCAGTCCCGAGTAGCGCTCGGCCTGCACCTTGGCGTTGCCTGCATTGGTTTGCGCGGTGGCCAGGTCGGCCTCGGCCTGGGCTACCTGCTTATCGAGTTCAGGCGTGTCGATGGTGGCCAGCAACGCACCCTTCTGCACCTTCGAGCCGATGTCGTAGTACCAGCGAACCAGGTAACCGTCGGTCCGGGCGTAGATAGGCGCGTCAGTATAGGCAGTCACATTGCCTGGCAGCACAAAGGCATCCACGGGCGCGCCGGGCCGTGCCGGAGCAACCGTAACCGTGGGCGCGGCCAGGTCGTGGGTGCGCTCGGCCAGAACCACATGCGCGTGGTGGCGGCGCAGGATGCCGGCGACGGCGAGCACGGCCAGGATGAGCAGGACCACGACCGCGCCGGTCAGAATCTTGCGCGGCGAGACCGGAGTCGGCTCAGGTGTTCGCTCGTGGCTTTCGATACCGGGCTGAGGGTTCGGATTGGGTTGGTCGTTCATAAGCGGTTACTCATAAGCGGTTACTCCGGTGTCTCGTCGAATTCGTCGAAGCCGATGGAAGCGCGACGCGATTCGCGCTGGCGTCCGTGCTCGATGCGGCCGTGAATGAAGGAAAAGAATGCAGGCACAAAGAAGAGCGTCGCCACTGTGGCCAACAGCAGGCCGCCGATCACGGCGCGTCCCAGCGGAGCGTTCTGCTCGCCGCCGTCGCCCAGGCCGAGCGCCATCGGCACCATGCCGATGATCATGGCCAGGGCGGTCATCAGCACCGGGCGCAGGCGGACAAAGCCGGCATTCAACGCGGCGCGCCGCGCGTCGCCCACCAGCACTTCCATCTGCTCGCGCGCGAAACTCACCACCAGGATGGAGTTGGCCGTGGCCACTCCCATGCACATGATGGCGCCGGTAAGCGCCGGCACGCTGAGCCGCGTGTTGGTCAGGAAAAGAAACCAGACAATTCCGGCCAGCGCCGCCGGCAGTGCGGAAATGATGAGAAATGGGTCCAGCCAGGACTGGAAGTTGACCACGATGAGGAGGTAAACCAGCACGATGGAGAAAACCAGGCCGCTCAGCAGGCCAATGTAGGAGCGGTACATGGTCTCGCTCTGTCCGCGCAGGATGAAACTTGAGCCGCGGGGCAGATCTTTCTCATGACGAGCGACGATCCTTTCCATGGCGCGCGTCACGCTGCCCAGGTCGGTTCTTTCCACGTTGGAATAAATATCGATCACCGGCTGCACGTTGTAGTGACTGATCTCGCCCTGCTCCGAGCCGGGCACGACCGTAGCCAGATTGCCGAGTATCTGCTCAGGCGCGGGGGCTCCGGGCGCGGCCGTCGTCGCTGCCCCCGGCGCCGCGGCTGCATTTGACCCCGGCGCCGCGGTGGAGGGCGCAGCGCCGGCCACTTGGCTTGCCCCATTCCCGGTGATGGGCAGGCTCTTGAGTTGCGCCATCGAGTTCATGCGGTACTGCGGCGTCTGGATTGCGATGTTGTAGGAAACGCCATTGCGCGGGTCAAGATAGAAACTTGGGCTGGTTTGGAAGCTCCCGCTGAGCGCCACCAGCAGGCTCTGCGCCACGTTTTGCTGCGTCAGCCCGGTGGAGGCGGCGCGGGTGCGATCCACATTCACCGTGAGATTGGGAGAGTTGAAGGGCTGTTGGATGCGCACGTCCGCCGCGCCGGGAACGTAACGCACCTCGTTCAACATGCGCTCGGCAAGGGCGCGGTTGCCATACAGATTGGGTCCGACGATCTGGATATCGATGGGAGCGGCGAGTCCAAAGTTGAGGATCTGGGTCACGATGTCCACCGGCACCACATAAAAAGTCACGCCGGGAAATTCGTGGGCCAGCACGCCGCGTAGGCGCTCGATGTACGCCTCGCTGGGATGATGATCGCGCGTCAACTGCACCTGGATATCGGCGTCGGAGGGACCCACGGGCGCGGAGGTCGAGTAGGAAAGATTCAGCGAGGAATAAGGCAGGCCGATGTTGTCGAGAATTGTTACCAATTCGTTGGCCGGAATCTGCCCGCGAATGGTCTGCTCCACATGATCGCAAAGCGCAGCCGTCTCTTCGATGCGCGTGCCGGCGTGGGCGCGCACGTGAACGATGAACTGGCCCGAGTCGACCGACGGGAAGAAGTCCTGTCCCAGCGTCGGGATGAGCCCGAGCGAGGCCAGGGCGAAGGCCAGAAACACGATGAGGAACGCGCCCGCATGATCGACGCAGAAGGTGAGCAGTCCCAGGTAAGCGTGGCGGAAGCGCTCGAAGCCGTTTTCAAAGGCGGCCTGGAATCGGGTGAATGGATTCCGGCTCACGCGCTTTCTTACCGCTGCCGCATCGTCGTGTTCGTGGAGCAGATACTTGGCCATGGTGGGCACGAGCGTGCGCGACAGAAAGTAACTGGCGAGCATGGCGAAAACCACCGCCTCGGCCATGGGCACAAACAGGTAGCGCGCTACGCCGCTCAGGAAGAACATGGGCACAAACACGATGCAGATGGCGAACGTGGAAACCAGCGCGGGGGTGGCAATCTGCGCCGAGCCTTCCAGAATGGCCTGCTCCAGCTCCCGGCCCGTCTCCAGATAGCGGTTGATGTTTTCGATGGCCACGGTGGCGTCGTCGACGAGAATGCCCACGGCCAGCGCCATGCCGCCCAGGGTCATGATATTGATGGTCTCGTGCAGCGCATAGAGCAGAATCAGCGAGCAGAGGATGGAAAGCGGTATGGAAACGGCGATGATGATGGTGGAGCGCCAGCTGCCCAGAAAGATCAGGATCATGATGGCCGTCAGGCAGGCCGCGATGACGCATTCGCGAACCACGCCGTTGATGGCGCCGCGCACGAAGATCGATTGATCGGCAAGCGCCACGATCTTCAACTGCGGAGGCATCTGGCCCTTGAGACTGGGGCTGGAAAGGATGTCGCGCACGCCCTTGATAATGTCCAGGGTCGACGAAGAGCCGGTCTTGAAAATGCTCATCATGACCGCGCGGCGGCCATCGACACGGACAATGTTGGTCTGTGGCGGATTGCCGTCACGCACGTGCGCCACATCGTGCATGTAGACAATCGTGCCGTTCACGGTTTTGACCGGCAGGTTGTTCAGCGTATCCAGCAGGGTGGGGGCGGAGTTGGTTTCCACCTGGTATTCAAAGCGGTCGAGCTTGATGGTGCCCGAGGGCGCGATCACGTTCTGCGCGGTAATGGCATTGACCACGTCGATGGGCGAAAGGCCGCGCGCCTGCAAAGCGTTCAGGTCCAGGTCCACCTGGATCTGACGCGATTTTCCGCCGTAGGGGAAGGGCACTTGCGCGCCCTCGACAGGACTCAGTTGCAGGCGGATGGTGTTGGTGGCGATGTCGTTCAGTTGCTGCTCGTTCAGGCCCTGCCCGGAGATTCCCAGTTGCAGCACGGGCACGCTGGATGCGTTGTACTGGATGATGAACGGCGGAAAGGTGCCGGGTGGCAGCGAACGGATCTGCACCTGGCTGATGGCCGAGATCTCAGCCACGGCCTGGGCGATGTTCACATTGGGGTGGAAGAAGACCTTGATGATCCCGACGCCCACCAGAGACTGCGATTCGATGTGGTCGATGTCGTTAACCGTGATGGTCATGCCCCGCTCGGCATTGGTCACGATGCGGTTGGCGATCTGATCCGCCGACAGCCCGGAGTAGTTCCACACCACCGTCACCACCGGGATGTCGATGTTGGGAAAGATGTCCGTGGGCATCGATTCGATGCTGAACACGCCAAGGATTAAAATCAGCAACGCAAAGACGACAAAAGTGTAAGGCCGCCTCAGCGCAAGCCGGACAATCCACATCATAGGGCTGGTTTTCGCTCCTCGGCCGGCGTTCTAATTGTGTTGAGGCCCGCAAACGGACGGCATGTAACCTTGGCTCTCTGTTGGGTTAGATGCATTCTTAGTCCGGTTCGCGCCGGCTCCTCGGGTTCCTGCCGGATTGCGCTTCCGCGCAGACCGGCCAAAGTTCCACTTAAAAATAATATGGTAGCTGAAAGCTGCAGACGATGATGGCGGATACACGCAACCCGTTTCCCCACTTTCGTTCCCTTATCAAAGGTGGTCCGGCAGGCGAAAAGGATGGTCCGAAAGGCGAAAGGATTCGGCTTTCCGCCCCACGCGCTGAAAAGCCCGCCGGCTTCTGTTCCTGCCCCAAATACTGTGAACAGGCCCTAAGCTGCCCTGTGCCCCAGTGGCGCGTCTAACCGGCAGATTGCCAGGAATGGGGTCTCGACAGCCGCCGCAACCCGTCTGAGTCCGGTAGACTGGGACATGGATTCCAACAAGGGATTCATCCTCGCTTCCGGCGCCTGGCGCGGCAGGGATGTTGTGGAAAGGACACGGTTCAAGAGCCAAAATCCCGCCCGGGGGATTTTCGCCTTTGCGACAGCGGCCTGTCGGCGGGGGCCGCGAAGTTTGGGCGGGGTGGCCGCGGTCTTGTAGAATCAATCTTTCCTTTAGGTAAGACCAGATTTTCAGCAATGAGGGTGTGCAAATTCTTCCTGTGAAGCAGAACTATTGTACGAAAGAGTATTTGTGCTCGCCGCAGGGCTCAAACCCGGTGAAGACAAAGCACGCTTCGATCTCTCTCGCAGTCTCTCGTGCTGTCTTTATTACCCGGCGCGTTCTGCGCTTTGCGGTGGTTCTGACTTTGGTATCAGCTGCCTTCACGGCCGTGGCCCAGACCCCGACCCAGACATCGGACACGATTGACCAGATCAGGGTCATCGGCAACCGGCGCATCCCCAAGGAAACCATCCTGGCGAGGATGTTCACCCATCCCGGCGATACTTACGATCCGATTTCGATCGAGCGCGACTTCCACTCGCTCTGGAACACGGGTTATTTCGAGGATCTGCGCATTGAGCGCGAGGACTCCGAGAAGGGCATCATCCTTAACATTTTTGTCCGTGAGAAGCCCAGCATCCGCGAGATCAATTACAAGGGCCTGAACAGCGTTTCGGTCTCCGACGTGCTCGACCGCTTCAAGAAGGAGAAGGTTCCTCTTTCGGTGGAAAGCCAGTACGATGCCACCAAGGTCACACAGGCTGAAACCGTCATCAAGCAGCTGCTCGCCGAGCACGGCCACCAGTTTGCCACCATCAAGACCGACGTCAAGACCATCCCGCCGGCCTCGGTGCAGGTGAACTTCAATATCAAGGAAGGCCCGGTGGTGAAGGTGGGCAAGATCCAGTTCGTGGGTAACCGGCACATAAGCGCGCTCGACCTGCGCCGGTCCATGAAGAACCTGAAGCCCATCGGCATTCCCTACTCCATCATCTTTGAGGATCTCTTCGCCCAGACTTACGACTCCTCCAAGCTCGAAGAAGACACCGAGCGTGTGCGCCAGGCCTACCGCGACAAGGGCTACGCCAACGCCGCTGTCGAGGATCCGAAGACGCAGATTCGCGACGAGGGGGGGCTGAACTGGTTCACCTTCCGGCCGCGCAAGGGCAAGCGCATCGACATCCAGTTGACCATCGAAGAAGGCGGCCGCTACCGGCTGGGCACCATCACCTTCACCGGCAACAAGTCGATCACGAACGTCAAGGCCCTGCGCGCTCAGTTCGCCATCAAGGATGGCGACTGGTTCAACGCTACGGCCATCGGGAAAGGCCTGGACAACCTGAAGAAGGCCTACGGAGGCCTGGGTTACATCAACTTTGGCGCCGTGCCCAAGCTGGATACCGACGAGCAGAAGAAAACCGTGTCCATGAACATCGATATCGATGAGGGCAAGCAGTTTTTCGTTTCGCGCATCGAGTTCCAGGGCAACACCATCACCCGCGACCGCGTCATCCGCCGCGAACTGATGCTCGACGAAGGTTCGGTCTACAACTCCCAGCTCTGGGAATACAGCCTCCTGCGCCTGAACCAGTTGGAATACTTCGATCCGCTGAAGGTCGAGCAGGACTCCGAGGCCCACCAGGATCCGGATGCCGGCACCGTCGATCTGCTCCTCAAGGTGAAGGAGAAGGGCAAGAACTCCATTGGCATGAATGGCGGCGTCAGCGGCTATTCCGGCGCGTTTCTCGGCGTCAACTACCAGACCAACAACTTCCTGGGATTGGGCGAGACCCTGAGCGTGCAGGCCAACCTGGGCTCGATCAGCCGCACCTTTATGTTCGGCTTTACCCAGCCGTATATTCGCAACCGCCCCATCAATGTGGGCTTCCAGGTCTTCAACCAGAAGCAGGATTACAACGCTGCCAAGAACTACCAGGCCACCACTGGCACGTCGCTCAACCTGTCCGCCGCGCAGCAGTCTCTCACGCAGAACTACAACGTGGGTTCCGACGGCATCAACTTCTCTGTCAGCTACCCGTTGAAGCGGCATGCGTTCCAGCGCGTGGGCGTTACTTATTCGCTCACCAAGTCCACGATTACGGCCTTCAGCACGGCTTCCTCGACCTTTTTCCAGACCATCGCCTTCCGCTCGGGAATACAGGGCTCGAATCCGCTGGCCGGGATTATCAATAGCAATCTCGGCTTCAGCTACACCTACAACACGGTCTCGAACCCGCTGCGCCCGCACGATGGCAAGGAGTACACCGCTTTCCTGCAGATTGCCGGCCTGTGGGGCGACGTGCGCTATATCAACCCGGCGGTTGCCTACAAGCGCTACATCCCCATGCACTATCTGATCCCCACCCCTGGGGGGCGCAATGTGCTGGGAATTCGCGCGCAGTTGAATTACATCCAGGGCATCTCCGGCGCCGTGGCGCCGCCCAACAACCGCTTCTATAGCGGCGGCGAGATGGATATGCGCGGCTTCGACGTGCGCAGCACCACGCCCTACGGCTACGTGCCCACGCGCGTCAACTTTCAGCTCACCAATCCTGACGGCCAGTGCGTTCCGCGCGACCCGACCAACCCGCAGGATAACCAGTGCATTCAGGTGCCGCTGCCGGTTTACGGCATCGCTTCCATCGGCGGCGACGCCAGTTTCACCGGCAATGCGGAATACCGCATTCCCGTCGTCGGGCCCTTCACCTTCGCGTTCTTCGACGACTTCGGCATCGATTCGGCGGTCAACCACGGCCAGTTGAAGCAGAGCCCCGAGGGCTTCGCCTCGCTCACCGCGCCGCTTTATGGTTGCCCGGTATACAACAACGGCTCCTGCCAGGGCGGCATTCCCGGCTCGCAGGTCGGCTTCAGGCAAAACATCCGGCCGGTCTCCGGCACCAACTTCGTTCCCCGCATGTCCACCGGCGCGGAGCTTTCGGTGCTCATGCCCATCATCAACGCGCCCTTCCGCCTCTATTACGCCTATAACCCGCTGCGGCTCTACGAGCGGCCCTATTGCAACGACGTCATCCTGGGGCAAAAGCAGCAGAGCTGCTCGGCCGAGCTGATCACCCGCGACATGTTCCCGCCGGGCGGCGCGGGCGATTACACCTACACGGAGGCCATCCAGTCCTACGGATCGGGGTACGTCTTCCGCGAGCCGCGCAAGACCTTCCGCCTCACCATCTCCACGACGTTCTAAAAGACAGGTGTCAGGTTTCAGGGATCAGGTTTCAGCCAACGGGCCGCTCTCCGGAGCGGCCCTTTCCGTTTCCGGCGCAACATTTCTTTTGGAAAAGGGCGCGAAAGCCGCTTGACGTTACGAGCCCCGAGCGCCAAACTGGCGAGCATGCAAACCCTCGGGCTTTCTGGTGAGAGCAAACGCTCTGACGGCTGGCTGAAGAGCATCTTCTGGCCGACAGTCGAGAACGCCTGGGACGTGAATTACCTGGGCCAGCAAGGATTCTGGATTTGCCTGATCATTGCCGTGCTGCAGGCGCTGGTCGGCATGCTTTCCGGCAAGCCCATTCTTCTGGTCGTCTACCTGACCATGGCGCTGGTTTTTGTGCTCGGTGGCATGGGCGTCCGTGAAGCCAGCTGGCCGGCCGCGGCCATGGTTTTCGCCATCTTCTTTTCTGACATCCTCTACCCCCTGGCCGTAGGCCGGCTTCCCGGAAATCTGAGCATCCTTGCTGCCGGCATCCTGCTGTCGAACGTCCGCGCGGCCTTCCTGGCCTCGGAGTGGAGGCCCGCCCGGGAAGGTGAGGACCGGCCCACGCGCTTCAACGAGACCTTCTGGGACAAGTTCGTCGATCAGTGGCCGGCGAAGGCCTGGCCGGTTGTGCAGGGGCCGTTCTTCGCCCTGGCGGCGCTGCTGCTGCTGTTGAGCCTTGCGGGTCTGGGAAATGCGCTTTGGCACCGCATGGGCGGACTCATCGGCGCGTTGCATCCCTAACCGCGGCGTCAGGGCTGTTTGCTCCCTCGCTCCCTGGCTCTCGCCGTTTGACGCTCCCTGACCCGGAACCTATAATCCCCTCTAGTTCCCGGCGATGCCTCCGCGCGTATCATTGCCACACTTGCCGCGCGCGATGGAGCCTCCTCAAGAGAGTCCGAAGGGCATTGTGGAACGGGGCGCCGTGCTAACGGCGTCCGCACACGGGAACTCCAAGGAGCCTTTGATTCGCATGAAGCGCCTGTCCGCATTCGCTCTTTTCGTGGTCTTTGCATCGTCAATCGCGGCCGCCGCTCAAACCTCGGCCGCTCCAAAGCCTGCCGCGCCTGCCGCGCAAAAGCCCGCCGCCGTTCCGGTTCCTATCGCGAAGGTTGCGGTCATCGCATTTCAGGCCGCCGTCACCCAGACCAACGAGTTCCAGCGCAACGCTGCCGACCTCGAGAAGAAATATGATCCCCGGCGGGTGGAGATCAAGACGCTGAGCGACGAAATCGACAACCTGACCAAGCAATTGCAGGCTCAGGGCGCCCAGTTGAGCGAGGTCGAGCGCGCCAGCCGCGCGCGCGCCATCGATGAAAAGAAGAAGAAGCTGGACCGCGATACCCAGGACGCGCAGAGCGACTTCCAGGCCGACATGCAGCAGATCGTCAACGATGTAGCCGGCAAAGTGGGCGCGCTCATGAGCGACTACGCCGATAAGCACGGTTACACGCTGGTTCTCGACGCCGGAGACCAGCAGACCGCGACCGTGCTCTACGCCGTCCCCGCAATGGACATCACCAGGGAAATCATCGACGCCTATAACACCAAGTCCGGCATCCCCGCACCGGCTCCGCAGGCGCCCGGCCAGGGCGGCCTGGATGCGCCTCAGCCGCAGCCGGCGCACTAGAAACCGTGTTCAGTGATCAGTGTTCAGTGATCAGAAGGCAGGCGCGGTGCTCCGGTCTTCAAAACTGACCACTGATCACTGAACACTGATCACTATTGCCTATTCCCTACTCCCTCCTCCCTGCTCTATAATCCCTGTAGTTCCTGCTGACGTCTCCGTATACGTCTTTTCCAGCCTCGCGCCGTCCGGCGCGGAGTTTCCCGCAGCAAATCGCGGTAACAGCCGGGGTAAAGATGAGCCGAGAGGATACGTGAGGAGACAAAGGCTCGTTTGTGCGTTGAACACTAAGAGCCAGACAGGGATTCCGAAGGAGTTTTTGATTCAAATGAAGCGCACTTTTGCACTCGTTCTCATGCTGGCCTCAGGGATGGTCCTGAGCGCCGCCGCCCAAACTCAGGCTGCGCCAGCCGCCGCCGCACCCGCTGCCGGGCCAGTCGCGGTACCGGCCAAAATCGCCGTCGTTGCCTTTCAGTTGGCCGTTGCCCAAACCAACGAGGGCCAGCGTGACTTCGGCGACCTGCAGAAGAAGTACGCTCCCAAGGAAGCCTCCCTCAAGACCCTCAACGACGAGATTGACAACCTGACCAAGCAGTTGCAGGCCCAGGGCGCCAGCCTGTCTGAGGCCGAGCGCGCCAACCGCGCCAAGGTCATCGACGACAAGAAGAAGCAGCTGGATCGCGACTCGGAAGACGCACGCAACGACTTCCAGACGGACATGCAGGACATGTATAACGCCCTGGCCTCCAAGGTCTACGACGTCATGCAATCCTACGCCGAGCAGCAGGGATTCACGCTCATCTTGGACATCTCGCAGCAGCAGACGCCCGTGCTGTTCGCCAGTAATGGCAGCAACATTACCAAGCAGGTGATCGATGCCTACAACCTGAAGTCGGGCGTGCCCGCGCCGCCGCCGACGGCAGCGGCACCAGGGAGTCAGGCAGCTCCCAGGCCGGCAGCTCCCAGGCCGGCAGCGCCGAAGCCAACGGGAACCCACTAAACTGCACCATAAATGTTGCAAAGGCCCCGCTTGCCGGGGCCTTTGCTTTGCCGCCACCTTCCACGCCGCCCTCTTCCTGTGGATAAATTTGTGGAATTCTTTTGGAAACCTGCAGGGAAAGCCCGATGTTTTCCCCTTGCCAGGCACTGTTCTCTCCTGATATACGGCTTAACTCGTTTTATTTCAATAAGAATATGATCAAATCGCAGTGAATCCCGCGGGGACCTCCCGATTGTGCGCAAGATTGCACGTCAGGCACCTTTCCACAATCTGTCGTGAAGATTTATTCACAATGCCGGGCAACCGCTAACTGGCGGCGCCGACCAGAACCATCGGGCCTGTGGGCTGGGGACGGCCCCCGTAGGGCTCCAAAGTGACGGCAAACGCCTTCGGCTCGAGCCCGGGCGCTAACCGCACAACCACCGCTCCATTCTGCTGATTGGCGTCGACCAATCCGGCACTAACGGGCGGGCCCGACGAGGGGACGAGCCAGAGCTGGTAGCTCTTGCCGGAAGGCGCCGGCGCGATTTGGCCGGAATAGACACCCAAACCCATGCGCGCGTTGTACAGCACGTGTGCCTGTCCCGGAGGCCCGCCGGGCTGCTGCAGAAGGGTAATCTGCGCGGAATCCGGCGCGCCGGTTACCTGGCCCATGGCCTGGAGGGCCGCAACGTCCTGTGAAAGCTGTGCCTGAAGCCGCTGGAGCTGCTTGCCGCGATCGAGATCCTGCTTCGCAAGTTCATACGTTGTAAAGGCGAGCAAAGCCGTAGCCAGCCCAAACCCAAACGCGAAGCGCAGGCCCCAACGTTTTTTCCTGGTCTTTGGCGGAGCTGCTTGCGACGAACCTGATTGCGCGACCGGGGGTCGCTGCTCGACGCGCACCTTGTCCATCAGCGCCGACTTGACCTGCGGGGGCGGAGCCACCGGAGGCGCAGCCAGACCCATCAGCGCCGTGCTTTGCCGCGCCGCCGCGAGCTGCTGCTGGCAGGGCGGGCAGTCGCGGAGATGCGCTTCGAGCGTCTGCTTGTCATCGCCGTCCAGCGCGCCGAGTGCGTAGAGGTCGAGGTCTTCCGGATTGGCGTGCGGTCCCGTCATGCCAGAATCTGTCTCAAAGTTTGCATCGCGGTTCTCATCCGGGTCTTTACTGTGCCCAGCGGGATCCCGGTTCTATTCGCGATTTCACTCTGCGTCATCCCTTCAAAATAGGCTAGCTCCACGGCCTGCCTTTGCTCTACCGGCAACTGCTCGAGCGCGGCCGAAACATTCCGCGCCAACTCCGCGCGCACCGTTTCGTCCTCGATGTTCTGGTCAGAGGCCAAGATATTTGCATAGTCGCCCTCTTCCTCTTCCAGCACCTCGCGATCTCTCATGCCGCGCAGGCGCGATATCGCGCGGTTTCTGCCGATCACCATCAGCCATGCCGGCAGCGAACCGCGACCAGCGTCAAACTGACCGGCGTTGCGCCAAAGCTGCAGAAAGAGATCCTGCAGGACCTCTTCAGCGGCCTGCTGGTCGCGCAGGATCCGCATCATCACGGCAAAGAGCATCGCCGAGTAGCGATCGTAAAGAGTCGAAAGCGCGGCCTCGTCACCTGTCCTCATTCTGTCCATGAGGGCGGAGTCAGGCACGGGCTGCATGGTTGCAGTCACTGGGCCACGCTCCGTCCATATGGTGAATACGCGATGAAGAGTCGCAACGGATTGCACATCGGTCCGGGATTCTTCATTTCCGGACGCCGCTCCTTTTGTTCTTATACCATTTGTTCCCGGTGCTTGAAGCCACTGCCGGGCAACTTGTCTCGAGCGGCACTGCACACCACGCAGGATTTTTTCTGTTTTGCGGAATCCGATTTCCCATGGTCCCGCGTACATCCATCAGGACGCCTTCCCCAACTGGGGCGGCTGGCAAAATCAGCCGCTCCAACCAAACGGCAACCCCACATTCCCCGTGAAAGGAAATCAAAATCATGAAAAAGATTTTCGCTCTGTTGTTCGCCGTCGCGCTGGCCGGTTCGGCTCCCACTGCCTTCGCCCAGGAAGATCCGATGGTCGGCGGCGCAGCCATGTTCCCCACCAAAAACATCGTGGAGAACGCGCTCAACTCCAACGACCACACCACGCTGGTGGCGGCGGTGAAGGCCGCCGGCCTGGTGGACACCCTCGAGGGCCCCGGCCCGTTCACCGTCTTCGCCCCCACCAATGAAGCCTTTGCCAAGCTGCCTGCGGGTACCGTCGACAATCTGCTGAAGCCAGAAAATCTCGACATGTTGAAGCAGGTGCTCACCTATCATGTAGTCGCTGGCCGCATCTCCACCGACGACTTGAAGAAGATGATTCACGAGGGCGGCGGCAAGGCCACGCTGACGACCGTCGAGGGTGGAACGCTGACGGTCTGGATGAAGGGCGGCAAGTACATGCTGACCGATGAAAAGGGCGGCATGGCTGTCATTACCATCCCCAACGTGTATCAATCGAACGGCGTCATCCAGGTGATCGATTCGGTTCTGATGCCGTAAAGGCTAACCGGGAATTATTGTTTGGGTTTTTGTTGTCCCACCCTTCCGGCAAAAAACGCCGGAAGGATGGGGCAACCAGACGAAGAGTTTTCACCGGCCGCGTGGTCACGGTTCTCGATTCGGCCCGGATCAGGGAAGCTGCTCTCAACAAACGCGTCAGCCCGATGGCATCAACTAGTGGGAATATCGCGAGGAATCCGCCTCAATCTGAGCCACAAGTTCAGGGATATGTTTTCTCATCTCCTGTCGTGTTCCCTCAGGGATACGTGTCCAGTAGGCCGGAATCCCCTCGACAAAAGCGCGAGCTTCCCCACTAGTACTCATGAATTTAACTAAATATCGCGCACCGTCGCCGAAAGTATCCAGCTTTCCAGCCCGCAGTTTAGCTCGATTCTTCGAGAAATATTGGAGCACCGCCGGAACTGCACGGTCGTCGGCCGCGTCTAGGATAGCCCACATCGCGTAGGTCTTCTCGCGGTGGTTTGGACTGAGGAGAGCATCCGCAAGGAGTGGCGTCACGCTTGCTCCTCCGATGTGTGCGATCGTCAAGATCGCAACGCACTTCACGTCCCGCATTGGATACGTCAAAAAACTGACAAGAATTGGGATGGAGCGATTCGATCCAACTTTTCTCAACCCAAGTGCAGACCAGTACACATCATGCTTGGAGCGGGGCTCATTCAAAATCGACAGAAAGAAGTCCTCACTCCACATAAACTCCCTCCTCCCGAAATGATGTTCAATAAAGCTCTGGACTGTAGAGTCTTGGCCGGTATCAAGTGGAAAAGGCATAGTGTGTTGGAATTTCAGTGTAATGCAGCGGGACAGCCGGTCAGGAGACCGGCGCTACAAGTTCTCGTCGCGTGCGCAACGGGTTCTTGCCGCGAGCGAGAAGTGCATTCTACTTCTGCTCTTCGCCCACCCGCAATACCGCCAGAAACGCCTCCTGCGGAATGTCGACTTTGCCGATCCGCTTCATGCGCTTCTTGCCTTCCTTCTGTTTTTCCAGCAGCTTGCGCTTGCGCGTGATGTCGCCGCCATAGCACTTGGCGAGCACGTTCTTGCGCAGGGGGCTCACGGTCTCGCGGGAGATGATCTTGGCGCCGATGGCCGCCTGGATGGCCACTTCGAACTGCTGCCGCGGGATGAGCTCGCGCATTTTGGAAACCAGCGCGCGGCCGCGCTCGTAGGCGTGGTCTTTATGCACGATGATGGAGAGCGCGTCCACGGGTTCGCCGGAAACCAGGATGTCGAGCTTGACCATCGGCGACTCCCACTCTCCGGCCAACTGGTAATCCAGCGACGCGTAACCACGCGAGATGGACTTGAGCCGGTCGTAGAAGTCCAGCACGATCTCGTTGAGGGGCAACTCGTAGCTGAGCATCACGCGCGTCGGCGTCACGTACTCGAAGTTGCTCTGGCGGCCGCGCTTTTCCTCCACCAGCTTCAGAATCCCGCCCACATACTCCTCGTTGGTGAGGATCTTGGCGGCAATCACAGGCTCGCGAATGCTGTTGATGCTCTGCGGTTCGGGCCAGCGCGACGGGTTGTCGACCTCGATCTCGCTGCTGTCGGTCAGCGTGATGTGGTAGCGCACGCTGGGCGCCGTGGTGATCAGGTCCAGCTCGTACTCGCGCTCCAGCCGCTCCTGGATGATCTCCATGTGCAGCAGGCCCAGAAACCCGCAGCGGAACCCGAAGCCCAGCGCCACCGAGCTCTCCGGCTCGAAGAAGAATGACGAATCGTTCAGACGCAATTTTTCCAGGGCGTCCCTGAGCAGCGTGTGTTCGTGGGAGTCGACGGTGTAGAGCCCGGAAAAGACCATGGGCTTGATGTCTTCAAATCCGGGCAGCGGCGACGGGGCCGGGTGCGCATCGTCGGTTACGGTGTCGCCGATCTTGGTGTCGCCTACATTTTTGATGGTGGCCGCGAAAAATCCCACCTCGCCCGCGGAAAGCTCGCCGATCTCCACTGGCTTCGGCATCAGCACGCCCATGGACTCGACCTCGAACGATTTGCCATTCGACATCATCCGGATGCGTTGCCCCTTGCGTATGGTTCCCTGCATCACGCGCACTAGCACGATCACGCCGCGGTAGGCGTCGAACCACGAGTCGAAGATCAATGTCTGCAGCGGTGCATCGGGATTGCCGGTTGGCGCGGGCAGACGGTGCACGATCGCTTCCAGCACCTCGTCCACGCCCTGTCCGGTCTTGGCGCTCACCGGAATCGCGTCCGTTGCGTCCAGTCCCACGGCCTTCTCAATGGCTTCTTGTGTTTGCAGGATGTCGGCCGACGGCAGATCGATCTTGTTGATCACGGGGATGATTTCGAGACCGTGATGGATGGCCAGGTAGGCATTGGCCAGGGTCTGCGCCTCCACGCCCTGGGTGGCGTCCACCACCAGCAGCGCACCCTCGCACGAGGACAGCGACCGCGACACCTCGTAGCTGAAATCGACGTGCCCCGGCGTGTCGATGAGATTCAATTGGTAGGTGTTGCCGTCGTGCGCCTTGTACATCATGCGCACGGCGTGCGCTTTGATAGTGATGCCGCGCTCCCGCTCCAGGTCCATGTCGTCCAGGATCTGGGCCTGCATCTCCCGGCCTGTGACCGAGCCCGTCAGTTCCAGCAACCGGTCGCTCAGCGTCGACTTGCCGTGGTCGATGTGTGCGATGATGGCGAAATTGCGGATATATTTCGAGTTCATGATGCGATCAATCGGCGCAATAGGAGAACAGACCCTAGAATATCAGCGCACGTTCGCCGCGAGGCATCCTCCAGGCCATGGCTTATCATCGGCATAGTGCCCAAAGTGACCCCATCGAGGCCGCGCCGGCCATGTTCATGCATACACCGTGCACTCCTCGTGCCAGCCTGCATCCTGCTCCTGCTGTCGCTCGCCGGCTGCACGCCGACTGACACTGCCGTTGGGCCATCCAGCAAGCCCGCGCAGGCCACCGCGCCGCCGCTTCCGGCTCCCGTTGCGCCGCAACCCGCGGCTCCGGCCGCGCCCAGGCTCACCATCGAGCAGCAACGCGCGCGCCAGCTCATCGCGCAGGTTGAAGCCGCGTACGCCGCGGGCGACGCCGACTACCGCAAAGGAATGCTCGCCGAAGCCAAAATACAATTTGACCGCGCCGTGGATCTCATGCTTTCGAGCGGCCTCGACATCAAGGCCGACCCGCAGTTGCAGGACGAGTTCGACAAGATCGTCGACCAGGTCAACGGCCTCGAGATGGAGGCCCTCAAGCAGGGCAACGGCTTTGTGCCCAAAGAGGA
>JBEKAS010000022.1:0-27478 GCA_050015795.1 Occallatibacter sp. | reverse complement strand
TCCACGCCGCATTCGATCAGATCTGGAACAAACCGCCAAATTGTGCCGCAACTATGGTAAAGCGCGCGTCCGCCGAGACCGTGAATCAGGCGTGTCATCTCTTTCAAGTAGGGCGCAACGAACTCCCGAAACATGGCCATGGAGATGAGCGGCCCACGTTGGGTGCCCAGGTCGCTGATGACCAGATAGAGGTCAATCCGTCCGCCGGTGATCTCCGCCGCGCGCGTGTAATCCTCCAAATAGAAGTCCGTGAACTTGCGCGATAGAAAGTGGACCCACTCCGGCCGCTCCGCCATGTCCACGAACATGTCCTCCCAGCCGCGCACCAGCGCCGGTCGCTGCCAGATGTCGGCAAACCCGTAAAGCAGCGCGTGCCGATCGTAGCGCGCGCACTGGGCTTTAAGCTGTGAACGGTCCAGACAATCCGGTGACGGCCACGGGAACGACTCCAGTTCCGAGAAGCTGCTCACGCCCGCCAGTGCGCCTTTGCCGTCTTGGCGCATCGGTCCCCACGGCGTCTGGCTATAGACATATCGTTCGCCCCAAAAATTCTGAAACAAACCGTCGCCCACCTCCTGCTCCGGCGGCTCCGCCGTTTCCAGATGCCGCACATCCACACCGAGCGAGTCGAGCAGATGGTCTTTGTCGGAGTGGCCGATGTGCGCAAACAGCCGCTGCATCGTTGGCGGCTCCGCCCAAAAATCGCGCGGGGTCCGGTCTGGCTGCTCATGTCGCAATGCCGCAAGCACTCGTTCTCTTGAGGTCATGTTTGCCTCGGTTCCATTGCCTCATCTGCCGCCCAGATTACCGGACCAGGACAAAAACCTGTTCGGCGGCGGCATCGGGCAGCGGACCGCCCTCCCAAGCTTCGCCGCCCCTACCCATCCACGGCTCGAATACCCATTTGGGCGGCAACGGAGTCCTCCGGCGCAGCATCAGATCGATATACCCGCCGCGCTGGCTGATTACGGAAATCCAGCGACAAGCGCGCGTCGCGGGCGCTTCCGTCCACGAGTGTCCAGTTCGCCCAAATGCTCCCCGCTTTCAACATGGTGACCCGCCACGCGGGCCACTGGCCGCCACCTCCAAGGTGAGTCGAGTGACTAAAGCGGCTATCGGAGCTATGGCGCGCCGACAATAAACCCTAAGCCAAATCCATCGTGAGTTACCGAGAGATTGCCTGGACGCGCCGACGGCGCGTCACACTTATGCTCCATTTTTCGCGGCAAAGGCCTGTAACTCACCTACGGTCTTTTCAGGAAAATCGGTCATGGCGGAAAATTCCCAGCCGCGAAGTTTGTCGATCGCCACCCGGCTGCGCTCAAGATAATGCCGAAGCTCTTCGAGGCCATATTGCCGGGCCAATGCTCGCGCGCTTACACCGGGCCGCTTGGCCTTCAGCACAAACCATTGCTCCAATTTCATCCATCTCTCTTGCTCAACATCCAGAGAATGTTCACTCAGTAACTTGTCTCGTTTATCGAGGTTAAAGTTTTCATGGAAGATGCATCGATCTAAATCCAAAGTTACACGGCTGACATTCATATCCTTAGCCGACTCGTATAAGATTCGTTCTCCAGTAATATCATAGGCAATACAATCGGGCGTCGCCGATGCAGTGACTATGTAATAGTGGTGATTGATCGCATGAGCCTGCAGTGAGCTGCCGGCGGAATACGCGCTCGGCCATATCACGACCTCAGCCTGCTGCTCCGACAAACGCTTCCATACCTCGGGGAAATTGGCATCGAAACAGGTTGCAAATCCCATGCGGCCAAAATCCGCCTGAAATACCTCGGTTGCATCCCCCGGGCTGACGGGCGGAGTCACATCGTACTCCGACCAATAGGGAAAAACCTTATCGTAGAGACCAACGACATGGCCCGCGCGATCCAGGAGTACGGCGGTATTCAGTCTCCTCTGTTGATCTCGCCGATCAATGGGAACCACGATATAGGTGCGATGTTTTGCGGCCAACTCCGCCATGGCCGTAACCGTTGGACCGTTCAACGGCTCTTCACTCGACGCGTTCTGTCCTCGACACGTCTCCGGCAAGGCGATAACATCGGCGCCTCGCGCCCCTTCCTCATCGACATGTTTTACGATCCGCTCCAGAGGCATGCCTGTGCCTTGAAACCCGATGCTTACGATGCGGACCGGGCGTCCCACGGATGGGGCCGCATCTGCTGCCGGTGGAGCCGCAGCGCTGCCGGTTTCGCCTATCGCCGGCCTCTCAGCTCCGAGAGCAGGCAACACTCCACTTGCGAAGGCAGTTGCCCCCATGGCCGCTCTTGTAAGGAATGTGCGTCTTCTCATGTTCCTTTACCCCCTGAATGAATTTGTGTTTTACTGCTCTGTTCCTAAGCGACCGGTCGAGTGGAGCTCATAAGGACTGCTGCTCTCCCTTCGCTGATATAGCCAAAGAGACCCAACACGCGCCAGCCGTAAGCCGATTGGAGCAGAAGTAGCAGTGCCAAAATGAGCCTTTACCATTGCGGAAGTGTGGGCAAATCTGGTAGCTAGCGCCATTCTACGCTCCCGCTACTTGGAATTTTAAGCTCCATGCGTAGTCGCACGGCCTGTTGTCCGGCTGCTGCAAGTTCTCTGGCAAAGTGATCGTTGTCCCCTTGGCAGAATCGAACTTCCATGACAACTCCGCTTTTGACCCTAATAGACCCACCTTCGATCCAGGTTTAGGCTGCACCGCCTTCAGTACAACCTGCCTTCCGGGCCATTCGGTCAGGATGGCGTAGACGAATCGCGAGTCCTTCGATCGCGTATAACGAACCGTTTCGCCTTCGGACCAGAGTGTGCCCTCGCGCGGACGAGTGGCGTAGATTGCTTCGCCATTTACCTTCAGCCACGCTCCCGCGCCTTTCATCTGCCGGATCGCTTCCGGATGAAACTCGCCGTGCGCGCTGGGACCGACGCCGATCATGAGTCCGCCGCCCTTGGCGACAGAATCGACGAGATTGCGCACGATCCACTCCGTGCCTTTGTAGTTTGCGGCGTCCGGGTCATAGGAGAAGTCGGTGCCCAGAGGGTAAATGGTGAACCACGGCTTATCGGAGGCTTCCTTCGATCCCGGAACCACGCGCTCCGGCGTGTAGTAGTCGCCGTAGTTCCCGATTCCCCGGTCGCGCAGCATCACATCGGGCTGAATCTGGCGCATCTTCAGCAAGGTCTTGCGCAGCTCGGGCCAGACGCGCGGCCCCAGCCACATGTCCAGGCACATCATGTCGATCTTTCCATAGTTGGTCAGCAGCTCGACCAGTTGCGCACGATGCCTCTCCATCATGCGCTTCACCTCCGCATCCGTCGGATCGGGAACGATGACGGCATGATTCCCCAGCCGCTCCCGCGTGAATCCGGGATCGCGCAGATTCATCCATTGGGTTGACGAAGGAATTTGCAGCGGGTGCGCGACATAGGGTCGGAAATCCGCGTCATACCAATCCGGGTGCGAGAAATAGAGATCGATCTTGATCTTCCGTTTGTGCGCGGCGTCGCAAAGTTCCTTCACAACATCCCGTCGGAATGGCGTCTCCATGATCGAGTACGCCAGATCGCAGGACTCGATCTTCGGGCCTCCCGCGGCTGTCCAGTTGGCTCGGCTCTTCACCCTTGTCTTGGTGTCGAACATGGAGAAGCCTTCGTGATGCTTGGTGGTGAAGGCAAACATCTCCATGCCGCTTTCCTTGAAAGCGTCCATCCATGCGTCCGCATCGAAGCCCGCGGGATTCCAGGTCTTATAAAGGTTGTTGTAGGCCTGGCGATCTTCCAAGGACATGGTGAGGAAGGGCCAGGACTCGGGGCCTCGATGCCATATCGAGTAGATTCCCCAGTGAATCCGGATGCTGAACTTGATGTCCCGGAAGGCTTCATAGGCACTCGCCGAGGCCGAATGATATTCGGGGATGGGCGGGTTCTCGATATAAGGATCGCTCTTCAACTCCGAGGCCGGGAATCCATGGAACTGCGCCGGCGTCTGCGCCAGACTGGGATAGGCGGATGCTGCCGCCAAAGCCGCGGCTGATGCAACAAATTCTCTCCGATTCATGGGTACCACTCCGGCCAAAATTGCGTCCCCTGCATTCAAATCAAACCGAAACAAACAACCACACCCCGCTGGCGTGGGAAACAGCGCAACCGAATCACTCGATAGTAAGTGATATATCAAAGGCAGCTCGCTGTCAAGTTTCTTTTTGCCGAGGTGGAATCAAGCTGCTTGAGCAAAAGCGCCGAGGATGTGGGTCATCCGTTCCAGGTTGAATCTCTGAAAGATGCAATAGATGCTGCGGTCTAGGGACTGCACACTGATGAAGCAGACCGCCCAGCGGGTGTGGCGCCGGACTTCGACGAAGCAGCGCTCGATGTTGGTGGTGCGAAGCGTGCGCCATTGATGTTTCGCGAAGGCGAAGAAGACCGGCAGGTCGCGGCCCAGTTGCTTGAGTGATTCAAATAGCTCAGTCGCGCGCTGTGGGCTAACAACTGAGGTGGCACTGACCTGCCCATTGCCAAACTTTGGGCCAGACGGAATCGGGACGTACTATTTCTTCCACCGGTAAAAGGTCTGTTCGCTGATCGCTGCCCGCGGATCAACTCGGCCACCGGCACCCAACCTCAGCCTGCTTGAGCACCCCGACGATCTGCTCCACACTGGACCGATTCTTCTTCTTCGGCAAGATCCTCTGCCCTCGCGGGCAAGGTTCTGGCCGAAGACTAACATTTACCGTAGTTCAAAATACCCGGGCCGATCACCCCGCAGCCTGTCAGTAAGGCGGTATCCCCGATCAGACTGATCCCCCTTACAGAAGGAGTGCGCAGGTCCTGAGATTGATCGGAGGCGTCGGCTTAAGGAACTTGAGCTTTAGAGCACCTCACGTTTGTCCAAATCGCATGCCCAGCGGGGTAAATCGATGCGGCAACGCCAACTCCGATTGACATGCTCCAGCCTGCTCTGCTAAGCACAACTATGCGCGGCAAGATTTCCTCGCCTGCGCACATGCACTCATGGCTCTGCGTGCATCCTTATATCAACGTTTCGACTTCTTTCTGTTTGCATCATCTAGCTCGAGACAGCTTCTAGGCCCGCGGCCGTAGGCCTGGTAAAAGACTTTGTAGAATTGGGCATAGCTGCCGAAGCCCGAAGCGAACACCGCCTCCGTTATGGTTTTTTGATCTGGCTGCTGATATTGTTCAAAAAAACGGGAAAGGCGCAGCGAATTTCGAAATCGGCTCAATGAGACACCAATCTGCTGGTGAAATTTCCGGCTCAAAAATGATCTGCTCGCTCCGCAACTCCTTGCCAGCTCTTCGAGGCTCTCCTCGCCAACGCCTTCATCCAAAATCTTAAGGGCACGACGGATGACGGGATGCAACACGACCGGATCGCGAGTCGCTTTCCCGGCAACCTGACTTTGCCAACAAAGCAACAACAGATAATGAAGCCCTGCGTTCAGGGCGTCTGGGTCGTTATGCGTGAAACAGAAGTCCGACGTTTGCCCGAATCCCGCTTCCCGATTCAGTATATCCGCGTCCAAAGAGCCTTGCATCAGCGAATCCATTGTCTTCTGAATCAGGTCGAAGGAATCCGGCCTGAGCAGCGTGCTTAATACTCCTCCTTGATCGTTGGTCTCCCGCTTGAGACCCTCATATGCAGTTGTGCGGCAGGATCCGGCAATGAGTGAGGGTTTGAAAACGGCAACATAAATTTGCGCGTTGGTCGATCGGTCCACCAGTTGATGCTCCTGCCGAGGAAAGAGCCAGAGCAGCGTTCTCGGGGAAAAAGTGAACCGTAAACCGTCCACCACATAAGTGATCGTTCCTTGCACAACCAGGTTCACCTCTAACTCGTTATGATGATGGCTCTGGAGCGACTGAAGGTTGCGCGCCGCGTCCGCTAAATACAATAGGCCATCGTAGACTTTGGCGAGCTTGAGGTCTACCAGCATTTGCACAATATACGATAACTGATATTGAACTGTCGACGATGTTCTATACTTGGAGACGAAGAAAATCGTTCGGCTGCTCCACATGTGGACAATATTCGAATACTCTTGGACACTTCGAGAGAAGACATCCTCGTGTGCGGCCGTTAGATTACAGGTAATCAATTTATCTTCTTTTGCGGCAGCCTATGCGCCTCCGTTTTCGTGCCAATGTAGAGCCTTCGGAGTTTGAGCGCTGCTCCAGGCGGCAGATTCTGGCTTGGGAGCACAATTGTGCTCCCGTAACTGGATCACTCTGAATGGTATTTTTTGCCGGAAGGTCGTCCCGGGGGAGCAGCTGGCTCATGGAAATTCTCTTAGGAAAGCGCCGGCAGGAGATCATGCAAACGAAGAAGGTTGTATCTCATCTGCGGTGGCCGCGGTGGAAATTGGTGTAAAGGAAGAACGCGAGGTCTACGATGAAGCCTTTTGAAGGCAAGTTTCCGTTGGTCTTTTCTTACAGCCTCGTCATCGCGGCGGCGCTGCTTCGCATCGAACTCTCCAGCCCATTTAACGTGGTGCCTATCTTTTCGTGTTTGCTGTTCTTTGCAGCATCGCGTCAGGCCAGGGAGTTTGTTCTGCCGGTGTCTCTTCTTGTGGGCGTTGATATTTTCATGACTACCCACCGCTATGGGTTTCCTCTCACCGCTGTTGCGGCGGTGACCTGGGCGTGGTACCTGTTGGCGATGCTGCTGGGTTCCGGTTTGCTACGGACTTCCCGCTCGTGGCCGCGGATTGCCGTCTGTTCTCTGCTGGCGTCGGTATCGTTCTTTCTGGCGAGCAACTTTGCGGTCTGGGCGGTATGGCAGATGTATCCCAGGACAGTGGCGGGCCTGGGAGCGTGCTACGTGGCGGCTCTTCCGTTCTTCCGCAACAGCGTGACCTCCGAGCTTTGCTTCAGCCTGCTGCTGTTTGGCCTGACGAGTCGTGTCCGGTCGCTTGCGGTGATGGAGATCACCCGTCAGGCTCCTGTTAAGGAATTCAACTTTGTGGGTGTGAATCATGGCTCAGTGTAAGGAACTTTACGAAGCAATCCTCGATGGCGATGCAAAGAAGGCGCACGCCGTAACGCAGGCCGCGATCGCGGTCGGCACGGATCCGATGACCCTAATTGCCGAGTCCATGGTACCGGCGATGGACGAGGTGGGGCGGCTGTTCGAGCAGGAAGAGTATTTCGTTCCGGAACTCCTGCTGGCCGGGCGAGCCATGAAGAGCGCGATGGAGCTGCTTCGTCCGCTGCTGGTGGCTTCCGGCCAGAAGATGTCCGCCAAGGTCGTAATCGGCACGGTGAAGGGCGATTTGCACGACATCGGCAAGAACATTGTGGCGTCGATGCTCGAGGGTAGTGGATTCGATGTGGTCGATCTGGGCGCCGATGTGGCGCCGGAGAAGTTTGTGGCCGCGGTGACCGAGCAGGAGCCCCAGGTTGTCTGCATGTCGGCGCTGCTGACCGTGACCATGCCGGCCATGAAGACAACCATCGACGCGCTGAAGTCCGCGGGGGTGCGGACGCGCGTGAAGGTGCTGATTGGCGGCGCTCCGGTCACGCTGCAGTACGCCAAAGAGATCGGCGCGGATGGATACAGCGAGAACGCCGGCGGCGCTGTCGATTTGGTGAGGGGGCTTCTCGCGGAAACGAAATGATCAAAACCGAGCCGGCAATTCGAAAGTATTCAGAGCTTGCAATTCCGAACGCAGATCTGTTGTTGTACGGTGTCTGCCCGCATCCTCTTCACTGCGGACTAGGGTTGACCATCGGCGGCGGCGCCGTCTTTCCTGAGGTCAACTTTACCCTGCCGCCCATGAACATGACGGACGCGACCTGGCCGGAAGTGGTGGCCCACTACGAGCAGATGGCGGAGCAGATTCTGCGCCGTGCGGCCTCGCTGGCGGTTCCCGGAATCGTATTAGAATTCGAGCTTTTGCCGCCCATGACGGAGCGGCCGGAGTGGGGCGCCGAACTTACCGCGCTGCTGAAGCGGCACCTGAGAGCTTACTACGGGAAGCGTCATCTGGCTGCCGCTCTGCGCGTCACGCCTACCGACATTCGCGATCAGCTAAAGCCGCCGTTGATGAGGACTGGCCAGCCGTGGGAGCGCCTCAAGCGCTCGCTGGAGTTGTGTGCGGAGGCCGGCGCCGACATTCTTTCCATCGAATCAATCGGCGGCAAGGAAGTGCACGACCAGGCGCTGATGTTCGGGGATTTCCGGGGCATCGTCTTTGCCCTGGGCGTGCTTGCGCCGCGGGACATGTCCTGGCTATGGGGCGAGATCGCCGATATTTGCGGACGGCATCCAGGCGTGGTGGCGGGCGGCGATTCGGCCTGCGGCTTTGCTAACACCGCCATGCAGCTCGCCCATCAGAAGATGCTCCCCGAGGTGCTGGCAGCGGTTGTCCGGGCCATGAGCGGCGTACGCAGCCTGGCCGCATTCGAGCAGGGTGCCGTAGGACCGTCGAAGGATTGCGCCTATGAGGGGCCGGTGATAAAGGCCATTACCGGCTATCCGATCTCGATGGAAGGTAAGTCGGCCAGTTGCGCGCACTTCAGTCCGCTGGGCAACATTGCGGCGGCGATGTGCGACCTGTGGAGCAATGAGTCGGTGCAGAACGTGCGCCTGCTCTCCGGTAACGCACCGGAGGTGTTTACGGAACTGCTGGCCTATGACTGCCGGCTGATGAACACCGCAGCCGCCACAGAAGGCGGTGCATTGCGACTGAGAGACTGGATGACCGTTTCCGACGAGTGGATGAGTCCGCAGGCGGCTGTGCTGTCGCCGGCGGCTACGATCAAGATCGCTACCGCGATCGTGGGCGCAGATACTCCCTATCACCAGACCATCGCCGCGGGCCGCGCCGCGGTGGAGATTCTGAAGGAAGGTATCGCGCAGGCGAAGCTTCATCTCTCACGCAAGGAGCAGCAGTGGCTGACGCGCATCGACGAAGCGCTGGACGGTCTTCCACAAGATGAAGCGGCGCTGATGCGCGATCTGGAGGCGCAGTACGGAAGCCTCTACGATAAGGCGAGCTACGGCCTTTAATTGAATGGGGCCGTTGTGCGCGGCGCGGTCTTGTGCGGTGCGGCGATTGTCAGGCGGAGTCATGAGGCTTAGACTAATTCACTGCCAGGTTCTCACGCGGGAGATCAGCCGCGTTGTCTCCCGGTCGCCCCACTCGGTGGAAGTGGAGACGCTGACAATGGGCCTGCACGATCTGGGTGCGTCGATGCGTCCGCATCTGCAGGAGCGGATCGACGCGGCGGACAAGGCTGGCTACGACGCCATCCTCCTCGGATACGCGCTGTGCGGCAGAGGAACTGAGGGCTTGCGCGCGGGCAAAACGCAACTCGTTCTTCCCCGTGCACATGATTGCATTGGCCTGTTGATGGGCAGCCGCCAGCAGTATCAGGCATATTTCGAAGCCCATCCCGGCGTCTATTTCCGTTCTCCCGGCTGGATTGAGAATCAGACCCAGGATCAAACTCTCCAGCCAGCCCATTCCTCCGCAAAGAACAGGATCGGAGAACGACGCAGCCGCGAGGAACTCGTCGCCCAATATGGCGAGGTGAACGGAAACTATCTCTTCCAGCAGTTCCGTGCGTTTCGCCAGCACTACTCCGGGCTGACCTACATTTCGACCGGAGTGGAATCCGACAATGCCTGCCGCGGCCACGCCCACGCCGAAGCGGAAAAGGAAGGATGGACCTTCGAGGAAGTCAAGGGTTCTCTCACGATGCTCGAGCGCCTCGTCAACAGCGAGTGGGATGCGGCCGACTTTCTGGTTGTGCCTCCGGGCGCGATGGTGCGGGGCACGCTGGGAGAGTCCATCATGGAAGCCATATGACCGTCGAGCGTGTGCGGATTCAACTGCAGCCTTTGTCGGTCGAGGTGGACGTGCCGCGCGGCGCCCCGTTGTCTTTGAGCCTTGCGCAATACGGCCTCGAATTCCCCTGCGGAGGAGCAGCGCAATGCGGCGGTTGCCGTGTGCGCGTGCTCTCGGGATCGCTCCCGGTCAGCGATGCGGACCTGTCTGTCTTCTCAGTGCGAGAGCTTGCCGATGGATGGCGGCTCGCCTGCCAGGCACGCGCGGAGATGCCGCTGGTTCTCGAGTGTGGCCAATGGCATATGGATGTGCTGACGGACAACTCCGGTTTGTCCGGGACCGGGAAGTCCGGCCTGGGGATTGCCATCGATCTGGGTACGACGACCATTGCTGCACAGATGATCGACATGGCCACGGGCAGCGTTCTAGCGATCCAGACCGATCTCAATCCGCAGGCAGCGCTCGGCGCGGACGTGATGCATCGAATCCAGGCAGCGTTGTCCGGAGCAGATCTGACCACCGTGGTGCGTTTTGCGCTTCGGCAGATGATTGCGAAGCTTGCCGCAGGCCACGAACGGGAGATTACCGAGGTTGTCCTGGTCGGCAACACAGTGATGCACCATCTGTTTTCCGGGCTCGATGTCGAGCCGCTTTCGCATGTGCCGTTCCAGTCCCCTCATCCGGGTGCGCAGTATTTTCATCCGGAGGATCTGGGCTGGGCGCTGCCCGCGGACTGCCGCATTCGCTTTGAGCGTTGCTTGGGCGGTTTTGTGGGATCGGACATTCTTGCTGGGATTCTCGCCGTCGGCATCTCCCGCGCCGAGGATCTGCTGGCACTGGTCGACCTGGGCACGAACGGTGAAATCGCCATCGGCAATCGTCACGGAATTATCTGCGCCTCGACGGCTGCGGGTCCGGCCTTCGAAGCCGGCTCCATCCGCATGGGAATGCGGGCCGCCACCGGCGCCGTGTCACACGTGTCAATCGCGCATGGGGAGATGCGCGCGTCGGTCATCGGAGACGTAGCGCCCCGGGGAATTTGCGGCAGCGGCCTCGTGGACGCTGTCGCGGTGGGGCTGGAGACTGGAGAAATTCTGCCGTCCGGGCGCATTGCCAATCGAAGCAATCTTCTCCCGGTAAAGGATCCTGTCGTTCTCTTCCAGGCCGATATCCGCGAACTGCAGTTGGCCAAGGGAGCCATCGCCTCCGGCTTCCGGGTATTGCTGCGGAACCTGCGGACGAATACCGGCAATCTACACGCTATTTATCTCGCCGGCGCATTCGGCAACTATGTCCAGATCGAGAGCGCCATCGGAATCGGTTTGATCGAAGCGCCCAGGGCGATCGTTCAAGCGGCCGGCAACACAGCCTTGAGAGGCGCGAAGATGCTGCTTCTTGCCACTGGCGAACCCGCTTTGCCAACAATCAAGCATGTCAGCCTTGCCGCCGACCCAGCCTTTCAGAACGAATATGCCGATTGCATGACCTTTCCTGAAGTAGGGAGCGTGGTTTGAATCCAGAGGGGCGCAGCTGCCACACCAGAGCCAAAAGCACGGCCTATGGATGCGGAAAGTAAGAACAGAGGATTGATACTAAGGGAGTGAACGATATGGCGACTCTAGTAAATACGACGGCAAGCCGTGAGCGGCTCATTACCACGCTCAGCCACAAGCAACCGGACCGTATTCCGATTGACTTCGGTGGAACTGCCACCACGGGCGTGCATGTGAGCTGCGTGGCCGCGCTGCGCAATCATTATGAACTTGAAAGGCGGCCAGTACGCGTTCATGAGCCGTTCCAAATGTTGGGGACGCTGGACGAAGATCTCATGGACGCGATGGGGATCGATGTGGTCGGCGCCTTTGCGCGGAACACCATGTTTGGATTTCCGGCCGACGAATGGAAGACGTGGCAGTTTAACGGCTTGGAAGTTCTGGTTCCCAAGGATTTCAACACCACGGTAGACGCCGAAGGCAACACGCTGATCTACCCCGAGGGCGATATGACCGTGGCGCCAAGCGGGCGCATGCCGAGTGGAGGCTATTTCTTCGATTGCATTGTCCGCCAGGATCCAATCGACGAGGATAAGCTGAATCCCGAAGATAATCTGGAGGAGTTCGGCCCTATCTCGCAAGCCGATCTCGACCACATCGTCCGAACCACGCAGGCAGCCGCAGCCACAGGGCGCGGTGTGATTGCCTCCTTTGGGGGGACCGCCTTCGGCGATATCGCGCTTGTTCCAGCGCCATTCCTCAAGCGTCCCAAAGGAATACGCGACGTTACCGAGTGGTACGTATCCACCAGCAGCCGTCAGGATTACGTTCATAGGGTATTCGAACGCCAATGCGAGACTGCCCTCAAAAATCTAGAGAAAATCTACGCCGCGATTGGTGAAAGCATCCAGGCATTGTTTATTTGCGGTACAGATTTCGGGACACAGACTTCCGCATTTTGTTCTGTGAAGACCTTCAATAACCTGTACCTTCCCTATTACAAGCAAATCAACGATTGGATTCATTCGCACACACAATGGAAAACCTTCAAGCATTCCTGCGGTGCGGTCTCCAAGTTTCTGCCGTCTTTCATCGAGGCCGGAATCGACATTCTCAATCCCGTGCAGTGCTCCGCAACCGGAATGGATCCCGAGCAACTGAAGGCAAACTTTGGAGATCGCCTGGTCTTCTGGGGCGGAGGGGTCGATACGCAAAAGGTACTTCCCTTTGGAACGCCCGCCGAAGTCCGGGAACAGGTTCTGCGCAGATGTGAGATCTTCGCTCCAGGCGGGGGATTCGTATTCAACACTATTCATAACGTGCAGGCGGCAACTCCAGTGGAGAATATTGTCGCGATGCTCAATGCCGTGCAGGAATTCAATGGCAGGAAATGAGGCAGATCGGCATTCAAGGGCCAGCACGCAGATAGCCGCCTGACGGCCGCGCTAGTGCATTTGATAGGAGACGGGAATCCACAATTGAGCAGTTTGTTCGCCAATCCGATTACAAACTGAAAGAGTGGTTGATGTGTATCGCCCAATATGTCAACAGCCCAAAACTCGTGACCGCTTCATTGGGTTCGTTGCCCATCCGCACTTGGACAATTTATGATAACTTTTGGTCACCCACCGAAATGACAGCGCTGTAGTCGGCCTGTAATGTAAGGCAGAATCGATCCAGAGCCTATGGGAATCTCCGCCACCTCGCAAACCTTCGGATTTCTCCCTGATGGAGAGTCGGTCGAGGCGTGGACGCTATGCGGGCAGGGCGGTTTGGTCCTCGAAATCATCACGTACGGCGCCACTGTGACACGCTTACTCGCTCCCGATCGGGATGGACGCTTGGCCGATGTGGTCCTAGGCTTCAACAATTTGGATTCATACCTGGTAAGTCGCGGGTACCTTGGCGCCGTCGTAGGGCGAGTAGCGGGACGCATCCCGGGAGCCAGCTTCAATCTCGAAGGAAAAACGTACAACCTCGCCCGGAATGATCCTCCGAACCATCTCCACGGCGGTGTTGAAGGATTCGATAAGAAAGTCTGGTCAGCTTCCTCGATGGAGAAGCCGGGTGGGGTTCCTTCCTTGCGCCTTACTTACCGCAGCCCCGACGGCGAAGAGGGTTACCCAGGCACCGTGAACGTGACCGTTACATATACCGTTACCGACGACAATGCCTTGGTGGGTGAAATCGAGGCTGATACAGATCAGCCCACTCCGTTCAGCCTGACCATGCACCATTACTTCAACCTCGGTGGAGAAGGTACCGGTTCCGTAGCTGATCACGAACTGCAGATCCATTCTGATGAGTTCGTTTTTACCGACGAGCGCATGACTCCGCTTGGCTGCACTGGATCAGTGAATGGGCGCAGCAACGACTTCCGCCAGCTTCGCAATCTCGGTGACGCGATCCCATCCTTGTTTCAAAACCACGGCGACCTGTATCCCGTGCGCGGAACGGGAACGGAAGGTACTCGATCCCAGCCCGTGCTCGCCGCTCGTTTGGTCCATCCCCCCAGCGGACGCGTTCTCGAAGTATCCACCACTGAAACGTACATGCAGCTTTATACCGGCGCCGCTCTCGATGGGTCTCTTACGGGAAAGTCCGGCGCCCGCTATGCGCGGCACGCCGGCGTCTGCCTGGAGTGCGAGGGTTATCCCGGCGGCGCGAATGCTTCGACCCTGGGAGACATCGTTCTTCGTCCGGGACATCCGCAACGACATACAACCGCGTACGCTTTTTCAACGGAGCCATGAATGGCGCTTCTTCGAACGGATCGACGCACAGCACGGGCATAATCTTCAGGGGTATTCGATTATGGGTTTCAGCGCGACGGTTTTCCACAAACCGCAGATCTACCAGGACTACAGCCTCACTGGCGTGAACGCCACGCTTGCCGTCGAGAAGGGGCTTGCCGAGGCGGACTGGTATCAATGCGCCGTTCCCCGCGAAACCATGCGCAAGCTCCTGGAGCGCCGCAATGGTCCGGCAATCCGTGACACCTTACTGTGGTTTGCGCTGATCTTCGCCTCCGGTTATGTCACCTTTCTCCTCTGGGGCAGTTGGTGGGTGATTGCTCCCTATATGGTGTACAGCGTTCTCTACGCGTCGACCTCCGATTCCCGCTGGCACGAGACCGGTCACGGCACCGCGTTCAAGACCGACTGGATGAACAATGTCCTTTATGAGATAGCGTCGTTTATGGTGATGCGCGAATCCACCGTTTGGCGCTGGAGTCACAATCGCCATCACAGCGACACGATCATCGTTGGCCGCGATCCGGAAATCGCCGTGCCCCTGCCGCCTGATATACGAGCCATCATCCTGTCTTTTTTCAATCTCGGCGGGTATCGGAAGTATTTCAAGCACATCCTGCTGCACTCACTCGGAATGATGGACGCCGCCGAAATAACTTTCATCCCCGAGATGGAATATCCCGCGGTTTATCGCAGGGCGCGCGTCTATGTTGCCGTTTACGCCGCGGTCATCGGTCTCTCCATCTATAGCCGCAGCGTCCTTCCCCTGCTGTTCATCGGCCTCGCCAATCTGTTCGGCACCTGGCTATTGGTTGTTTACGGCCTCACCCAGCACGCTGGCTTGGCTGAGAACGTCCTCGACCACCGTCTCAACTGCCGGACGGTGTACATGAATCCAATCCACCGGTTCCTTTACTGGAACATGAACTACCATGTGGAGCACCATATGTTCCCGCTGGTGCCCTACCACGCGATTTCGAAGTTGCACGCTGCCGTGAAGGACGATTGCCCAACGCCATATCCGAGTCTCCTGGCGGCCTGGCGTGAAATTGTTCCTTCGTTGCTCAGGCAGGTCAGGGATCCCGCGTTTCATGTCAAGCGTCAACTTCCCGCGCCCAGAGCCCGCGTGAACGCATGCATCCATTCCTCCCAGGCCCAGGCCGATGCCGAAGGCTGGGTCGATGCCTGCGCCGCCGCCGATCTCGGCCGTGCCGACGTAATTCGCTTCGATCATGGCCAGAAAACTTATACGCTTTACCGCGTCGATGAGGGTCAACTTTACGCTACCGACGGAGTTTGCACCCACGGCAATACCCATCTCTCCGACGGCCTGATTGTCGGGAACATGATCGAATGTCCCAAGCACAACGGACGCTTTAACTTGATTGACGGCTCGCCTGCGCGCTCTCCGATCTGCCGCGGCTTGGCCACTTATCCAGTCGAAGGGCGGCAAGGAAGAATTCGCGTTAATGTCGTCCGCGCGAGCGGAGTCGGCGCGCGTGCGCAACAGACCTGTCGGTTCCGCGTGGTCAGCAACCGAAGTGTCGCCACGTTCATTAAGGAACTTGTCCTCGAGCCGCTGGATGCTGCCGAGGCAATCGCCTTTACTCCGGGCGACTACCTGCAGCTCGACATTCCTGCCTACGAAGCGATCCGCTTCCGTGACTTTGACATTCCTGAGCCATTCGCCACCGTCTGGAAAAACCAGCATGTCTTCGATCTGGTCGCGAGCAACCCCCATACAGGCCGCCGCAACAACTACTCTTTGGCCAGCAACAGGGAGACAGAGCGCGCCTTGCGCTTCAATGTGCGCATCGCCACGCCTCCGCCGGGCCAGGATTGCGCTCCCGGCGTCGGATCCAGTTACGTTTTCAGCCTAAACCCCGGTGACATCGTCTCAGGCATTGGCCCCTTT
Source organism: Occallatibacter sp. (assembly GCA_050015795.1). GTDB lineage: Bacteria > Acidobacteriota > Terriglobia > Terriglobales > Acidobacteriaceae > Telmatobacter. Next base: position 11,508 of record JBEKAS010000022.1, on the reverse strand, counting down.
GGGGACTTCCACATCAAACCCACCCAACGCGAAATGATCTATATCGGTGGCGGTGCAGGTATGGCTCCGCTTCGAGCGCATCTCTCGCACCTTCTTGACAGCGAACGAACCGCTCGCAAGATTAGCTTCTGGTACGGCGCGCGCTCAAGGCAGGAGATCTTCTATGAAGACTATTTTCAAGGGCTCGCCAGAACACATCGTAACTTTGCCTTTCATCTTGCCCTATCGTCTCCACTGCCCGAGGACAACTGGGCAGGTTATGCCGGCTTCATCCATGAAGTCGTCCTCGCGCAATATCTGCGTGACCACCCTCACCCGGAAGCTGTCGAGTACTATCTCTGCGGACCGCCAATGATGATCAAGGCATGCATAAAAATGCTTGCCGCGCTAGGGGTCCCCAACCACCAGGTCGCTTACGACGAATTCTAGACTGGATGCATGTGAGTTCCGTTTCTCGCTTCTTCAACGATGGTTCGGCAGAGCCTCCCAAACTAAGGGTCTATCTGAATCTCGACAATCTCGTTGATCTGCGCGCTGATAGCGCGTGGCCCGGTCTCGAGGGCCTGCCGCGCTACCAACGCCTGTTTGCCGATGGTTTCGAGGGTGTCCAACTTACCACCGACGACCCTCCGGTCGCGGGCGCACCTCTCCTTCACTGCGGCCTCGACCGGATCAACACGCCGGCTGAAGCTGACGCTATCGCCGCGAAACACGCCGCACGCGGCGACCTCTGCATCACGGTCCACGCCGGTTGGGGCCTGGAAGACGATGATCAAGTCTCCCATCTGGTCGAGTCGATCCTCGCTGCATCCGATAGGCATCGCCTGCCCATATTCATCGAAACCCATCGCGCGACGATTACTCAGGACCTGTGGCGGACCATACAGATCGTGAGCAAGTTTCCCGAGGTTCGCTTCAACGGCGACTTCAGCCACTACTATTGCGGGCAAGAACTTGTGTACGGCGATTGGGCGGGCAAACTTGCTTTCATGGAACCCATTTTTGACCGGGTCGGCTTTATGCACGGCCGCATCGCCAGCCCGGGCTGCATGCAAGTGCCGATCGGCGCGGACCTGGCTTCAAGGCCAGAGCAGGCTCACGGCGTCATCAACTATCTAGACCATTTCAAAGAGCTTTGGACGCGCGCCATGCTCGGCTTTCTCCGTACCGCCAATCCAGGCGACGTGCTCATCTTCGCGCCCGAGCTCTTGTCCGGCGCGCACTATTACGCTCGCAAGTTTCCCAAGGCCTCCGGCCAATTTGCCGAGGAATCCGATCGCTATGCTGAAGCCCTCCTCTACAAAGACTTGGCCCGCGCCTGCTTTGCTGAAGCCGGGCGGCTCGTATTGAGGGGTGTGACTAAGTGACTGCATCGATCAACACCCGCTATGTGGCATTTTTAGCCTGTACGGCGGCGCTGGGAGGCCTTCTATTCGGATTCGATATCGCCATCATCACCGGCGCGGGTCCATTTATTACGCGGGAATTTTCTCTGAGCGATATCGGTCTTGGCTGGGCATTCAGTTCATTACTGTTTGGTTGCGTGCTGGGATGTTTCATCGCCGGGAGACTTACAGATCGCTACGGACGAAAGAAGCTGCTTGTGATCGTCGCAGTCCTGTTTGCCATGACGTCGATTGCCACGGCCCTGGCAAATGGCTTTATCCCCTTTGTTACCGCGCGCTTTGTGGGAGGTTTGGCCGTAGGCGGGGTTTCTCTTCTCTCCCCGATGTATGTGGCGGAGGTTTCTCCACCGTCGATCCGAGGCCGCTTGGGGACTCTATATCAGTTGTCAATCATTGTCGGCATCATCATATCCTATGGCATCAACTATCTTCTCCGAAATACAGGCCAAAACAATTGGAGGTGGATGTTTCTTACGGGGGTGGTGCCGTCAGCAGTGTTCTTACTGTGCGTTTCGATTGCTCCCGAATCGCCACGTTTTATGGCGATGAGCGGTAGGCTGCATGAGGCCTTTCTCTTGTTTGAACGAATCGGAGGCACGGAGAGCGCTCACAATCAGATCTCTGAGATCAAGACAACAATGCACAAGGAGGCGAAAAGTTGGCGTGGCCTGTTGCGCCCCGGGGTCCGGCGCGCGCTTGCTGTCAGCGCCGGTCTTGCGATCCTCATACATGTTTCGGGAATCAACACAATCATCGACTATGCCCCAGCGATTTTCCAATCAGCTGGCTGGCAAGTCAACGGCGCATTAGCTTCCACGATTATTGTTGGGGTGACGCAATTTCTTTTTACCCTCGTCTCCTTCTGGGTGATCGACAGATATGGGCGCAAGCCGCTCTACATCGTGGGCTCGTCTGGCATGGCGCTTTCTCTTCTGGCGCTTGTGGGTACTGTTTTGGCCGGACATTTTCACGGAGCCATTGTTCTCACGCTTATCCTGACCTACCTTGCTTTTTTTGCCGCCTGCATCGGGCCCGTATTCTGGACACTTGTGCCGGAGATATTTCCGAACGATGTGCGTGGGATGGCAATGACTGTACCGGTGCTTATTCAGTGGGTTACGAATGCGATCGTTGTCCTCGTCTTTCCATTTGCGTTTCATGTAATTGGCAAAGCATTTACCTTCGGATTTCTCGCACTGATGGCATTGGGTCAGGGAGTTTTTACATGGCTCTACGTGCCTGAGACCAAGAACAAACGGTTAGAGGAAATTGAAGACTATTGGACAAGTTCAAAGCAAGTTGCGGCAGCCTCAGGGCGCAGGTTCAGTTGATGGTAAGGGGATTTATCAGCACTTGGATCGAGTTCCGAGTTGCCGGCCACTCGAGAATTACCCAAATCAAGGACCGTAGGTGCCCAATGAGCTTCTCAGATCAGGAAGAGGCGAATTAACGTCAACCAGGCCAACTTCCAATTTGTCCGTGATCCATCTGAAGTTGGTTTGCAAGCGAGATGTTCGTTCGCTAGAGAGTTCCGTCAGAGGCGCCGCTTGCCGCTCTTATCGCTCCGTAAAGCAATCCCGTTTGCTCTTGCCCTACTGACGGTCGCCGGCGGGGTGTTGTGCGCTCAGGAATACGGTTTCCGCAGCCTTGGAACCGAGGAAGGGCTGAACAACCTCGCGATTCTGCGAACCTACCAGGACCGCGCCGGCTTTCTCTGGGTGAGCACCGAAGACGGCATTTTCCGATACAACGGGGATCGCTTTGAAGCCTTTGCATAGGTTTTATCAGTAGAACTGGTGTTGTAGAAGCCTTTTGAGCCAGGAAACTCACCCACTGCCCTGATGACTCCCCACCGTTACCCCCATGGCGAGCTCTCACGACCAGGTCCGAGCTTTCCCCGGCAGGCGAATACCGCTCAGCTTCCCAGGCGACCACCCGCACATTGACCTGCCGCTCCCGCGCCAATCGCAACCCGGCAATGTGATGCACGCGCCGAAGTAGATCAGGGATCGGTTAGGGAGAGCTTGGGAAGGCGTTAGCGTGATCGTGTGTTTCAAAAGTGTGCCGTAAAGTGTGCCATACCGCATGCGCCCAAATGCGCCAAATAAGGACTCAACGCTGCCGAACTGAGTGCTTCCGTGCGGGCTTATGTTGGAGGTAAGTGCTTGATTCTAAATTGGCTGCCCCCCAGGGATTCGAACCCCGATATGCTGATCCAGAGTCAGCTGTCCTGCCGTTGAACGAGGGGGCAACAAGCGCACGTGGCGGTGACTTGCAGCCGTGTGGCGTGGCCCCAACGAAGGGTGCGCAATGCCAACTCCTTCATCTTAAGGGTCATTTGCAGCCGAGGTCAACGGCGCGGGGCGCCATGAGGAACGAACGCCGCCGAGAGGGCGCAACGAAGCCGTTTTGGGACGGTCGGCGGGCTCCAATTTGAAGAAAAAAGTCAAAGTTTATGAATCCTTAAGGAAATCTCTGCCCTTGTAGTGCGGGTTTCCGTCCAACTTAACAAACAGAAGGACTTGCCGTTGACATTCATCCCTCATGTAGAATTGGTTCTTGGGATGGAGCTGACTCTCAATCTCGGTTGGGCGTTGGTGGCCATGTGGATGTTAAGCGCATGGGTGCGCACAGCACCGCGCAGAGCAACGGATCGCCGCATCCAGATGGTGGCTCTGGCGGTGGTCATCCTGATCCTGTTGCCGGCCATCTCCATGACCGACGACCTGGCGGCGGCGCAAAACCCCGCGGAGATCGATTGCTGCGCACGCCGCGATCACGATCAGGGCGCCAGCCCGCATTCCATCCTTCCGGCAGCCGCGTCCCTTCCGCTGCCCAGCTTTACCGGCATCTCGCTCGCCTTTGTGGGCATGGCCGCGCCCGGCAAACTGCCTTCTCCATTTGTCGAGAACCCCTCCCTGACTTCGATCCAGAACCGGCCCCCTCCGGCCGCCTGATCGCTCCTCGCCGCCTTTTCTTCGTCGTCAATTTCCTCGTTTTCCGTGCCCGCCGTGCAAACCACGGCGCAAAGGTTTCGTATGAAGCGGATACTCCCTTCCGTTGCCGTTGGGGCAATGGGCGTAGTCCTTGCTCTGGCGCCGCAGTTTGCACCAGCTCAACAGGCGCTTTCGTGGGATCAAGTCAAGGCCAGGTTTGAGGCCACCAATCCCGCGTTGAAAGCCGATGCCGACAACGTGGACGAGATGCGCGCCGAAGAGATCACCGCGTACCTGCGCCCCAACCCGCAGTTCACTGCAATCGTGGATGGCACCGAGATCGCCCCTAATGATGGGCACTGGCTGCCGCTCTCGGGAACCTTCGTTGAGCCCAACTTCAGTTACCTGCACGAACGCGATCGTAAACGCGAGTTGCGGCTTGAAAGCGCGCAGGAAAGCACGCGCATCACGCAATCGCAGCATGAAGACCTGAAGCGCAACTTGGAGTTCACGCTGCGTGCCGCGTTTGTTGAGACGCTCGAGGCCAAGGCAGTGCTCGACATGGCCAAAGCCGATCTCGATTACTACGACAAGATCATCGACATCAGCCGCAACCGGCTCCGCACCGGCGACATCGCCCAGATCGACTTCAACCGCATCCACCTGATGCGCGTGCAATACGAGGCCGAACTTCAGACGGCCATCGTGAACCTGCGCACCGCCAAGATTCAGTTGCTGCAACTCCTGGACGACCGCATGCCGCTGGATCAGTTCGACGTGACCGGCCCGTTCGACTTCAGCGATGCGCTGCAGCCGCTCGACACCTATCGCGATGCGGCGCTGGCGGCGCGGCCGGACCTGCAGGCGGCGCTTGAATCCATCCAGCAATCGCAGACCAATCACAAATTGGCAGTCTCGAACGGCTCAACGGATCCGACCTTCGGCGCATGGTACATCTGGAATTCTGCTGTGAACAACCCCTACCCCATCGACATGCAAACACTTGGGCTCAGCGTAACTGTTCCACTGCGCATCTTCGACCGCAACCAGGGCGAGAAAAAGCGCACCCAGATTGATATCGATCGCAGCCAGCAGGCCAGCGAAGCCGCGCGGGCCCAGGTCTTCAGTGACGTGGACACGGCGTACGAGCTGGTACGCAGCAATGTCGAACTGCTGAAGCCTTACAAAGCCGAGTACAACGATGAAGCGCTGAAGGTACGCGACACGGTGACTTATTCCTACATGAGCGGCGGCGCGTCACTGATGGATTTTCTAAACGCGCAGAGCGACTACCGCCAGGTGCAACTGGCTTACACACAACTGATCGGTGCTTATCTTACATCCGCAGCGCAGCTGAATCTTGCCGTAGGACGCGAGGTGATCCCATGACGAAAACTTCCCTTTTTCGAAGCGCGTGCTTCTTGGCCGCATGGCTTGCGCTGGCGGGCTGCAAGAAGAGTTTCGATCCGGCCAGCGGAGCGGCTTCTCCCGCGCAGGTGGTGGAGACCGGCAACGCGGGCCTGGTGACCGTGGACAACCCCGACCAATACCCCACGGTGGCGGCGAACCGCATCGACGAGCCGGAAAAGCTGGACGTGACAGGCTCGGTGTTTCCTGACGTGTCGCGCGAGATTCCCGTGATTTCCATGGCCAACGGCCGCGTGGTCGACATCCGCGCGCGGCTCGATGATTACGTGAAGAAGGGCCAGTTGCTGTTCAGCGTGCAGAGTCCAGACATCAGCGGCGCTTTCGACACCTATGTAAAGGCCGCGGCCGATGAACAACTTGCCAACAAGGCGTATCTGCGCGCACAGGACCTTTATCAGCACGGGGCCATTTCGCAGTCGATGCTGGAGCAGGCGGAGGACACGGAGAAGGACGCCAAAGCCGATCTGACAGCGGCCGAGGAGCAATTGAAGATCTTCGGCGTGGACAAGGAACATCCCAGCCCCATCGTAAAGGTGTACGCGCCGACCTCCGGCGTCATCGTGTCCCAGAACATTACTGAAGCCGCCGCCGCGGGCGTGGCGCTCTCGGGCACGGCAACGGCCTTCACCATTGCCGACCTGAGTTCGGTGTGGATTATTTGCGATGTGTACGAGAACGACCTGCCCAAAGTGACTCTCGGACAGCAAGCGCAGATTAAGCTCACCGCGTATCCCGACAGGATCCTCACCGGCCGCGTGAGCGACATCGGGCCGGTGCTCGATCCCACCATCCGCACGGCCAAGGTGCGCATTGAAGTAGCGAACCCCGGCATTCTGCGTCTGGGAATGTTTGTTACGACGACGTTGCTGAGCCGCACCACGGTGACGCACGCGTCGGTGCCGGCCAGCGCCATCCTGCATCTGCACGATCGCGAATGGGTCTTTGTGCCCGCGGGCCAGGGACAATTCAAGCGCGTGGAAGTAACCGGCGGATCGATGCTGCCCGGAGGCCAGCAGGAGATTCTGTCGGGCATTACGGCCGGACAGCAGGTCGTGAAGGACGTCCTGAATCTTCAAGCCACGGGTGAGGCCCAATGATTCGCAGGCTGGTCGATTTCGCGCTTCAAAACCGCTTTCTCGTCCTGGCCATCGGCATCATGCTGTTTGCCTGGGGCATCGTGTCGTTTCACCGGCTTCCGGTGGAGGCCTATCCCGACGTAGCCAACAACTACGTCGATATCATCGCGCAGTGGCCGGGAATCTCAGCCGAGCAGATCGAGCAGCAGGTGACCATCCCGCTCGAAACCGTGATGAACGGCATCCCCGGCATTGCCCACGTCCGCTCGTGGTCGATTTTCGGTCTCTCCACGGTGGAGATCGTTTTCGGCGAGGAAACCACGAACTTCGAAAACCGCGAACGCGTGATGGAGCGGCTCTCACAGGTCACGTTGCCCAGCGGTGTGATTCCGCAAATGGGCACCGACTGGAGCCCCGTAGGCCAGATTTATTTCTACACGCTACGCAGCACCAACCCCGAATACGACGTGATGAACCTGAAGACCATCGAGACGTGGGTGGTCGAAAAGAACCTCAAGTCCGTGCCGGGCGTGGTCGATACCAATCCATTCGGAGGGCCGATGCGCGAGTACCAGGTGCGCCTCGATCCCGACAAGCTCATTGACTATGGGTTGAGCATCGCCCAAGTGGAGCAGCAGCTCACCAATAACAACGCGAACGGCGGCGGCAGCTTCATCCAGGAAGGCCTGCAGGAAGTGAACGTGCGCGAGGTGGGCCTGGTGCGCGACGTTCAGGACATCGCAAACACCGTAATTGCAACCAAAAACGGCGCTGCGATTCACGTGAGGGACATCGGCATTGTCGAGCAGGGCCCGATGATCCGCCTTGGACGGTTCGGCGACGCATTTCACACCAAGGATGGAAGACTGATCGACAACGACGACGTGGTTGCAGGCATTGTGGCACTGCAAAAGGGCGCCAATGCGCAGCCCACGCTCGACGGGGTGAACGAAAAGGTGGGTCAGCTGAACGCGCAGATCCTGCCCAAGGGTGTGACGCTACAGGCGTTCATCGACCGCAGCGAGCTGCTGCACTTCACCACGCATACGGTGCTGCACAACCTGACCGAGGGCATGATCCTGGTTGCGCTCATTCTTTTTCTCTTCCTCGGCAATGTGCGCGGCGCAATCATCGTCGTGTTGACAATTCCCTTCTCGCTGCTTTTTGCAGCCACGTGCCTCGACCTGCAGCACATTCCCGCCAATTTGCTTTCACTGGGCGCGCTGGACTTCGGCATGGTGGTCGATGGTGCGGTGGTGATGGTGGAAAACATCGTCCGCCATCTGTCACGAAACGACAACACCCGCACTCCGCCGCAGAAGATTCGCGACGCCGCTCATGAAGTACAGCGCCCCGTGTTCTTCGCCATCGCCATCATCATCACTGCTTATCTGCCCATCTTCACGCTGCAGGCCGTGGAAGGCCGCCTGTTCCGGCCCATGGCCTGGACGGTGGCGTTTGCGCTGTTGGGCGCGCTCACGTTCTCCATCCTTCTCGCGCCCGTCTTGGCCAGCATGCTGATGAGCAAAGGCGCCAGGGAATGGAGAAACCCGGTGATGGAATACCTAAGGAAACGTTACCGCACCGGCGTGACCTGGGCCATTCACCATCACCGCTTCGTGTTTAGCTGCGGCGTGTGCGCGTTGATCCTCGCCATTTTTCTGGCCTTCAGCGGCGTCATCGGCTCCGAGTTCCTGCCCCACCTGGACGAAGGCTCGTTATGGGTGCGCGGCACGCTCGAGCAGAGCGTCGGCCCCGACGAAAGCATCCGCGTTGCCAACCAGGCCCGCATCCTTCTGTGCTCGTTTCCTGAGACCACCGAATGCACCAGCCAAACGGGACGCCCCGACGACGGAACCGACCATACCGGATTCTTCAATACCGAGTACTTTGTGGGCCTCAAGCCGAAGGGACAGTGGCGGCCAGTCTTCCACGAAAACAAGGACGACCTGATCGCCTCCATGCAGAACGCGCTCGATAAGCAGTTTCCCGGCGTCATATGGGGATTCTCGCAACCGATCGAAGACAACATGGAAGAGGCGGTAAGCGGTGTGAAGGGCGAGCTGGCGACCAAGGTCTACGGCAGCGACCTGCATACGCTTGAAGATCTGGCGAGCCAGATTGCCGCCGTAATGGGCCGCGTGCGAGGCATCACGGATCTGGGCGTGTTTCAGGTAACCGGCCAGCCCGATCTGGATGTGACGGTGGACCGCGCGAAAGCTGCACGCTGGCAGATCAACGTGGCCGACGTGCAGGACGCCATTCAGACCGCGGTCGGCGGCAACGCCCTGACGCAGGTGCTGCGCGGCGAGGAGTCGTACAACCTTACGCTCCGCTATCTGCCCCAATACAGAAATACCCGCGAGGCCATCGAGAATATCCGCTTGCTGTCGCCGTCTGGCGAGCGCGTTTCCCTGGCCCAGCTTTGCGATGTGCGCGAGGCCGACGAGGGCTCGGAGATCTATCGCGAGAACAACGAGCGCTACGTGGCCATCAAGTACAGTGTGCGCGACCGCGCGCTGGGCGACGCTGTCCGCGAAGCCATTCAAAAGGTGAACGACCAGGTAAAGCTGCCGCGTGGCTATCACCTCGGCTGGGAGGGCGAGTACCAGAGCGAGGTGCGCGCCGAAGCGCGGATGCTTATCATCGTGCCGTTAACCGTATTGCTCATCTTCATCATCCTGTACACCATGTACAAGTCGTTGAAATGGGCGTTGCTGATTATTGCCACGGTAGCCATGGCCAGCCTCGGCGGACTGCTTGTGCTGGTGGCCACGCACACCAACTTCAGCGTCTCGTCGGAGGTCGGCTTCCTGGCGCTTTTCGGCGTCTCCGTGCAGACCGGCGTGATCATGCTGGAGTACATCAACCAGCTACGCGCGCGCGGCAATACAATTGAAACCGCAGCCGTAGAGGGTGCAATTCTGCGCCTGCGCCCCATCATGATGACCATGCTGGTGGCGACGCTGGGCCTGCTGCCCGCCGCCGTCTCGCACGGCATCGGATCCGATTCGCAGCGGCCGTTCGCCATCGTGATTGTGGGCGGACTGATGATGAACCTGATGATGAGCATCTTCCTGTTGCCCACGCTGTATGTGTGGGTGGCGCGGAAGAACGATGTTCTGCCCGATGTGGATACGGCGGAGGAGTTTTAGAGGCAGGTGTCAGGTTTCAGGTTTCAGACAAATTGCCAACCGATCACAGACTGCTCACACCTGACCCCTGAATCCTGACACCTGTTTTTATTCCTCCCGCAGCACTTCGAGCGGACGCAAACCAAGGATGCGATAACTGGCGATCCATCCGGTGGCTGTGGCCAACACCGCGGTTCCAACGAGCGCGATGACCGTTGCAACCCAGTCGAATTGAAAGTCCACTTCGAGCCGGCGCAGCAGGATGCGCGTGAGCAGATTGGCAAAGACGATGCCGACCGCGCCGGCGAGCAGCCCCAGAACACTGAACTCCACAGTGAAAGTGTGCACAATGCGCATGCGCGTGGCGCCGAGAGTTTTGAGCACGACCGCCTCCTGCATGCGACGGAAGCGCGTGCTGGCAATGCTCGAGGCCAGAATCGTCAGACCGGCAAGAATCGAGAACCCCGCAAGCAGGCGAACTACCAGCGTGATCTGATCGACGACGTTTTCGATGCGCTGCAAGACGTCTGCAACGTTGATGACGGTGACGGTGGGATAGACGGCGAAGAAGGCGCGCTCCATCGCGGCCACCTGCTTGGGATCGATGTGCGCGCCGCCGTACCACGTCGACGGCTGGTCGGCGATCTGCCCCGAAGGCAAAACGAATTCCACTCGCGCGCTTAGGTGCTGGCCATCGGACTCGTAGATGGCGGCGACGGTGAGCGCATGCGTGACTCCGCCCGTCTCAAGTTCGACAGCGGAGCCCACGCCGAGATGCAGGCGCTTGGCCACGCCGTCACTGACAGCGATCTGCGCGGCGCTGCCGCTGGTCCACCACGCGCCTGCGGTCACCTTGTCGCCCTCGGGTGGTGCGTCGGCCCAACTCAGTTCGGCGTCTTCCAGCATGCGGCGCGGATAACGCTGGCCCTTCATCTGCTCCACCGCCTGGCCGTTAATTGACATGAAGCGCCCGTGAACGATGGGGATCAGATTCAATTGCCGGCTAACGCCCGGCTGATGGGCGAAGAACTCCTTTACGCCGGCAACCTCATTGGTCTGCATGTCAACGAGCAAAACGTTGGGCAGACTTGGCGAGGCATTCTCTTGCAGGTCGCGCAGCAGGCTCCTCTGCATTAAGTAGACCGTCAGAATGAGCATGACTCCCGTGCCCAGCGCGGCCAGCACCGCAGCCGATTGATTGCCGGGTCGGTAGAGATTGGCGAGGCCGTGGCGTAGCGAGGAAGGCAGATGCAGGCGCGTGCGCTTGAGAAGGAAGCGCAACGCGCGCAAGGCCACCGCGGCCAGCACCAGCAGAACCAGAAGCGCGAGGGTGAACAGCAGAGCAAACCACGCGCCGACTTTGGGTGAATCGGTCAGCGCCCAGGCGATGCCGCCGAGCGCAGCCACCACCGCGGCTGCGAGTCCCAGTGGCAGGCGGCGCGCCCACCAACGCGTCAACCAGCCGCCGATGCCGGTGGGGCCCTGCTCCACAAGCCTGCGCAGCACCAGCACGGGACGCACCGCGCGC
>JBEKAS010000021.1:0-27480 GCA_050015795.1 Occallatibacter sp. | reverse complement strand
GCCGATGGATCCTCCAGAGGACTGCGAGCGGCCCGGCAATGCGCACACGAGGCTGCACACCAACGCCAGCAAAAACGCCCATCCCAGTCCCGCGCAAAAGCGCAGGCAGACGGGACGAATTTCGCGGTTTTGAATTGTGCGCCGTGTTTCATGCATGGTGAACCGTCCTGGCAGCACTTCGCATGGCTTGCCTTAGGGGCTTCCCGTTCTCACTTTGTGAGCCAGCTGCTCAATCTCGCTGGCTTTGCGGACGACCGTCAGGGACAGCGTGTCCTTGGTGGTTTTGTCGACCGCCGACTTCAGATCCGCGGCCATCTTGAGCAGGTCGGCACAATCGCTGGCAATCTGCTGCTTCTGCGTCTCGTCGGCGGCGTTCCCGGTGGGTGGTTTTTCCTGCTGGCCGGCCGCGGGCGCTGGTGCGCTGACAACTTTTTCAGGAGCCCCAGCCGCAGTGGTTGGAGCCGGCGCAGATTGCGCATGACCGCGGAGCAGACCGGCGCCAGCCACAACAGCAAGCGCGGCGCAACATGCCAGCAGACAGAGTTGCCCGTCGCGGCGTCGAAACCAGCCCTCGGGCCTCTCTCGACCAGCACAACGCCAGCTTTGCATTGACTTGAGCATGGAACAAAAAAATGTGCCGGAGGAGCGGGTGCGGATTCCGGCCATTCCTGCGCACAGTCTAGTCTAGATGGAGGAGCTTTGGCATGTTTCTTTCTCCGATGCACGCGACTTTCGTCCTGGTGATGCGATGGGGCATGTTCCAGGAAGGGCGGTTCCTGGGCAAAGTGCTGGATGAATGGATTGCCGATAGCCAGGAGTTCGTCCATACCAAGCTGCCCAAGCTGATAGTCATTGCCATTATTGCCTTTATATTCAATCGTTTGCTGCGCCTGATCACGCACCACATGGCGCGCCTGGCGGAGCGAAGCGCTGCCGGGCCGGGACGCCTGGCCGAGGTGAAGACCATGGCCGGAGTGATCCGGGCAACGGGGCTGGCGATTATCGGCCTGATTGCGGGCTTCATGGCGCTCGATACCATCGGCTTCAGCCTTGCCCCCTTGCTGGCATCGGCGGGTATCGCGGGCATTGCCATCGGCCTGGCCGCACAAACCATCGTCAAAGACATGCTGAACGGCTTCCTGATCCTGGTAGAGGGCCAGTTCAGCGTGGGCGACCAAGTGCGCGTGGCCGGGGTGAGCGGCGTGGTGGAAGCGCTGACGCTGCGCAGAACCTCGGTGCGCGACGCGGACGGCACGCTCTATGTGATTCCGAATTCCCAGATCACAACGGTCGCCAATCTGAGCTCGGGTTACGCCGTGGCCACGGTCAATGTGAGCGTGGACTTCTCGGCCCATCCCGACGCAGTGACAAAACTGCTGAGAAAGATCGCGATGGACTTGCGCAACAGTCACGAGTTCCGCGATGTGATTCTCGAGGACCCGCAGGTTCTGGGCCTCGACAGCGTGAAGGGTTCGCAAATGGCCTTCCCCGTCGTGTTCAAGACTCGGGCTACGCAGCAATACGGGCTCGTGCGCGAGTTCCAGCGGCGGGTCCGGCTGGCTCTTGAAGAGAATCATCTGTTGCCGGGCGACCCGAACCGGGTGTTCCAGCACCGCGACGCTGCGGATGTAGCGGACACGTCTCGGCAGCCCGAGGAGGCGCTGGCGCCGGCACGCGATGCCACCACGCTGAAACCAGCGGAGAGCAACCCATTCAGCGACGAGTAGGCATGTAGCGCCGGTCTCCAGACCGGCTGTCGTGCGGGCGTCCACGCCCGCACATCCGGCATCAGGCGTAGAATTCCCATCTGATGGTAAACACCACAAAACAGCCCGGAACATCCGAGAATGCCGCGCAAGGCGCCGTGCAGCCTCGCTTCGGTGAAGTGCGAATCCGGCAACGTGGCAGGCTGCCCCATTGGGAAAAGGAAGCGGGGCTCTATTTCGTTACTTTCCATCTGGCAGATTCCCTGCCGAAGCAGGTACTGGAAAAAATCTCTGCGCGTTACCGCGTACTCGAGACTGCGAATCGCACGGGAGCGAATCTGCTACCCGATCAAAAGGCGCTTGTTGAGGAGTACAGCATTAAGAGGATTGAAGAATACTTCGACCGCGGAATCGGGGCATGTTCCCTTCGTGATCCGCGGATTGGAGAATTGGTCGCTAACGCAATGCGCTTTTGGCACGGGAATCGATACCGGCTCGTGGCGTGGTGCATAATGCCGAATCATGCCCACGTGATCTTCCGCTTGTTTCCTGGACAGGAGTTGGCCAACATCGTCAGGAGTTGGAAGACATATACCGCAAGAAAAGCGAATGGCCTCCTTGGGCGTACCGGAACTTTTTGGCAACGGGAATACTATGATCGGCTGATTCGGGAGGACAGTGAGCTCGACCGAGCAATCGAATACGTGCTGAGCAATCCGGAACGAGCGGGGTTGGTGGGATGGAAATGGGTTTGGAGCGCGGGCGTGGACGCCCGCACGACAGCCGGTCTGGAGACCGGCGCTACAGGTTGTCGTCCCGTGTGAGCGTTCTACGTCCCCGCTTCCAGCGCCTTCGGCAGGGCCTCGCCGTCGGTAATCGGCGGCAGGCAGGTGCGTCCGCGACAGACTATGGCCCAGACATCAGCTCCGCCGGGCGGCGGCACCTGCAGCAGCGTTTCAGCCAGCGCTAGGGGAACTTCGCCCGCGACGAGCCGCGCGGGGTCGAAGCGCATCACGGTCTTGTTGACGGCGAAACGCGCCACGGCCAATGCCTCAAGCCGCGCCCCTTCGGGCCCTGAGCCCACAATGACCACTTGCACGGGATCGAGCAGAAGCCGCTCGGCGGCCAGGCCATAGCTGCCGGCGTACAGGCCAAAGTGGTCCACAATGCCGGCAAAACTGGCCAGCGTATCTTCGGCGATGTCGCGATATTGCTCGTGTTCACCCAGCGCTTCAAGACGCAGCAAGGCCGCGGCGGCTGTGGGATTCCCTGCCGGCGTGGGCGCGTCCTGCAGCGGCTTGCGTCGTGCAGACAATGCACCGAGCGGAATCTCGCGGGGAGCGGCCGAGTCGAAGAATCCACCGAATGCCGAATCATGGAAGCGCGCAATCATGGCGTCAGCCAGCTTGACTGCGGCCTGGTGATAGCTCATGTCGCCGCTCGCCATCCACGCGTCGATGCAGGCGTGAATGGTAAAGGCGTAATCGTCGAGCGTGCCGGGGACTTTTTCGGCGGCCACCGGCAGCTCCGGACCATCGGCGTATGCGATGACGTGATCGAGTGCGGAATCGCCATCCCAGGCTTCTTTGAGAAGCCGATTAAGAGTGAGCAATGCGAAGTCTTTTGCGGAATCTATGCGCAGGACGCGCGCGGTTTCGAGGTAGGCCGTAACGGCCATTGCATTCCAGCCGGTGTAAAGCGTTCGGTCAATGAACGGCGTGGGGCGCAAGGCGCGCGCGGCAAGGAGCTTCGCTCGGTCTCTGTCACGAATGGCTTTGAGCGATTCGGGAGCCGCGCCCGTTTCTTTCACCATCTCGCCGAGCGACTGCTTTACATGCAGTACGTTCTTCGCCGGGTTGTGATGCATCTCGCCCAATTCGCCAATATCCCAATACTTCGCGGCAAATTCCAGTTCCGCGGGATCGAGAACGGCGCGCGCCTCTTCGAGCGTCCACGTAAAGTAGTCGCCATCGTCGTCGAGACCCACATCGGCATCCTGGGAGGCGAAAAATCCGCCGCGCTCGCGGTCGGTCATGGTCGAGTCGAGCCATGCGACGATCTCGCGCGCGATTTCGAGGAAGTCCTCACGCACATAGCTCTGGAAGCCATGAACGTAGTTCCGCAGAAGCTCCGTGTTGTCGTAAAGCATCTTCTCGAAGTGCGGAACGATCCAGTGTTCGTCGACGCTGTAGCGATGAAAGCCTCCCGCGAGTTGATCGTAGACACCGCCGCGTGCCATTTTTTCAAGCGTCGTGATGAAGGCTTCGCGGGCAGGCTCGTGGTTGCGGCTCATGGCCATCTGGAGCAGCAGATCGAGTGCCGCCGGATGAGGAAACTTGGGCTGCGAGCCGAAGCCTCCGTTGCGGGCATCGAATTGGCCTACGATCGACCCGGCAATTTTCTCAA
The DNA here is from genome assembly GCA_050015795.1 of Occallatibacter sp. GTDB lineage: Bacteria > Acidobacteriota > Terriglobia > Terriglobales > Acidobacteriaceae > Telmatobacter. The sequence goes on along the minus strand of JBEKAS010000021.1, from coordinate 23,368 downwards.
TCAAATCGAGGGACAACCCGCTGCGCGCGGAAAAGCTTTCATTGTGCTCGATGGCGGCCATCACGCTGGAGGCGGTTTCCAGCGCTTCGTCACGGCGCTCGCGCCACACTTGCGCCATGGCCATCAAAACGCGCCCCATACCCGGGCGGCCGTAGCGGTCGTCGCGGGGAATGTAGGTGCCGCCGAAGTAGGGGCGGCCGTCGGGCGTGAGAAATGCCGTCAGCGGCCATCCCCCCTGACCGCTGATGGCCGACACTGCGGCCTGGTAGCGCGCATCCACGTCGGGGCGCTCGTCGCGATCCACTTTGACGGCGATGAAAAGCTGGTTGATGAGCGCCGCGACCTCCGGATCCTCGTACGATTCACCATCCATGACGTGGCACCAGTGGCACCACACCGCGCCAATGTCGAGCAGGATGGGTTTGTCCTCGGCCTGGGCGCGCGCAAACGCGGCCTCGCCCCACGGGTGCCAGTGGACGGGCTGGTGGCGCGCCGAGCGCAGATAAGCCGACGCTGCGTGCTCCAGGTGATTGCCGGCGTTTGGGGAAGCGGCCTCGTGCATGGTGTGAGGATACAGGTCGCGCTCACCGCGCGGCCAGCGCCGCGCGAGATCAGTTCTTCGCGAGCTCGCTCTCAACGGCTGCAATCAGCTCGGGAGCGTCGGGTGCGGTGTCAGGGGCGAAGCGCTTCACCACTTCTCCGTTGCGGCTGACCACGAATTTCTCGAAATTCCACAGCAGCTCCGGCTCCGGCAGGGTTTCGATGCCGTAGCCCTTCAGCTTTTCGCGCCACGTGGGCTGGTTCACCGTGATGGCCCTGGGTTGCGCCGCGATCAGCGACGCATAGAGCGGATGCTTTTCCGCGCCGGTAACGGCGATCTTGCCGAACATGGGAAATTTGACGCCGTAATTCAACGTGCAAAAGCTCTGGATCTCGTCATTCGTGCCCGGCTCCTGGCCTTTGAAGTCGTTGGCGGGAAAGCCTGCGACCACCAGTCCCTGACCGCGAAACCGTTCGTAAAGATTTTCCAGGCCTTCATATTGAGGCGTCAGGCCGCATCTTGACGCGACGTTCACTAGAAGCAGCACCTTGCCTTTGAATTCGAAAAGAGACGCGGCTTCGCCGGTGATTCTCGTGACAGGAATGACGTAGATGGATGAACTCAAGGTGGGAATCTCCAATTGATTCTCATCCTATCGCAACAGCGGCGGCTTCAGTCTGACACCTGACCCCTGAAACCTGACACCTGTTTTTATTGCACCAGCAGAATCGATGCCCGCCAGAAGGCCGCCTTCTGCGTAGAGGGATCGATCACCGTCACCTGGCAGTCGTATGATCCGCGCGGGAGACTGTCGACGCCGAGATCGAAGCTCAGGCTCATCGTCCCCAACCGGCTGGAGGCGCTGGGAACGATCGATTGCGGCGGCGTCTCATACAGTTTTTTGCCTCCCTGATAGAGGCTGACAAACGCGAAGAGCGGTTGCGTGTTTGGTGCGGGCGCCTGCGTCGTTGGCGGCTGCTTGTACGCCTGGAAGTAGACGTAGATCTGGTGGCCGGTACTGAAGACGCGCGTCACGCTGGGGATGAGCTTCTTTCGGTCCTGCACGAGCGGATTCACGGCCTCATCCTTGGCGCGGTCCTTGGCCTTCGCAGCGTCGTAGATCGCCTCCCTCAAGTCCACGCGCTGGCTGCTGAGCACCACGGCGCTGATGGGAATGCGCTTCAGTTCCTTGTTCAGGTTGGGGATGACGAACGTGGTCTGGAAGGTGCCGATTCTGCCCGTTTCGTCATCGCGCGCCAGGAACTTGATGGAGTATTTTCCGGGCAGAAGGGTAAATCCGGTGTCGTATTCGATGGGCCGATGCACCAGCTCGGCAGCCGTCGCGTCGGATAGCTTGATGCTCACGTTGTCGCGCACATTTTGGACCGTCGTCCCGCCGACCAGGTCCTTGATCTCGCCCACAAAATCGAGACGCGTGTACTCGGCGCCGCCGCGCTTGGCCAGCGCCAGCTCGCGGCCGGGAATCTTGACAATGATGGGCACGAAATATTCGGCGCGGTTGAGCTGGAAGTAATCGATCTCCATGGCGATGGTGAGATCGGTGATGGGATCTTCGAGCATCAGAGCGTCTTCAAGCTGGCGCTCGCGATCGACGTCATTAAACTTGCTGAACTCTTTGTTCGCGTAATAGCCCTGGCGATAGTCGAGCTTGGCTTCCTGATTGTTCGCAAGCGAAATCCGAATGCGCCGAAATTTGCCGTTGGGCTCAGTGTTGGTGGTGTAGTAGCCGAGGATGTAGTAGTCCGATATGGACTCCTGCGCCTGCACGATGCCGCGCGAGAGGTCGTTATTGTCGAGGAATGCCTTGCCGCCTGTGTCGCCGGCCAGCGCGTAGAGCGTGTCCTGCGACTGCTGGAAGTTGGTGGTGACCGCCTGCGCCGACGCACCGGTATACATGGATTGTCCACCCGGCGAGCCTTGCGAGGCATCGCCCATGGGCGCCTGCGCTACGAGCCCGCGCGCGTCGACGGTGAAGATGGTTACGCCGGCTTTGATCGCCGCATCGGCCGTGGCATGCATCTGCGCCTGGTTGTCGATGCCGTTCAGCCGCAATCCGCTGGCAAAATAAAGCAGCGACTTCTTTTCGTTCACCTGGCCCAGCATGTGCGCCGCGGTTTGTAGCGCGGAGAGTTGCCGGTCGGTGTTGAAGACGTTGAACTCGCTGTCGTCCTGTCCGAAGGCCGCGCCGGTATCGGAACTGCTGGCGTCGTCTGTGGTGCCTTCCAAGCCCTGGCCCTCGCCAACGACCATGGTTTCGAGAATGCTCAGCAGCCGATTGCGGTCGGCCGAAAAGTCCTGCAGGATGTCGACCGATCCGCCCTGGTAGCGCAAGATCGACACCATATCCGCAGTGGTCATCTGCGTGCGCACGAATTTTTCCGCGGCTTCGAGCGCGCGCATCTCGTCGGCCGGAGGCAGGGCCGTCATGTCGAAATACAAGGCCAGCAGCCGCCGATTCTTGTAGCTTTCGTTGTCCATGGACTCGGGAGCGATGGCCTCACGTGCGAGGCGGTTGTAGACCGTAACGTCCTCGGTGGCAGAGGTCATGGAAGGCAATGGCTTGGCGGTTTCGGCCAGGTCCTGGTGCTCACAGTAACGGATGTTCTGCGGAGCGCCGTCTTCGGTCAGCACAAAGTCCTTCGCGGTGAGCCCGTGAACGAAGTTGCCCTGCTTGTCCTTTACCTCGATGGCCTCGACCACCAGATTCGACTGCACCTTGAGCGTAAAGTTCTGCGCTTCGCCCGGGTTCTGGTTTTGGCCCACCTGCTGCGGACGCGAGCCTGCGACGGCCACGAGAAGAAACGCGAAGATTGCCAGTTTCCGCATCATTGCCACCTCAGGTGGAACGTGGTTTGCAGGCTGCGCATGCCGCCGGCCGACGTGGGCCTGCCGAACTGCGTATTTTCCAAATTCCAGATCGTATTCCAACCAGTGAAGGCCGCGTGGTTAAAGGTGTTGGTCGCGTTCACACTCACGTCGAGATACCACTTGCCCTTCGGCCGAAAGGTGCGCGCCATCGACGTATCGAGGGTAAATTGATCGGGTCCCGTAATCGAATTCCTGCCCGCCGTTCCCCATTGGCCTGTAGACGGCGCCTCGTAGGCCGACAAATTTAAGTGCAAGCCGGAGCCGGAACCGGAGCTATAGATCGGCGTGCCGGTGAGTTCCGGACGGCCAATAGCAAAATCTGTGCCAGAAACCGTAAGCGGATAAACGGGCGTCTCCGGTAATCCCGTTCCATAAGTCAAATTGCCCAGCACCGTCCACTCTTTCAGCGCTCTGCCCCGCCATCCGCCCAACAAGGTGCCGCCTTCCAGGCCCTGGCCGCTGGTGTATTGCGCCGTCAGGTTCAAGAGCTGGCGTTGATCGAAACTCGAGAGCGAGCGCTCCGCCTGTGGATCGAGCCAGTTCTGCGCGATCGCCGCCGAGGGGAACGACAACGACGCCGATTGCGCCGCACCTCCGCTCGCGGTTTGATGGCCCACGCCGCCCAGGTACGCATCGTCGTCGATCGACTTCGCATAGGTATACGAAAGCGTGGCCGCAAATCCGCTGCGCAACCTGCGCCGCAACTGCAACTGCCCTGCCTCGCGAATGGAGTTGCCGTTCGACGTTTCGTACTCAAACCCCAGCGGACAGCTTGGACAAGGGTTCGCATTGCCCGGATAGCTGTTGGGCAAAATCTCCTGCGGGCCGTGCGTGCCCTTGATGCCGCTATAGGTCGCCGTCATCTGCAAGGCAAAGGGTAGGTCGCGCTGCACCGACAACTGCCAGTTCTGCGCGTAGCCAACGCGAAAGTTGGGGTCGATGCCGAAGGTGTCGCTGGTGACGGAAGCGCAGGGCGTAAAACTGTTGGCCAGCGTAAGCGGACATGCCGTGCTGTTCTCGACGCTCAGGCTTTTAGAGAGTGGCGCCTGCTGCGCCATGTTCAGAATGATGTTCTGATAGACCGACGTGTCGGGATACAACCCGTATCCCGCTTTAATCACCACGGTCGATGCCGGAATCGGCCGCCAGGTAACACCGATGCGCGGCTCAATCATGCGCCGCTCCGGCTCAATCAGCGACGAGGGATAATGGGTTCCTGTCACCGGCCCCACGGGATCGCTTCCCACGACCGGCTCCGCGGCCGTGAAGCTGCTGTTGACGTCGAGATTCACCAGGTTGCCAAACAGCTCCGTGATGGGCGCGCCGTAGTCCCAGCGCAGGCCTGCGTTGATGGTCAGAATCGGCAGCACGCGCCAATCGTCGTTGATATAAGCGTTGTAAACCGGCTCGCGAAAATACTTGTTCGCGTTACCGTAGGCAATGGCGCTTCCATCGGGAACGCCGACGAGAAAATCTGCAAGCGCCGACCCGCTGGCCGTTGCGAGGCCGTTAAAGGTGAACGCGCCCCGCGGGTTCTGCTGGAAATCGTCGTTGAACTCCCGCTTGTTCAACTCAGCGCCCGCCGAAATATTGTGCTTGCCGCGGTAGATCAGCGTCGAAACGGACACGTCATCGTTGCGGTTGCGATTGAACGAGCTGTTGCCGTCACTCAGCCCTGCGGTGCCGTCGCTAAAGCTCAATGACGGTGGACCCCAGTCGGCTGCGTCCTGTAGATTGCCAGGAGCTTGCAGATTGGCCAAGCTTCCCGCAGTAATTCCGGCCGCGCCCGAAACATTTTGGCGATTGGCGAAGTTGGGCGTCACCTCCGTGCGATTACGGCTGAAGGTGAAGGTGGTGTACAGAAACACGCGCGGCTTGAGCCGGTGTTGCCATTGGACATTCGTGTTCATACCGAGCGTGCTGCTCTCATCGACAAACCCGAAGAGGTTCACGTTGTCGGAGCGCGTGCTTTGAAAACCGAGCCTTCCGTTGAAATTGTCTTTGCGCCCCAGGTTTTTGTCGAACCGCGACTGCAGCGAGTCCTGATGCGTGTCGTTGAGCACCGGCGCCTGGTAGTTATAGGCCGTTGAGCCGGTGACATTCGGAACCAGCGGTTTGTAGAAGTGCGACAACAAATATGCCGCCTGGGCGCTGACCGGAACCTGATTGTTTGTGTAAGGCGTGCTTGTTCCCGGCTCGTGAATCGTCACCGGCTGGCCCAGTGCATTCGTCAGTCCTGCGAGATTTCCGCTTTGCTCGGCCTGCGTAGGCACCAGGCCCGTCAGGATCTGCGAACTGCTGTTGCGCGTCCAAACGTAGGCGAGAAAAAAGTTCGGACCGCGCGGCAGAAGATGCGGAATCTTGAACGGCCCCTGCAACGCCGCCACGCCGGTGAAATCGTTAAACGAGGACTTCGTGGTGGGAGCCCCGCTCAGCGCATAGGGCTGCGCATTCAACGCCGAGTTGCTTTCGTTGACTTGAAACCCGCCGGTGTACAGCCCCTTGCTGCCCGAACGCGTGTTGCCGAATGCAGGATTGGTCGCGTACAGCGAGGTCGCCGCGTTATTCACGCTGCCCTGCACCAGAAATCCGTCGGCGCTCTGCTCGTTTTCTTCGGGCGCCTTGGGAATCTCCTGCGGGGCTGCCTGCCCGGTGCTTTGAGCGGGCTGCTTTCCCTGCGGCTGCTGCGCCTGCTGTGCTTGCGGGGTCTGCGAGGTCTGCGGGCCCTGCGCAACTGCGGGCACTGGCGCAGGCGCTTCCGCTACGGGCTTCGCGGCCTGCGCACTGGCCTGGATCTGCGCGGGATCGAGCAGCTTCAGCTCATACGCCGCGGCCGGCAGATTGGGCGCAATCGTCACGTCCGCGTGAACCGGCGCGAACAATTGCATCTGAATGTCGATCGACCATTTGCCGTCGGCCAGATCGTCGAACTGAAACGTGCCCGCGGCATCGGAGACGACGGTGACAGTCGTTGTCCCCTGCGTGGCCGTGACCGTCGCTCCCGGCAACGGCAGCCCGCCGAAGGTGACCACGCCGCGATAGGGCGAGGCCGCGGCCAGCGTGTCGCCAGCATGCGCGGCAGCCTGAGCGGCGGGCGCAGCCGGAGGTTCGGGGTTCGTTGCCTGAGGCGCAGCCGCTCCTGCCTGGGCCAAAGCGCAACGCGCCACCAACAAAACGCATACCACCCATCCCAAACCGAGTCCGCGGCTTCGTCCTCTTCGGCGCGGTGCGGCTTCGCTCATCGTCGCTTGCACTCCGTTTTGAGATTTGCCGCGCGGCGAGCGAGGCGCACGCGCGTGTATGCTTTGCCTGAGAGGGATGTCAACAGTAAGACGTTGCGAGCTCCCATTTTGTTCGATCCGTGCCGCATTTTTTCCGCTTGCGCCCCGGCTTCGGCTCCTGAATTCCACCGCACTGCCCGTGCCGCTCTGCTCCCTGACCCCTGAAACCTGACACCTGCTGTTAATTCGGCGATGGTTTTTCCACGTGGTCAATGACAATCACGTCGTCAGGTGCTTTGGTGGCCTCGATTTTCAGACCGAGTTGCTCCTGCACCGCGGTGTAGAGGCTGGGCGGAGCGTTCGGATTATCGCCGGCTGGCGGAACGTTCACGCCGCTGCCTCGGAATTGCGCAAATTGAGAATCGTCCGGCGTCCACTTGAGGGTGAAATCGTACTTGTCGGTAAGCCCGGTCTGATCCACCACCGGCCGATCCATAACAGAAGCCTGCATCCAAGTGGCGAATTCCTTTATGCTCAGGTCTCTCACAATCAGATCGCCGAGTCCCCTGAAACCAAAGCCTGGAAGGTCATTCGGACCTGCCGTGGTCTTTGTCATCTTCGATCCGCCGCTGGCCAGCGTGATGGCGTAAACCGATAGCTCTCTCGTCTCGTGATGGAACTTGAGCTGGAATCGATCGGCAAGCAGCTTTTGCACCAGGATTCCCATCTGCTTCACGTTGGGTTGGCCCGGCACGTCCGGCACGCCGTCGATGTCGAACAGTGCTGTCCCCGCCCAATCCGGCGCGCCAATAATCTGTTTAGCATGGAGTCCATAGGCGAGCGCGATGAGATCGTTCAGGTTGGTATTGATGGTGACAAAATGAGTCCCGCGTAGTGTGAACAGCTTTCCCGGCCTGCCTGGATCGCTCGGCTTGATGGTTACCACGTCAAATCCCGGGTTGGCGTCCGCCGCCATCGGCTTGATCGGCTCAGGAATCGGCCACGCCGCATCCGGAGAGGTGCGAGCAAACGATACTGCGATCGGATTCGGGCCGCCTGCGCCAAAGTTCGCATCGATGGTCTTCCCATCGGCGCTCATCTTGCCCGAAATGGGGATCATGGAGCTGTCAAACTTGACGTCCGCGCCCTGTACCGTCACCTTTGTAAACGCAATCGGCGACATCCCCTGGTCGGCATTGAAGAGCGAAGCCTTGTAGCTGCCGTCCTCGGCCTTCGTAACCTTGATGACAAATCTCACGCCTTTCGGCGCATTTGGAGGCATCAGCGTCCCCTGCCAGATCCCCACAAGATCAATTGACGAGGCCGGAGGCGCTGGCGTGGTTGCCGCCGGCGCAGGCGTTTGCGCTGCGGGCGCCGCTGCCGGAGCCTGCGCGCTCAAATCCGACGCCGTAATCGCCAGCAACAAAGAGCACGCCGCAAAAATTGCCATCGTCGCGCACGAAATCCTCACGCCGCCACGAAGCCCGCGCAAAAATTGCCTGGTTTTCTTCACGATTTCTCCCCTTCTGCGCCCGCAAGAATGATTGCGAATGACGCCAACCGCCGTTTTTCCTGATTCCGAGAAGGATACCACCCAATAAGACGTTTCTACGTTTGCGTTGTTTCAATGGTTCCAGGTGTTTGCACACTGCGCGAGCGTTCTTGCAGCAGCAGCTCCACTCTCAGTTCGCCTGCAACCGGATGCGCGCTTGCTTTCCGGCGGCAAGCACGACGATGAACGGGAAGGCTTCGAAGCCGGGGACGAGGTTGAAGGTTTTCTCTTTGAAACTCGCGTCGAAGCCGGAGGATGCATCGGTGCTTACGGTCAATGCGCCCTTGGCCTTGATGACGCGAACCGTGTGCGCATCGATCTGCTCGACGCGGTCGCCTTCGCGCGCGATCACGGGAACGATCAGCTTTATCGGTGCGGAGGGTCGTCCGCTGGCGCTGGCCACGATTTCTACACCCGATTCGCTGAGCCGGTAGACCATGTAATAAAGAATCTCGCCTGCAGAAACGGGTTTGCGCGAGGCCGTCAGCATTTGCCCCTGCGCGTCGAACACGATTTCTTCGCCCCTCTCGCTGGCCGTGAGCGCGGCCTTGAAATCGTTGAGATTGGTGTACGTCTCGCCGTCGACACACTCGATCCGCGGCGTGAGGGCCATGTGCGGCCCCTCGCGAAACTGCTGCTGGTTGGCGATCTCCACCATCAGGTACTCGGTCATGCTGGCAGTGAGGATGGGACCGAGCTGCATGTGGTAGAGCAGCGACAACGCTCCGCCTGAGACGTGCCCGCCGCCGAGGTTGCCCGCGCCCGGCTGCACGTGCTCCATGTACTCCCAGTCATATTCGGTGACGGTGGCGCGCCATGGCCCGATGGCCGCCAGATTTGTGCCGACAGTAGAAAAACCTCTAAGCATGTACGCTTCATCGCGCGGCAACTTTGGCCGGGCGGCCGGCTCCGCTGCAAACGTTCCGCGATCCAGCACCGTGGCCAGCGCCTTGGCGTGGGTGAAGGTGTGATGGATGCAGGGCAGATCGCCGTGCGCGAAGAAGCCGGGGCCACCATAGAGCAATCCATCATGGGTGCAGGCGGCCATCAGCTCAAGATTGCGCCGCGCCACCTCGCGGAACCGCGGTTCTAACTTCGACATGAGGACAAAGCCGGGATGGCAGCCGTCGCTGGTGCGGCTGCCCCACCAGCTCCACTTGTAGTTGCGCGTCCCGAAGCTGTTGTCCCAGGCGCCATCGGGCAGCATGAACTCCATGTGCGTTTTCATGGCGGCGACAACCTGCTGCTGCACCGGTTTGTCGTCGGCCAAAAGACTATAGAGCGCGAGCGAGGGCAGCGACTCCTCGACGTTATAGCCCATGTCTACAGGCCGACAACTCTTTGGCGACACGCCTATGAGGGGATGGCCTTCGCCGGCGAGAAAACCATCGGGCGTGAACTGGCCCATGACTTGGTGCGCCAGGGCGCGCGCGCGATCGAAGTAGCGGGTTTCGCCCAACACTTGCCCACAGAGCTGAAAGGCGAGCGTCGCCGTCACCGGATAGTTCACATTGCCGGTTTCGATGGTGATGAATCCGTCGAGAAATTTTGCCGCCGCAGCCAAACGATCTTTCCATTGCGCGCGTGTGGCGGCATCGAGAACGTCGCCGTGATGCTCCAGCGCTTCAGCCAGCGCGATCGAGCGAAAGACGGTGATGCCCTGCCAGGCACTCAGGGCCACGTCGTTGACCCAACTGCCGTCGGCGCGGCTCACCTGGGCCTGCGACCACTCATGCACCAGCATTGCCGCGCGCAGGTATTTGGCTTCGCCGGTGGTGTGCGCCATGCGCAGCAGGGGATACACCGCGTCGCCGCAACGGCCGTGGATGAATGCGCAGGAGGGGCACAGCAGACCGCCATGAAAGGCCGGGTCGCGCATCTCCGTCACCTGCCGCGCAAGCAACCCGTCGCACCAGGTCTTCAGGGTTTCAGCGTAGAGGCGCTCTTCAGATGATGGGGGCGATGAGGCGGCGCCTTGCGCGGTCGCCGTGATGGAGGCCAGCCCCGGAAAGGCGACTCCGGCAGCAAGAGCGGCAGCGCTGGCCGCGGATCGCCGCAACAGTTCTCTGCGCGTGATCCCGCTCAAAACAATATGAGTTTTCATCACGGAGAATACTATCGCGAGTTTGTCGTCTCCGCATACGGATTGATCGGGTGGGAAATTGAATGGTACTTTGCCGGTGACGCGCCTGATTTTCTTTGGGCTACCAGCTATAGACGGCCAGAATCGAGGGCGCTCCGGTCTTGCCTTCAATCACGCTCACTTTCAGGATGGCTTCGAGGTTGCGGCCGGCAAAGCCACTTCCGATGCGATCTTTGAGCAGTTCCATGTAGTGAGGACTGGCTACGAATTGCGCGGCGGCTTCGGTGCCATTGCGGCCCTCTCCGGCAAGCACCACGACCCATCCGTCAATGGTCGGGTCGCGGAAGCGGGCGACGAGTGCGTAATCGTCGGCGCTGGAGTAGGGCTGTGTGGTGTCGCGTTCCCAGTGCGCTTGTGGTTGCGTCTGGTCCACAATGCTTTCGACGCCAGAGGGCGCATAGGGCAGGAAATGGAAGCGCAGAGGCTGTAACAGGCGCAGGGTCCAGTCGTTGTTGTAGCCGCCCAGCAGGATGACCGAGTGTTCGCGCAGATCCGGCAACGAGGTGGTAGCCGAGGGCACTAATTGCGTTGCCGCTCCCAAATGTTCCAGGGTGCTGCTGATCTGAGAAATCGCCGAGGCAGACTGGATGGAGATGAACGGGTACTCAATGGTTTTGTCCGCCGTGGTCACGCCCGAGTACTTATTGGGCGCGAATGCCGAACTTCCCGTGCAAAGTATGACGGTGTGTTGATCGTGAATGACAGGAGCCCAGAAGGCCTCCACCGCGGTTTGAGGAGGCGCTCCGCGGAACTTCAACAAAACACCTGCGGCGATGGCAACCAGAAGCACCACCGTCGCAGTAACCCACCAAACGACCCTTGTGGCCCGCGCGGTGTGCTCGGCCGCCGTGTGGGCCGCGGCACTCCCGTGGGCGGCTTCGTCCGCAGCTGCTGACGGAGCGCCAAAGCCCGATTCGTCGGCCTCTGTCGCCGCCGGATTCGGAAAATGTTCCGTTGCAAGATATGCCGCGCGCAGCTCCGGGTCATCGCTCGAATCTACGTGGACCTCGTGCCCATGCAGGAACTCCGCAACATACGAGCCGGCCGGCAGCGATATCCGGATTCCGGAACTGCTGTTGTGTTCGGAATAGTAAAGCAGGAGCCGCTTGCGCACCTCACCGGCTGTGTAGCGCACAACGGTATCCGTATTGGTGTCGTAAGTTGGCGGGCGCTCAAAAACTTCCACGCCCAGCGTCCGCTCCTTGAGCAGGTCGAGCTTGCCCGCCAAGGTGTTCTCCACAATATATTGCAGCAGCGTTGGATAGCGCTTGCTGTTGCAAAAATGCGGACTGACCAGGACCGCCTCTAACTCACGCAGAATCGCATCACGGTCTTGCTTGGTCTGCGGGTGCCATGCTTCCCGGGTTGCATGGGCTCGATTCATAATTTTCCCGAATCATACGCGACTTTTCCATGGCCTGCAAGAACGTTTGACACAATCAGAATCTGCGCCGTAACAAAAAGATTCCATTCAAGTTCGCAGGCCCCTTCGGGCCAAACGGTGAGTCTGGGCCGTATCGAAATAAACACTTTGCGGCGGTCTGTTTGGCTGTTGAACTGGAAGCATGCCGTCAGCCTCGAGCGACCTACCCGTGCCGCGGATCCAGTTGGCGCGCGTCGGCGCGATGGCGAATCCCGCTATCATAAAGACAAAGGATGCGATGACAACCGCAACCAACCGAGCGGCGCAGGAAAGCGCCGAAGACACCCATCCCATCACCATTGGCGTGCTCGCGCTGCAGGGCGACTACGAGGCGCACGCGCGCGCCTTTGCCAGTGCCGGTGCGCGCACGGTGCTGGTGCGCCAGCCCGAAGAGCTGAAGGGCCTTGACGGTCTGGTTCTGCCCGGCGGCGAATCGACCACCATGCTCAAGTTTCTTGATGGTCATGGATTCTTTGACACGCTGGGCGAGTTTGTTGCCAACACGCCCTGTTTTGCCACCTGCGCGGGTTGCATTCTGGTGGCACGCGAGGTGCTGCATCCGAAACAACGCAGCCTGGGCGTGCTGGACGCCACAGTGGAACGCAACGCGTACGGCCGCCAGATCGATTCCACCATCCTCACGCTGCCCACGAAGCTGCCGGGGGGCCCGCTCGAGATGGTCTTCATTCGCGCGCCACGCATCACGCGCGTCGGGCCCGGCGTCAAGGTTCTCGCCCAACGCGACGGCTTCCCTGTCCTCGTGCGCCAAGGACATCTGCTCGTCGCCACCTTCCACCCCGAGATGACCTCTGACACGCGCGTGCAACTACTGTTCCTCGAGATGGTGCGCCGTCACAAGAAGGTCAGCAGGCAAAGCGAGTAGGTTCCCACCGCCCCGCGTGCACCCCAATAGAGTGGCCCGGGGCGAAGAGACGCGAGATTCCGGGTTGAAAAAGGAGACTTTAGTTCCGAAATTTCTCGCTCTCGGCTCTGGCTTACCATGGAAATCTATGGGCTTCGCCCTTCCCATGCTGACGTTCGCCGCGTGCCTCTCCATCTGCAAGAGCGAGTTCAGCAAGATGCTTTTCTTTGGCCTGGTGTTTGCCGGCGGGACATTGCATGGCGAGGCGCCTTCATTGCCGGAACCACGTGTGACGATCGATTCTGGGATGCTCAGCGGAACTCACTTCGGCGCCGACCCTGCAGAGATCGCATTTCTCGGCATTCCATATGCGGCTGCGCCTACCGGGAATCTCCGCTGGCGTCCTCCGCAGCCTTTTCCAGCGTGGACAGGCGTCCGCGAAGCGAAGGCGTTCGGCCCAGCCTGTCCCCAGTTACCCAGCGGCTGGCTGCCTGAAATGCTTGGCCGCAGGCAGATGGTTACAGACGAGGCCTGCCTCTATTTGAATGTGTGGACGAAGAACCTGCCTGCAAGCCCGCGAACTTCGTCTCACACGTCCTCACTCCACAAAGCTTCCGTGATGGTCTGGATTCATGGCGGCGGCAACGTTGAAGGTTCTCAGGAGTGGCCAACGCTGGGGCCGACGCTAGCCGGGCACGGTGTCGTCGTTGTCAGTATCAACTATCGACTTGGCGTGTTCGGCTTCTTATCGCTTCCTGGGCTCACAGCCGAGTCCGCCCAACACGCCTCGGGAAACTACGGATTGCTCGACCAGATCGAGGCGCTCAAATGGGTACGCAAGAACATCGACAAGTTCGGCGGCGACCCGTCTAAAGTGACGGTATTCGGCGCCTCTTCAGGCGCTCTCGATATCTGCGATCTGATGGTTTCTCCTCTTGCCTCAGGCTTGTTTGAGAAGGCTATCCTGCAAAGCGGCTTCTGCGTCGACAATACTTCACCAACCCTTTCCGAGGTCGAGGCCCAGGGGAAAAATCTGGCACGGCAACTCGGTGTCTCAGGCGACGACACGCAATCTCTCGATAAGCTTCGCGCAATTCCCGCGGAGCAGATGCTGCAACAAGCCGCAGCAGACCAGCAGATCGACTTCAACCCCAATGTTGACAAGTGGGTCGTGCCCGATCAGCCATGGCGCATCTTTTCCGAAGGCAAGCAAGCTCGGATCCCGGTGATTGTGGGCAGCAATGCGGATGAAGTATCAATTTTCGCGAGCCCTATTGTCGGAGGCAAGTCGTATCGTACCAGGACGATCGCCGAATACCGGCAGTGGTTGCAGCAGACGTTCCATGATTTAGCTCCTGAAGTCTTTGCCGCGTATCCAGCCATCACGGACAGCGATGTACCAAAAGCTTTTCTCAGCATGGACTCGGACTATGAGTTTGGGTTTGGCGCCTGGCTTCTGGCGCGCGAGACTCAAGCCATTGGACAGACTGCGTTCCTTTACCGCTTCACATATGTCGGCAGCGGAGAATTTGCATCCCTCGGGGCATTCCACAGTGAAGAGAGCATTCTTCTCAGCAAAAGGTACTGGACAAGCTGGGTGAGCAGCCCTGACGACGAAACCGTGTCGGAACGCATCATCGGCTACTGGACGCAGTTCGCCAATAGTTCACAGCCGGACGGACCAGGTCTTCCTCCGTGGCCCGCCTATGAATCAAGCACGGATCAATACCAGGAATTAGGTAGACATATCGGGCAGATTGCATCCGACTCCTCCAGGTTCGGAGCCTTCATGCAGTCGTTCATCGCTGACCGGTCGAAGTGAACACCCTTTTTACCGATCCGGCACACCCTACGCCGTGCCGTTGAGGACATTTTTTGAGGAACCCGCGAAGGCAACGATCCGGCTTGAAGACAGGCTCAGCCTGTCTCGCGCCGTTCGCGTCCCGCAACTCAAAATTCTTGATTACATTACGCCTTCGGAGCGCTATACTTCTGCCATCCCCCGATCGGCTTTTCGCCGGCCGTTTTTTGCGATTCCAGTTGCCGATCTTCTACCCACCGCGTCCAACGTTTGGTTGAAACCCCGGCGCTTTGGGCTACGTCAAGATAAAAGGCCGTAGACGCAGATCTTCTCGAGCCATGCCGCGGGAGCAACTTCTCGCGAGAGGCGGGGTTTCATTGTGCAGAACGTTTGGGGTTCAGCAACAACGAAGATACTTCTCCGGACCGCGCGACGCAGGAACCACCAACCCTGTGGCTCTTGCCAGAAAGAGAACCGCGCGGCGCTGTCGAGATCGCGGAGACAAACGCGACAATCGGAGATGCGTGACGCCTTTTTTTGAGTACTGGGAGTGACGATGAAGTCGTGGGTTGCTTTGCTTTCTGCCTTGATCGCGGCGATCGCCGTGCCGCTGGCTGCGGCGCAAACGCAGCGGGCGCTGCTCATCGGCATCAATACGTATCAACCCCCAGGGACCACGGCAGAACATCCCGCCGGCTGCACTTACGGTCGCTGCGAGCTCATGGACTTTCAGAATCTCGACGGCTCGGTGAACGACGCCGAGTCCATGGCTGATTTGCTTACCAGCGCCAAGTTCGGTTTTCCGGCCAACCAGGTAGCACTGCTCACGAGCCCTGCGCCGCCGCATCCGCGGCCCGGCATCACCATTCTTCCCGCTTCCCAGACCACACACGACGGCATCCTGGCCGCCATGCAGAAGTATCTCGTCGACATCCCCAAAAAGGGCGACACAGTGGTCTTCTACGACGCCAGTCACGGATCGCTGCGCGTCAACAACAAGGGCAACAAGCTCACGGTGCTGGTGAACGGCAAATATGTCCACGCCGACAGTACCCTGGTGCCTTCTGACGCGTACACCGGCGGCTACGACGTTCGCGACCGCGAGATGACGCGCATCTTCAATGCCGCACTCGACAAGGGCGTTCATCTGACGGTGATCTTCGACAGTTGCCACTCCGGCGGCATCACACGCGGCATCGGCCCCAAGTATGTGGAGCGCATGCTGGCCTTCGATCCGCGCGATATCAATGAAGCGCCCGACACGCAAACGCCGCCTTCGGAGCGCAAGGATAATCCCGCGCTAATTTTTTCCGCGTCGCAGCAGGATGAGACCGCCAAGGAGATGCCTCCAACCGGCCCCTCTGCCGAACCGCACGGCGCTTTCACCGCGGCGCTGCTTCAGACGCTCGAGGTGCTGCCCGCCGACACGCCCGCGTCACTCGTGTACGAACGCGTGCGGGCCGTTCTGGAAGGCGGCAGTGTGCCCGAACAGGAGCCCGATCTCGACGCCAGCGAGGCGCGCCGCCAAGAACCGCTCTTCGGAGGCGCCGCCGCGAAATCCGACAAGGTTCGCACCACCGCGCTCGGAACCAACGGCGATGGCGCCGTGTCGCTCGATATCGGCCAGGCCGCCGGTTTGGGGATTGGCACCGAATTCACCTCGGAGATACCGGGCAAGGATGGGAC
Organism: Occallatibacter sp.; assembly: GCA_050015795.1. Taxonomy (GTDB): domain Bacteria; phylum Acidobacteriota; class Terriglobia; order Terriglobales; family Acidobacteriaceae; genus Telmatobacter. Next base: position 7,250 of record JBEKAS010000021.1, on the reverse strand, counting down.
ACCCATTGTCTTGCGGATCAAGGAACTCAAAGGCATTGCGCGCTCAACCGCCGATGTGGTGAGCCCTGCCGGCGCCACGGTGGCGCCTGGCGAGATCTTCGAGCTCAGTAAATGGGTTCCCGATGAGTCGTCGGAGTTGCGCATCTGGCTCTGGCCCTCCAATCTTTCTCAGCAGCAGATTCTTGCTGCAGCGGGGCAGGTGCAGGCCTCGGGCGCAGCTCTGGTGAATGATCCTGCCGAGCAGCAGTGGACGCATGTTCTCAGCTGGGACGGTTCGCAGTGGATGCTGCTGAAGGCCGGCGATACTTCGCCTGTGACCCTGAGCGCGCCGCTCACGGCCGATGCGCTCAGGCAGCATCTTCCCTCGGACGCAAAACTCTGGGCCAATCTTCCGCCGTCGCACGAGATGGCTCAGGAACTTGCGCCGGCCGCCGACAGCGCGGTGCAGTTGGCCGACAAGATGGCTACCGCGCATTACGCGCTCGCCGGCGTGCTTACAGCCAAGGGCCCCGCGTACGCCTGGTACCACAAGAGCGAGCTGGCGGCAGGCCCGCCTTCGCCCGATGCGCCCGCCCACAGTCCGGGCTGTTCCGCCACTTCGCAGTATCCGGTGCGCAGCGACTGGGTATTCGCGGGCGCTGGGACTGATCTGGACGACGCCAGTGACAAGCTGAATAAATATGCGCTGCGGCTGGCCAAGGTGCGCGGCTGGATCGAGCTCGCCAACAACCCGACCGACGCTTCGATGTTCGAGTACTACTCTCTGGCGCTGATTCCCTCGGCGAACGAGAAACCGGTCAGTGACACTCCGCTTGCCGATAACCAGCTCACCCACGAAGGCGATGAATTCAGGCTGGCACTTACCGCGAGCCAACGCATCCGCAACCCGCGTTGGGTTTATGTGCTCGACATCGACTGTCACGGCGCGGGGCAGCTCCTCTATCCAGGCAATTACACGGGCAATCAGTTTCCCAACAAGGGCGACGTGGATCTCCAATTTCCTCTGCCCGGCGCTCGGGCGGTAAAAATCGGAGAGCCTTATGGCGTGGACACGTTGATCCTACTCTCCACCGAGCAGCCGTTGCCGGATCCTTTTGCGCTGAATTTTGAGGGCGTTGCCACACGCGGTGCGCGCGGCGCCACGTCGCCTCTGGAGAAACTTCTCAGCGATACCAGCACAGGAACGCGCGGTGTCCACGAATCGGAACCAACCAACTGGGGCATCAGCCTGTCAACCGTGCATAGTGCCCCCAAACCCAAGGATGTGGCAAAGTAAGTTTTGTGGTACAGATTCGGGTTTCATGCAACGATTGAGCAGCAGGCGGCTCACATTTTTTGATTTTCCCGGCGACAGAGTAATAGTTCGAGAATTTGACGACAAGGGCTCGCATCGGCGGGTATCCTAGTTTCGTCAGGCTTCAGGCAAGTCACGCCGCCGGCCCCCCACCGGCGGCAAGCCCACAATCGCTCAATTCGGAGGGGCAAGATGAACCGTGCATCAAGGTTCCTGGCCATCGCATGTTGCAGCGCCGCGGCGCTGGCGGCAATTCCGTCTCCGGCCCAGGGTTTCGGAGCTTCCAAGGTGAAAGTCACGCTGCAGCGCAAGCTTCCGGCTCTCGTCCATCTTCCAAGCGACACCATCAAACTCACCGTCACCACGGCAGACCAGGACGGCACCCTTCCCTTCGATTTTCAGGCGCTGCTGGAAACGGAACTGCTCAAGGACGATCCCGATCTGCGCGAAATGGATAATGCGGGGGTACAGATTCTCTGCCAGATCACCGAGTATTCCCATCCCGAACCCACCGTCACCAAGCGCGCGGGGCCAGGCATATCGCTCACCGGCGCCAACCCAGGCGTCACCGCGACCTCAAACTATACGCGCATCACAGGCCAGCTGAACGTCTCGTTGCAGGTAAAAGACTCCTCCGGCGGCCTGCTCATCTCTGACAACATCAGCGCGACCTACGACCAGGAGTTCGACAGTGCGGGAAACTCCGCTTCTCATGGCGTATTTGGCTCGGTCACAGGCACGTTCGGGCGGATGAAAGGCGGCGGAAAAAGTGAAGACATGAACCCGCCCACGCCCTCCGAGCTGCGTTCGCGCCTGATCATCGATGCGGTGCAGCAGATCGCCGAGCACCTGGTCGACTCCGACGAAAAAATCGAGGTGCTTCTGGCTCAGAAAGCCGGCCCTCTCGACGAAGGCAACAAGGCTGCCCAGACAGGATTGTGGCAGCGCGCGCTTGAGACCTACGAGACCGCCTCTCCTTTTCCCAAGCCCGAAGACGACGCCTATCGCCTCTACAACGTCGGCGTCGCTTACGAAGCGCTTGCCTACGCGGCCAGCGATGAAAAGATGATCATGAAGTACCTTGACCAGGCGGCAATCAATTACGGCAAAGCCATCGACGCCAAGCCCAGTGAAAAGTATTTCGTGGAGCCGCAGAAACGCATCGAAACCGCCGTCGCCCATTACAAGGAGCTGGATCAGGAGAAAGCCAGGGCCGAGCGGGAAGCAGCGAATCCCGCGCCTGCCGCACCCAAGGCGCTCAGCAACACCCAGATCGTCGCCATGGTGAAATCCGGCGTTGACGACGCCACCATTATCCAGGCGATTCGCGGAGCGGGCGCGGTCAGCTTCGATCTCAGCCCCGCGGGTCTGCACGATCTGACCAGCAATGGCGTCAGTGCGGGAGTCGTCACCGCCATGAAGGCGCAGGCCGCGAAGAAACCGCCGGCCCCCGTTCACAAAGGACTCACCAACACGCAAATCATTGCCATGGTCAATTCCGGCATGGATGAAGATACGATCGTCAAGACCATCGCGGGAGCCACTGCGGTCGACTTCGACCTGAGCGCTACCGGCCAGCAGCAGCTTACCGGCGGCGGAGTGAGCGCGCGGGTTCTGGCCGCGATGAAGGATCGCGCAGCGAAAAAGCCTGCCACAACCGGAAAACCTGTGGCCGCAAAATGATTCGGTGCCTTCCATCCCGCATTCTCGTGGTCGCGCTGGTCGCGCTTGCGCTGGGGCTTGCGCTCGGGGTCGGGCCACGCGCGTCGGCGCAGACGGTCCGCTGCGGCGCCGGCCAGGACCTGGTGGTGCAGGCTCTGGAGCGCGTCACTCCGCAAAGCGGCAACGAAGCCTTCCTGGATGCTTTGGAACTGCTCAAGCACGCGGTCTCCGTCTGTCCTGAGCTGGGCGACGCGTGGTACTACCGCAGTCTGGTGGAGAAACACCTCGGCCACGACGCGCTCGCCAAATACGCCCTGGACAAGGCGCGCTTCAACGGCTCCGAGGCGCTCGATCAAGGACTGAATCCGCTCGAGCTCGCCACGCCCGCCTCGCGCGGTATTACTGCCGAGGAAGGCCCTGCACCCGAGTCCAGTGCGCCTGCGGTGCGCCCCGGCCCTGTGCAGCAGAAGTGGGCGCTCGTGGTCGGCATCGGACATTTTACCGACAGTGAAATTCCGCGCCTCAACTACACAACCGCCGATGCTACAGCCTTCGCCGACGCTCTCAAGGATCCCTCCATCGGCCAGTTCCCTGTCGATAACGTGCACGTCCTCACCGACGAGCAGGCCACCACCAAAAACATCAAGGAGCAGCTCAACTGGATCGCGCGCCACGCCGAGGCCAACGATCTGGTGGTAATTTACGTGGCCACGCACGGCACGCCGCGCACCGTGGACACGGCCGGCGGCGCCAATTACCTCGTCACCTACGACACCGAGGCCTACGACGGTGCGGAATTCAACGAGGACGCGCTCTATGCCACGGCTTATCCCATGGTGGAGTTGGCCAACGCCGTGGCCACGCGCATGAAGGCATTACGTACCGTCGTCTTCCTCGACACTTGCTATAGCGGCGGCGCGGCAGGCCCGGGAGCGCCATCGACAACGGAAAAACTCGCCAACACCGCCCCTTCCGAAGCCATGCTGGACCACATGTCGTTGGGGACAGGCCGGATTGTGATGTCGGCCAGCCAGAACAACGAGGAGTCGCTCGAAAGCAACCAGCTCCGCCACGGCTACTTTACGTACTATCTGCTGCAGGCGCTGAAAAATGGCAAGGGACTGACGCCACTGAGCCAGGTCTATGCCTCCGTAGCGCAGCAGGTCTCGCAAACGGTCTCCGCCCAAGGCGCGCACCAGCATCCGGTCATGAACCGCAGCTCTGCGGATGCGGATTTCGCGCTGCGCTCGCCGGCAACGAGCGCGGCCAATGCGCAGCCGTAGTCTCTTACGCGCAGAGGAGATGCGTTCCATGATTCGTTCGAGATCGATTTCCTTCGTAATCTTCCTGTGTACAGCTCTCACCACCCTCCCCGCCGCCGCGCAAACCCCTTCTCTCAAAGACTCCATCGGCCAGCAGGAGCAGAAGCTGGCGCAGGCTCGCGCGAGCAAAGACATGCGCACGGTTGTCACCGAGTTGAACATTCTTGGTGGACTGTACCGGCTCTCCGGCCAGTTGCAGAATGCGCTCGATGCCCTGAATGAGGCCCTGCCCATCGAGCAGAAATCCAGCAGCCTTCTTGGCCAGGGAACCACGCTCATGACGATGAGCCGTGTCTACACCGACCTCGGCCAGGAAGACAAGGCCCTCGCGCTCCTCAATCAGGCGCTGCCCATGTGGCGCGCCCTGGGCTCACGCAGCGGCGAAGCCGCCACGCTCAGTTACATCGGCAAGGCCTACAACTATCTCGGCAACCACGACGAAGCCCTCAAGAATCTCAACGCCTCCATGGCGATCTGGCGCCAGATCGACAATCCACAAGGCACAACGCCCTCACCCAACAGCGGCGCCCAGCCAGCCTCCGGCCAGAGCCCGCAAGCGCAGGCCACTGCCGGTTTCCGCACCACGGCCGTCCTTGACGGCGAAGCTGGAACGCTCGACAATCTGGGGCGCGCTTACTCCGACATGGGCCAGGGCCTTGAGGCGCTCAAGAATTACGACCAGTCCATCGCTCTCTTCCGCCAGGCGGGCGAGCGCAACGGCCAAGCGCTGGTGCTCAACGACATGGGTCCGGCCTACGCCGAGTTGGGGCAGAAACAAAAGTCGCTCGAAGTCTACAACCAGGCCATCCAGATCTGGCGCGAAACCGGCAACCGCCAGGGCGAAGCGCTCACGCTCAATGACATTGGCCGCCTCTATCGCGACCTTGGCCTGCACCAGACGGCGATGGACTACTACAACCAGGCCTTGCCGATCTGGCGCGAAGTGGGCAACCGCAACGGCGAGGCCATGGCGCTGAGCGACATTGGCAGAGCCTACGCCGATCTCGGCCAGCCGCAGAAGGCGCTCGACTACGGCAGCCAGGCGCTGCCCATCTTTCGCGAAACCGGCAACCGGCGCGGAGAAGCCATGGTCCTCAATACCATGGGCCGCGATCACTCCGGCATGAATGAAGCGAAAGCTGCGATGGATCTCGATCTGCAGGCCCTCGTCCTCTGGCGCGAAGTGAAGGATGAGCGCAACGAAGCCACCGCGCTGATGACCATTGCCTGGGCCTGGTCCGCGATGAACGAGCCGGAACAATCCTTCGCCAGCGCCATCGCTGCATTGGGCCTGGCCAAGGCCACGGCCGATCCCGAGATCGAGGCCGCGATTGAGAACTCCATGATGCTCGGTTTCCGCAAGCAGCATCGCCCCGAGGAGGCAATCTTATTCGGACTTGATTCCGTGAACTCCTATCAGCAGATCCGCAAAAACATCTCCGGGCTCGATAAGGAATTGCAATCGGGATTCGTGCAGTCGAAGTCTCAGGTGTATCGCATGCTGGCTGAGCTGCTCGTCGAGGCGGGGCGGCTTGGCGAAGCGGAGCAGATTCTCGATCTCCTCAAGGAACAGGAGTTGAAAGATCTCGTTGCCGGCGCGAGTGCGAATGCTGGAACAGGCTTTGAGCCCATCGCGCTCTCGCCCGCGCAGCAAGAAGCCGAGAGCGCGTTGCCCGACCTTGAAAAGAAAGCGCGCACCATCGAGGAGCTGAGCCTAACCTACGCTCAGATTCAAGCCAAACCCACGCACACGCCGGAGGACGACGCGCAACTCAAATCTCTCGCGGCCAACATGCTTCAAGTGAGCAAGGAAATTCACGACACGCTCTACAACGAAATCTTTCCCTTGCTCGATGCGCAATCGGCTCCCGGCCAGGCCGCCGCGGACTCGACGAAGAGCCTGCTTCAGAACTCGCTCGCCAAACTCGGTCCGAACGTGATGGGCATTCGCCTGCTGCTCGGCGACGATCATGCCTACGCGATCGTGATCACGGCCACCTCGCGCAAAAAGATCGAGCTGCCGGCCTCATCTGCTGACCTGCGCGCCTGCGCCCTCGACGCGCTCCACGTGCTCAGCTCGCCCTCCACAGATCCACGCCCGCAGTTGAACCAGCTCTACAACCTAATCATGGCGCCGCTTGAGAACGAATTGAAAACCCTCACCCCCGCTCCCGGCGCGCAAGCCAGCGTTCCCACGCTGCTTTGGTCGCTCGACGATGCGCTTCGCTACGTGCCCATGGGCGCGCTTTACGACGGCTCGCATTACATGGTCGAACGCTTTCACAATGTTTTGTTCACTCCCGAGAGCTACGGGCACATGGGCGATTCCCCGCTCGCCAGCGGCCAACCGCCCCACGCGCTGGCCATGGGCCTGTCGAAGAGCTACGGCGGCATGCCCGCCCTTCCCGGCGTTCTGCCCGAGCTCGATTCCGTGGTGCGCGACCCCTCGGTTCCCGATTCGCACGGTCCGATGCAGGGAAAGCTGCTGCCCGACGAGCAGTTCACACTGTCCGCACTGAAATCGGAGCTCGAATCCGGCCAGGATTTCTCCGTGGTGCACATTGCCAGTCACTTTGTTCTTATCGCCGGCAGCGGCGACGAGCCTTTTCTGCTGATGGGCGGCGACAAAACCGGCGATCCCGATGGATTTGACTGGAATCTCTCCGACATGGAGAACTCCACGGTCGCCTTTCACGGCACGCGCCTGCTCACGCTCTCGGCCTGCAGCACCGCAAAGAATTACAAATCCCGCAACGGCCTTGAGATGGACGGCCTCGGCATGGTGGCGCAGCAGAAAGAGGCGGAAGCCGTGCTGGCCACGCTCTGGGACGTGAACGACCTCAGCACCAGCCACATCATGAGCGATTTTTATGCGCGCTGGGTGCAAAATCCCGCGCTGGGTAAAGCCGAAGCGCTGCGTCAGGCGCAGCTCGCCTTCCTGAACGGCACTGCGATTGCTCCCAGCGCTAAAA
>JBEKAS010000020.1:0-27541 GCA_050015795.1 Occallatibacter sp. | reverse complement strand
TCGCGGCGGCTTGCGCCGCTCCATCAATCGAGGGTTGGGATTTTGAAGAAGAAAAGCCTTTGGATCAGTGCCAGTACCGCTTTGGCAGCAGCCGTCGCGCTGGCAGGTTGCGGCAGCACCTACTATTTTGACGGCCGCGTATTACCGCCCAGCGGGCTCAAGAACCGCGTCGTCATCGCCATCCAGAACCCCGGCGTCCTGGCCAAAGGGGGACTTCAGATTGTCGACGCCTACTACGACGAGCGCAGCGGTTACACCGGTACGCCGTCCTCATTTTCCATTTCCGGATACGGCGGCGCGCTCCCCATCACCATCCAAAACATGCCCGAAGAGCAGTTCGGCGCCGTCTATGGCGCGGGCGACGGAAGCCTTACGATCGCCAACTACGCGGGTGAGAAGACCACGGGTACCGCGAGCGGCCTCCCCGGTCTTTCCTCCAGTATCTTTATGACCCGGAACGGGAGCTTCGTCTTCGCGGCCAGCCAGACGAATCACACGTTCACCATCGTGAATCAAGGCGGTGGCGGGTCCATCGGTCTGGCGCTGGCTAACGTGTACCGCGTCAGCGTCAATCCCGGCGGGTCTGTCGCGCTGGCCTTTGTGGAGAACTCCAATTACGTCTACTACCCGCGCGAGCTCAGCGCCGCGCAATCGCTCACCTATTCCGGCGGCCCTTCCACGTGGCCCAAGGCCGCGGTCGACTGCGAGCCGCAGATTGCGCCTTACTGGTGCCTGTTTCAGGTGCAGAGTCCCGATCATACCGACTCGACGGGCAACTACTATGGCGCGCCGCTCACCTTCGATCACCCGATCAAGGCTGTCTTTTCGTCCGACGGAAGCACCGCATACATCCTGAGCTGCGGGCCGGAGTGCGGAGGCTCGACCGCTGCCTACACGCGGGTTCCGATTGCGCCTATGATCTTCTTGCAGGGCCAGTGGTCCGGGCTTCTGCCCACCACCGGCGCTCTCTCGAGCGCCACCGTCCCCATTCCCGGCGGGGCCAGCAACGCGCTGGTCGACGGCACGACCATGTGGGTCGTGGGACAAAAGCCGCAGTTGATCAACGGGCAGACGCTCTTCGGCGGCAACCTGACCGTGGTCAATCTGGCGAACAACACCATTTCGAGCAGCGCTGCCATCAGCGACGGTCAGCCCGGCGCCATGAGCCGCATCCTCGAGGCCGACGACAATACCCTGTGGATCGCCATGACCAATTGCACGACCGGCGTGCGTTATGCGACCAATCCCACCAGCGGCTACGGCTGCCTGACGATGTACAACACTTCCACCAACACAGTGACGCTGCTTGAGCCGTACATCGGCGACGCGACCGGCATTGCCGCAGTTACGGGCCTGCACAAGCTTTATGCGGCCGAAGGCGGGCAGGTGTACATCTATTCGACCGTCGATGGCTCGTCGATCAACAACGAGTACGTGACCGTGACGGGCACTGCGTACGACGTGGCCTACATCGACGCGATCACCGACGCCAACAACACCGTTTACTGATTCTGATGCCCACTGAGGCCATCGACTTCCGCGCCGACGTCTTGGCCATCGCCGCACACCGCGACGACGTGGAGCAGACCTGCGGCGGGACCTTGCTGCGCATGGCGGCGCGCGGCCTGCGCACTGCCATTCTCGATCTGACCCAAGGCGAGGCCGGAACCCGCGGCAGCGCCGCGGAGCGCGCCCGCGAGGCCGAAGAAGCCGCGCGCATTCTGGGCGTGGGCTGGCGGCAGGCGCTCACCCTGCCCGATGGCGCCATCGAGAACACGCTTGAGAATCGCGTTGCCATTGTCCGCGTTCTCCGCCGGCTCCGTCCCCGCGTGGTGATTCTTCCCTACTGGCAGGCTCGCCACCCCGATCACGCAGTCACCGGAACCCTTGGTTACGACGCCTGCTTCCTCGCGGGCCTTAAAAGCATCGACACCGGCGCGGAAATCCGGGGCCCCCAGGAAGCGATTTCTGCTTCCTGGGGTGGGGATCCGCACCGCCCGTTCAAAATCGTTTACGCCAGCCTCTACGCCGACGTGCGCCCCAGCTTCGTCGTCGACATCACGCCGTTTATCGAACAGCGGCATCAGGCGTTGATGGCCTATCGCTCGCAATATGCAAACCAATCGGCCGGCACCGGCCTCTTCGTGCCCGACGAGGAGATTCGCGAGCGCACCTTTGCCGAGGCGCGTCACTACGGCCTCCTAGCCGGCGTCCGTTACGGCGAGCCTTTCGTGCAAAAGGAAGTCGGCCTCGTCGACGATCTCACACTCCTGCCCGTGCAATCGATCTGACGCGCTGGGTTGCAGTCATGCCTCCATAACGAATCCTCATTTCCCGCAAAGGCGTAGAAGCTATTTCACAACTCCGTTTTGAAAGGGCACGGCTTTAGCCGTGCCGAAAAAGACCCAGGAAATCGTGGGCTTTAGCCCCTGAGGGAAGGATTTTTGGAAAGTCGGAGCGGTTATGAAACAGCTTCTAGTCTCATTGCCCGATCCTGGCATCTTCGCCCACACTGGTGCTGGAGGGTCTTAATGCCGCAAACCTGGAACCCTGAAACTTACAGCCGCGACGCGGCATTCGTTCCCCAACTCGGCAGCGGCGTGCTGGAGTGGCTAGCGCCGCAAGCCGCCGAAAACATCCTCGACCTCGGTTGCGGTGACGGGCAATTGACGGAACGCATCGCTCAAGCCGGAGCAATCGTGACCGGCATCGACGCCTCACCAAAGATGGTCGCCGCGGCGCGCGCGCGTGGCATTGCCGCCGAGGAAGGCTCCGCGGAGTCGTTGCCCTGCGCAGATCACTCCTTCGACGCCGTGTTTTCGAATGCGGTGTTGCATTGGGTGCGAGGGCAGGACGCAATGATGACCGAAGTACGCCGCGTGCTGCGTCCCGGCGGGCGTTTTGTCGCCGAGATGGGCGGCCACGGCAATATCGCCTCCATCCGCGTCGCCTTCGCAGCCGTGCTTGCGCGCCTCGGCCACGCGGCCCTGGGCGAACGCGGCAACTACTATCCCACTCCCGACTCCTACACGCGGCGCCTCACGTCGCACGGCTTCACGGTCGCGCGCATGATTCTCTTTCCCCGCCCCACTCCGCTCGGCGCAGGCGGCATGACTGCCTGGTTGAACACCTTTTGTCGCGGCGCGCTCGATGCTCTGCCCGAGGGTCTGCGCCAAACCGCAATCACGGAAACCGTTGCTCTGCTCGCGCCGGCCTTGTGCGATGAAGAAGGCCAATGGACCGCAGATTATGTGCGCCTGCGTTTTCTCGCAACCACCTGATCGCAGGAATCTCTTTCAACTTCTATTTGTGAAATAAGTTCTCACCTAACTGCCCTCGAATCCCTTGAATATTTAGCACAATCTCTTGCATTTCTTCGTCACTTATGGCACAGTATCTTCTGCGTAGGAGAACGCCCGATGACAAACAAAACGCAAATCTCGATGCGTAGGCTGGAACCGTCCGGCTGCCGGGCTCAGTGTCTCTTTCAGTCATAACCCGTTGCGGTTCGCTTCCTGCGCATCCCGCATGAACATTGGTTTTTCCCGAGTGGCGTAGAAGCCAGTTTCATCGCCTTGAAAAACGTTACGCTGTCTTCGTCTGTTCCCTCGGGGACGATTGGGCTGCGCTCGATGCACGCTGTTTTTCAGTTGGCGCCGCGATAACTTATGCGGCGTCATGAGGACAGTTTTGTTTCTAACTCGTAACTTAGTAAGTTGTTGCACCGGTGGTGAAAGAGGAGAGTTACTTCCTCCAAAGAAGGATGTGCAGGGCCGAAATCCCTGCCGGAACCGATCACTTTGCGGGGTCGAGGCGTAGCCTCGAGGTAAAAAACACCGCAGAGTAGAGGTTTCCACATCCAACTCTTTTCGATGGTTCCCCGGCGCAACTTTTCCCGCAGGCAGTTGTTTGACATTTCGTTGGGCCGGTGGCGTAGGCGGCGGATACATCTTAAGCCGAAGGTTGTGGGTTCGAGTCCCACCCTGAATGCAAATTCAAGTAGCTCAATGGCAGAGCATCGGGTCAGTCCGCAGCCGTTTGTTCCCCGGCTTGAAACTTCAACTGACGAGACTCTCGCCCAAAACCAGGAAGATAGCCGGTGGCGTAGGGGGCGGTTACTTCGCCTGTTAAGCCGGAGACGCGGGTTCGATTCCCGTCCGGAGAGCAATCTCCGGTAGTTCAGTGGCAGAACGCCGAAATAGTCCGCAACCGTTTGTTCCCCGGCTTGAACTTTGAACTGATGAGATCCTCGTCCAGGATGAGGAAAAGAACCGGTGGTGTAGGCAACGGATACTTCGGGAGCGAATGATGCGGGTTCGAATCCTGCCGCGGTCGCGATCGCGTCGTCTAACGGTAGGACATTCGCTTATGTGCTGTTGCCGTTTGTTCCCCGGTTTTTGAATCGATGATGCATGTCTCCAAGGCCAGGAAAGAACCGGTGGTGGTCGTAACGGATACTTCGTCGCTTCCCTGACGGGAGGCAGCGGGTTCGAATCCCGCCCGGGGCCTTCGGGTTCCGGATGCTCAATCGGCGAGCACCGAGAGCAACACCGTTACATTTGTTCCCCGGTCACAACCTCCAGCAAGTCCGGATTAGAAACGAATTGCCATGGGCAAGTTGAAAGTGAAAAATGGTACGCCGGTGGGCGGCGTCCATCTGTGCCGCAGCTGCAGCAATGGGCAGTTCACCGTTGGCTACCGCGAATCCGAGGTGCTGGTACTCTGCACCAACTCGAGCCCGGCGCTGCGGGTTCCCTTCCCGGTGTATGAATGTACGGGGTTCTGGGACCGCAATCGTCCGGATTATGAGGCGATGACCAAGCTGGCGTTGAACTTCAGCGACGGTCACAGAAAAGCCATCACCGGCTTTCGCAACAGTGGATTCACGCGCATTCCCGCGGTCGCCGAAGGTGAACCCGAGGATGCGGAAGACGAAGCGGCGATTGGCCGATGACCTCAACCTAAACCAGGAAAAAGCTGCCGGTGGCGCAGGGCACGGATACTTCGGGCAGAGCGTCGCGAGAGCGAAGGTCGCAGGTTCGATTCCGGCCGTCATCCATCAAGGCTGACGTAGCTCAGTGCATCAACTTCCGCGCACGAATATTCCCCGGCGGCATTTATCCTTGATACTCGCAAGAAAGGAGGCGCACCATGCGCCTGAACATCTTCAAGCCCAAGCCCCACCCGCGCACCCATGAGGGAGCACGGGCCCGCGTCATCACGCCGGAGCAGGCTCTGCGCCGCTCGGTTCTCTCCTGCATGTTGTGGGAGGGCGAGTTCTACGAGGATGGCGTGCAGATCGCCGGCCGCATTCACGAGCTTGTTCCGCAGGTGGAGGCCGAAAAGGTCGCCGCGCTGGCTGTTGAGGCCCGTGAGCGCATGAAGCTGCGCCACGCGCCGCTGTTGCTGGTGCGTGAAATGGCGCGCTACGCGACGCATCGCGGCCTCGTCGCCGAGACCCTGGAACGCGTGATCCAGCGCGCCGACGAGCTGAGCGAGTTTGTCGCCATTTACTGGGCGATGGGTCGCCAGCCCCTCTCGGCGCAGGTGAAGAAGGGTCTTGCGGCTGCGTTCGGCAAGTTCGACGAGTATGCGCTGGCCAAGTACGACCGCGCCGGCGCCGTTCGCCTGCGCGACGTGCTGTTCCTTTGCCACGCGCGCCCCGTGGATGAGACGCAAGCCGCGCTGTGGAAGCGGCTGGTCGACAACCATATGGCTACACCCGACACTTGGGAAGTCTCGCTTTCAGCCTCCGGACGCGATTCTCAGGGCCAGCCTGTCGAGAAGCGCGAAACATGGGAGCGCTTGCTCAGCCAGCACAAGCTCGGCGCCATGGCCCTGCTGCGCAACCTGCGCAATATGCAGAAGGCAGACGTGGATCTTGAGCTGATTCGCAAGGCTCTCGATACGATGAAAGCGGAGCGCGTTTTGCCCTTCCGGTTCGTCTCCGCGGCCAAGCACGCGCCTCGTCTTGAGCCCGAACTGGAGGGTGCTATGTTCAAGTGTCTTGAAGGCCATGAAAGGCTGGCCGGAAAGACGATCCTGATCGTCGACTGCTCCGGCTCGATGCATGGGCAGATCTCGCGCAAGTCAGAACTCGATAGGCTGAGCGCGGCAGCGGCCCTTGCCATGCTGCTGTGTGAAATCTGCGACGAAGTGGCCGTTTATGCAACAGCGGGCAACGACAGCACGCGGATTCACGCAACCATGCTCGTCCCGTCCCGGAGGGGCTTCGCGCTGCGCGATCTGCTCGCGTACGAGAAGACATCGCGCGTGATCGGCGGAGGCGGAATCTTCCTCAAGCAGGTGATCGATTATGTGCGGAAGGAGGAGAAAGAGAAGGCCGACAGGATCATCGTGATCACCGATGAGCAGGATTGCGATCTCGTCAACAAGCCCACCAGCGCGCATCCGTTCGGCCGAACCAACTACCTGATCAACGTAGCCAGCTTCAAGAACGGAATTGGCTACGGTGAGTGGACGCACATCGACGGATGGAGCGAAGCGGTGATTGCTTACATTGCCGAGCTTGAGGCCGCGCAGGCAGAGTGATCGCGCGACCTGAAAACAACACAAGCAACCTCGGGGAGCAGTCCATGCAAGGACCGCTCCCCGACTCTCTGCGTTCTTAGTTTGCAGCCAGCAGCCTGGTTACGAACAATTGTCCGGATTCACCGTACGCTTGTCCTGTTGTGCTAAGGTTCAAGCGTGAGCGTTGGCGCGCCAGGCAAGGCTGAAAGAAAGACCGCAAAGCCGCGGCTTTTGCCGGGATTGGCGGCAAAAGACGGGCTGATTCGCCACCCCTTCGACCTGGAGTTTGGCGTGCGCACCAGTGGGTTGATCGCCGGCCGTCATCTCCACGCCGGGCACCGGCACGACCGGCACGTCACGGCCTACTACGCGGTTGCGCCCTCGGTCTTTCAAGGAATCCTGGTGCGCTGGCGGCAATGCCGGCCCATCGCACCAATCGACGCCTATACATTTGTCGATCTCGGCGCAGGCATGGGCCGCGCTCTGCTGCTGGCTGCGGCGTATCCCTTTCGCGCCGTCGCCGGCGTCGAACTGCACCCCACGCTGGCGCGGATCGCGCGTAGAAATCTTGCGCTGTGGCGCGCCGCTGGCCGCACCCGCGTGCCCCTGCGCATGCACTGCCGCGATGCCGCGGATTTCCCGCTTCCGCCGGGTCCGTGCCTGGTTTTTCTCTTCAATCCCTTTGGCGCGCCGGTGCTGCGGCGGCTGCTGCAGATGTGGAAACAAAACTTTGCCAGCCGCGCCGGGCAACTGGATATTCTGTACGTCAACGACGAGCAGAAGAACGTGCTCGCCTGTGAGCCCGGATTTGAACGGCTCTTTCGCGGCCAGATCCGCCGCTCGCACGCCGATGCCGTGGCTGATCGCACCATTCTCACGCAGCAGCCGGGCGGAGAATATGCGGCGCCAGGTTGGGAAGACTGCTCGATCTACCGGTGGAAAGGCAAGGATTAGTGGTTAGTGATTAGTGGAAAACGAGTAGGCAGTGAGCAGGAAATCGGGAATAGAGAGTAGCGCATAGTGATTAGTGGAAAGTGAGTAAGCAGTTACAGCGACGAGGGACCACTAACCACTGTTTTTCTACTCCCTATTGGCTACTCCCTACTCCCTTCGGAGACCGCATGAGTGAATCGCATCTGATCCTGGGAATTGGCGAGCTGCTATGGGACATCGTGCCCGACGGCATGCGGCTGGGCGGGGCGCCCGCCAACTTCGCCGTGATGGCCGGCCGGCTCGGCAATCATGCCGCAATCCTGAGCCGCATTGGCCGCGACGACCTGGGCCGCCAGGCCATCGACCGCCTGGATCCAATGCCTGTGGAAACAGGCTTCCTTCAAGTCGATCCGCAGCACGAAACCGGTCGCGTTACCGTCAGTTTTGTTGACGGCGAGCCGCGCTACACCATTCACGAGCCTGCGGCATGGGATTTTTTGGAGCTTTCGGATGAGTGGGTCGGGTTGGCCAAGCGCGCCGACGCCATCTGCTTCGGCTCGCTGGCGCAGCGCAACCAGCAGGCGCGGCAGACCATCCAAACGCTCGCTGCACAGGCCTCATCCAGCTGCATCCGCGTGTTCGATGTGAACCTGCGCACGCCTTTTTACTCGGCAGAGGTCCTCGAGGAGTCGTTGGAGCTGGCCACTGTGGTCAAGATGAACGACGCCGAGGCGCCGCTGGTGCTAGACCTGCTCGGCATGGCCATCGCGGAAGCGCCCGGCCCAGGCGAGGTTTTATCGACTACAGTGTATTTGCGCGCGGCAGCCGAACGTCTGCTGGGCGAGTTCCCTTCCTTGCAGATGGTTGCTGCTACGCGCGGCAGCCGGGGCAGCCTCCTGGTCACACGCGACGAGTGGGACGAGCATCCCGGTTTTCCCGTGAAAGTTGCCGACGGCATCGGCGCCGGGGACGCTTTCACCGCGGCCATGACCCACTACATGCTGCGCGGAGCCGACCTGGCCACGTTGAACGAAGCCGGAAATCGCTGGGGCGGCTGGATGGCTTCGCAATCCGGCGCCATGCCCGCCTTGCCCGACGCCGTCCGCGACGCAATTACCGCAGCCATCGAGCGATCGGCGGAATAACAGCCATTAGCTCCTAGCCAGTAGCTCAATCCTTCTGATCCCAAGATTTGGCTATTGGCTACTGGCTATTGGCTCCTGGCGCGGGTAAGCGTTTTCCAGATTGCCAGCCGCTCAGCGCCCGCAGTACGATGGCGGGGTCATGAACAAGCCAGCCGTAATCGCCGCATTTCTTGCCGCCCTCCTGTTGCCATTGCCCCTGTCCGGACAGGCACCGTCGTTCACCATCCAGGCCGACCACCCCACCGCAACGGTGAGCCCCACCCTCTACGGCCTCATGACCGAGGAGATCAACTACTCCTATGACGGCGGCATCTACGCTGAGCTGGTGCGCGATCGTGCCATCGGCCGCGGCTTCGGCTCCCTCACTCACTGGCCCGTTGTTGCGCGCGGCGACGCGCAAGTGAACGTCTCCTCCGATGAGGCCACCGGCCCCAGCTCCGCACTCACCCGCAGCCTTCGCGTCACTGTCTCCGCAGCTACTCCCGACGCGCCTGCCGGCGTTGAGAACGACGGCTATTGGGGCATTCCCGTGCGCCCGCACGCCGTGTACACGGGATCGTTCTACGCCATGACGGATACGCCGGGCCTGCCCGTTACCGTGAGCCTCGAAAACGATCAGACCGGCGTGGTCGCAGCCTCCGCCACGGTCACGGGCCTCACCGGCCAATGGAAGCAGTTCACCTACACGCTCAAAACCGGCGACGTTCCGATTTCGTCGAACAACCATCTCATCCTCACCATCGCGCGCCCGGCCACGGTGTGGTTCAACCTGATCTCGCTCTTCCCGCCCACGTATCACGCGCGGCCCGGAGGCAATCGCACCGACATCATGAACCTGTTGGCCGCGATGCAGCCGAAATTTCTGCGCCTGCCCGGCGGCAATTATCTCGAGGGCGACCACATCGCCGACCGCTTCGACTGGAAGAAGACCATCGGCCCATGGGCCGACCGTCCAACGCACCAGAGCCCCTGGCGCTATCGTTCCTCCGACGGCATGGGCCTGCTCGAGTTTCTGGAGTGGTGCGAAGACCTGAAGATGGAGCCCTTGCTCGCGGTCTATGCCGGCTATTCGCTGCAACAGGAGCACGTAGATCCCGGCCCCGCGCTCGAGCCCTACGTGCAGGACGCACTCGACGAGATTGAGTACGTCTCCGGCGGCGCCGACACCAAATGGGGCGCTGAACGCGTCAAAGACGGTCACCCGGCTCCGTTCCCCTTGCATTACATCGAGGTGGGCAACGAAGACCAGTTCGACCACTCGCACTCGTATGACGGCCGCTTCGCGCAGTTCTATCACGCCATTAAGCAGCGCTATCCCAACCTGCAGATCATCGCCACCACGCCGGTAAAAGGCGTCACGCCCGACGTGCTCGACGAACATTTCTACATGTCGGCGCAGCAGTCATTCAGCGAAGCGCACCACTACGACGCCGCCGACCGCAAGGGACCGAAGATCTTCGTCGGTGAGTGGGCCACGCGCGAAGGCGACCCCACTCCAAACCTCGAGGCAGCGCTTGCCGACGCGGCCTGGCTCACAGGGCTTGAGCGCAACAGCGATCTGATCATCATGGCCAGCTACGCTCCGCTCTTCGTCAACGTGAATCCGGGGGGCATGCAGTGGGCCACCGACCTCATCGGCTACGACGCGCTCACGAGCTACGGCTCGCCCAGCTACTGGACGCAGGTCATGTTCTCCACTCATCTGGGAACCGAGGTGGTTTCAAGCACGCTCGATAACGCGCCGGCGCGTGTCTACGCATCCGTGACTCGTGACAACAAGAAACACAAACTCTTCGTGAAAGTGGTCAACGCAACCTCAACCGCACAGCCGCTCTCGATCACGCTCACCGGCGTTTCCAAACTCGCGCCGCAGGCCACGCTCGCCACCATGAGCGGTAAAACACCCAACGCGACCAACAGCATCACGCATCCCGATGCGGTTGTGCCAGTGGTACGCAAAGTGCCCATCGCCGGACCCAAATTCACCCAAACCTTCGCGCCGTATTCGGTGAATGTGCTTGAATTAAGTTACTGACTGCGCAGGGGAGAATCAGACCAGCAGGACTATCGCTTATGGGCGAATTCACGAACAGCGAAGAAGCGTTGCAGAAGCGAAGGGAGGAGTTCCGCGAGTTTCGGGCTCAGCAAAAAAACACCGCACGCGCTGCGAAACTCTTTCGAATCCGTAGCAATCATGACCCGTTTTTGAGGGGCTACCCCGGCGAACCTCGTGTGCAGCGCAGCGGAGTGTTTGTCCTGGGTGCCTTCTTCTTTTTGTGCGGTACAGTAATGCTGGACTTAATGATTAAGGCCCATAGTCGCCTCGGCGTAGTGGTCTCGATCCTAGCCCTCATAATAGGCGTCCGAACCATCATTGTTGCCTTCACCGGGCGCAAGGCCAAACCGGCCCGCCACACATAGTCCGCATTCCTTAAAATTCAGCAGATAAATTATTCCCAACCGTAACCTCCAAGGTGTATAACTCTCTGGCGCGCCTGATTCGGGTGAAGAGCTCATCCAAAAGTCCTCAGCGCGGAGCGCCGCCCGTTCCCTGCCAAAGGAGCTCATCTTCAGGCTGCGCAGCCTGCTCCCTTTCGTTGCCTGCCTTGCGCTCGCGCCGACCGCTACCATCGCCGCCCAAGCTGCACAAACTGCCCCACCGAAGACCTGGGTCGACAAGGACACCGGCCACCGCGTCTGGCGGCTCACCGATGAGCCCAACTCTGACGGCTTGAAGAAGAACGATTCCGTGCCCCATACTTTCGTCCGCTTCTTGGACGAAAGGGTGGGACAAAACGCGCCCGTTCACACAGTGGCGCGCGCAGCCACCAGCGCGCGAATGAATTCCGGCGTCGAGCCGCAACAGCCGCCCACAAACGATGCGCCCGCGTCGCGCAGCGCTGCGAAGTGCGAAGCAAAATACTCAGCCGTTGTCGCGTAGTGAATCGCCGCCCTCTTCATCACCGGCAATCCGGCGTTGGGCTTGATCCAGATAGGCAACTCGCACGCCGCGTGCAGACGCTGGCAAATCGGCACGGCGAAGTCGACGCCCACGCCGCAGTTCGCGCCTACGCCGTCCGCGCCCGCCCCCGCCATGGCGGCAGCAACCACTTCAGGCGTCGCGCCCATCATGGTCCGGTCCTTGTTCTTGCCGGAATCGAATGCAAACGAGGCGATCACGGGCAGCCCCGTAGCTTTTGCCGCCCCCACCGCCAGCCGCGCCTCTTCCGGATCGCTCATGGTCTCGATCAGCAACACATCCGCTCCGGCGCCGGCCAGCGACTGCGCCTGCGCGGAAAATGCCGCGGTCAATTCTTCGGCGTTCACTTCACCGGAGAGCAGCATCTTGCCCGCCGGGCCAATGGATGCGAAGACCAGCGCCCGCGTGCCCGAGGCCCGCTTCGAAAGCCCCACGGCGGCGCGATTGATCGCGTCAAGATCGGCTGCGGAGCTCGAGTGCATGGCAATCGCGTTGGCGCGGAAGCTGTTGGTCAGGATCACCTGGCTCCCCGCCTCAACATACGCGCGCGCCACGGCCTCCACTTGCCCGGGATGCGTCAGGTTCCATGTGTCAGGAATGGTTCCGGCAGGCAATCCACGCGCCTGCAGTTGCGTTCCCCATGCGCCATCGCTGATGAGGACACCGTTTGCCAACCATTTGTCGAGACTTTCAGGGCCGTGCATGTCGAACTCCGTTCTTTTCACTTGCGGCGCTATGGATATAATTTCGCCGGCACAATCTCCGGCTCCGCCTCGCCGGCACCGCGCCAGTATACACTGGCAAACAGTTCGCAGTTCGCCGTTCACAGTTCAGTGTTCCAGCCATGATATTGCGAGTGGAATCGCCAAGTAACTACGAACTGTGAACTAATAACTGTAAACTGACCACACCGTGATTATCGATTTGGCCAGACGCGCGCACGACCACAACTGGGAGATGGATCCCATCACGCGTTCCCTGCTCGACACGGATTTCTACAAACTTCTCATGCTCCAGTTCATCTGGAAGCATTTTCCCTCGAAGCGCGCCACCTTCACGCTCATCAATCGAACAGTCGCGGTGCGCCTGGGCGAAATGGTCGGCGTGCCGCAGCTCCGCGAGCAGCTTGAGGCCACACGCCAGCTTCGCTTTCGCAAGTCGGAGCTGGTCTGGCTCGCAGGCAACACCTTCTTCGGCCGCCGCGGCATCTTCGAGCCGGCCTTCCTCGATTGGCTGGAGCACGATTTCCGGCTTTCCGATTACGAACTCTCTGTGCACGACGGGCAACTGCATCTGCGCTTCGAGGGGCTCTGGTCGGGAACATCGATGTGGGAGATCTACGCCCTCGCCCAGATCGGCGAATTGAAGACGCGTGCCGCGCTCAAGCATTTGAGCGAGCTGGAACTCGACATTCTTTACGCGCGCGCCAAGACCCGGCTCTGGGAAAAACTGGAGCGTCTGCGCGGCGTCCCTGATCTGAACATCAGCGACTTCGGCACGCGCCGCAGGCACAGCTTTCTGTGGCACGAATACGTCGTGAACGCCATGCGCGACACCATCGGCGAAAGTTTCAGCGGCACCTCCAATGCGTTCCTGGCTTACAAGCACGATCTTGAAGCCATCGGCACCAATGGCCACGAGTTGCCCATGGCCATGGCCGCACTGGCTGGCGATAACGAGGAGTTGCGCACAGCGCAATACCGTTTGCTGGAGCTGTGGCAGCAGAGTTACCAGGGCGAGTTGCTGATTCTTTTGCCCGACACCTTCGGCACCACGCAATTCCTGCGCAACGCGCCTGATTGGGTAGCTAACTGGACCGGCCAACGCATCGACAGCAAGGACGCCTACGTGGCCGGCGACGAATACATCGCCTGGCTGGAGCGCCACGGGCGCGATCCGCGCCAGAAACGCCTGATCGCCAGCGACGCACTTGACGTAGAGCAGATTCTCGGCCTGCACGCCTACTTCGCCGGATCACTCCGCAACGGCGCGACGCCCGACGATTTCCGCTCGGCAAGCGATTTTCACGACGCCAGCCGCTGGGTTCCTGATCGCCGCATCCGCTTCAGCGCTGGCTGGGGCACGTTGCTCACCAACGATTTCCGCAACTGCAATCCTCAGGGCAACGACGGCTTCAATCCCGTCGGGCTGGTCTGCAAACTCACTGAAGCCGAGGGCCGTCCCGCAGTGAAACTCTCTGACAATGAGTCCAAGGCGTTGGGCGACGCGAGCGAAGTCGAGCGTTATAGGCGGATCTTTGGCGTGGCCGGCCTGGCCGATGTGCCGGTACTGACTTAAAGCCTGTCTCAGCTGCGCTCCCTCTCCCCTTCTGGCGCAAACCCATATGTCATCGAAATGCCAAAGTCTTCCTTTGCTTTTCCACAAGCTGAATCAGAGACACCTCGCGTGGTTCGACCCACCGCCAACGGTGTACTCTGCTGGTGATGGCGGGGAAGACGAGCCTGTATGCAACGCAGCTTCGCTGGGGGTTGACGCGGCGCAACCGCAGCTACGCGCGAGGGCGCGCGCACTTGGAAAGCTACGGCAGCGCTCCGGTCATCGTCTACGAGCCGGAAGGCGGCCGGCATGGGAATTTCTTTGACGAGGCCTATGCAGCCATCCTGGCGCGGCCCGAATGGATGCGCCGCTTCGACAAAGTCCACGCCCAGGCGGCCCGATCATTGCCCAAGCCGCAATCCGATATTGCCCGGCGTTGGCGCGAGCTTGACTCCTCCATGAGCTCCGACGCGCTGCTGATGAACGTCTTCTGCACGCCCGGCGTCGCGGAGTCGCCGGCGGTCCGGGCCATGCTCGGCGTCGGCGACGGCGCAGAGCTCATCTTTGGCGCGGAGCCAATCTTCGGCGCAGAGCCAATCTTTGGATGGAAGGCCCGCGTTCCGCTTGCTAACGGGCGATTCGACCGCACCGAGGTCGATCTGCGTTTTGGCTCGCTGCTCGCGGAGGCGAAGTTGACCGAGGCAGATTTCCAATCGCGTTCTGCGGCGATCGTCGAATCCTACCGCGATTTCGACGAAGTCTTCGACCGCGACCGGCTGCCGCGCACCGAGATCGCCACCACGCGCTGGATGACGGCGAGCGAATTCCCTGAGAATGCGTCGCAGGAACTGGAAAGTGTCGTCGGCGATCCCGCCCTTTTCTCTCCAGTTGAGTCCAACTTCCGCTCACCCGGCGAAGAGGGTTATGCCGGCTATCAGCTGATCCGCAATGTGCTGGCTGCGCATGCCGCGGGTTCGAGCTTCTGCGTCATCCACGACCAGCGCCGTCCCGATCTGCGCGAAGCGTGGTTCGATGTGATGGCCGCCGTAAAAAGCGCCGAATTGCGTGTCCGCCTGAAGGTGCTCACCTGGCAGGAACTGACCGCACTGCTTCCCGGCGCGTTGCAGGAGTTTCTCGATCGGAAATATGGTATCGTCGCGCCGGGGAAAACACCTTCGCCGATCGAAGATGCAGACTTGTCGTTGTAGCGCCGGCCTCCCGGCCGGCTGTTGTGCGGGCGTCCTCGCCCGCGCGGATTATCAGATGAATACGAATTCCTAAAGCCTGGTCGCTATAGGCCGAGGATTTTCCGATTGCGCCTCGCGTCCGCCCCACCACCCGCGAAATCGTCAAACGCGCGATCCGTCACACGAATAATATGTTCACGCACAAACTTTGCGCCCTCGGCCGCGCCCACCTCGGGGTGCTTGATCGAGCACTCCCACTCCACTACGGCCCATCCCGGGTAATCGTACTGCGCCATCTTGCTGAACACCTGCCGGAAATCGATCTGTCCATCGCCCAGCGAGCGGAACCGCCCCGGCCGGTCAATCCAATCCTGATAGCCGCCGTAGACGCCCGCGCGCCCGCTCGGCCGGAACTCTGCATCCTTCACGTGAAATGCGCGCACGCGCTCGTGATAGAGATCGAGAAATGCCAGATAATCCATCTGCTGCAGAACCATGTGGCTGGGGTCGTAGAGAATGCATGCGCGCGGATGATTGCCCACAGCGGCAAGGAACCGCTCGAAGCTTGCGCCGTCGTGTAAATCTTCGCCCGGGTGCAGTTCAAAGCATGCATCCACTCCTGCCTCATCGAATGCGCGCAAAATCGGCAGCCAGCGCGTTGCAAGCTCCTTGAAAGCCTCGTCGATAAGCCCCGCGGGCCGTTGCGGCCACGGATAAAAGAAGGGCCATGCCAATGCGCCCGAGAACGTCGCATGCGCCGTAAGGCCCAGGTTGCGGCTTGCCTTCGCCGCCCAAAGCAGTTGCTGCACCGCCCATGCCGACTTGGCTTTCGCGTTGCCGGCAAGCTCCGCCGGAGCAAAGCCGTCGAGCAATGTATCGAATGCGGGATGGCTCGCGACCAACTGCCCCTGCAGGTGCGTGGAAATCTCTGTCACCGCGAGCCCGGCTCGTGCCGCAATCTCCTTCACCTCGTCGCAATACTCCTGGCTTTCAGCGGCGCGCTCTAGATCGAACAGCCTTCGATCCCAGCTCGGAATCTGAATGCCCACGTAGCCGTGCTTTGCCGCCCAACCCGCCATACCTTCCAGCGTGTTGTACGGTGGCTGGTCGCCCGCAAACTGCGCCAGAAAAATTGCCGGACCCTGAATGGTCTTCATCTCTTTTCGCCTTAAACGACGCGCTCCTGCGTCCGCCCTTCCCTTTTTTGTCCGTCGATGCGCTTCGCCTGAGCACCACGAAGCTAAGAGCTAAAAGCTAATAGCTAATAGCTGCCTTTAGAAATCCACCCAGCCTTCTTTGCGGTTGCTTTCGATGGCGCGCGCGATAAAGCGCATGCCGCGCACGCCTGCCTCAATCCCGGGCAGTGTGGCCGGCAGCGGACTCGCCCGCCCCTGTTTCCACGCCACAAGCGCGTCGGCGAACTCGCGATAGAGCACGGCGAAGGCTTCGAGATACCCCTCGGGATGTCCGGCCGGCACGCGCGCCACAGCCAGCGCATCGGCATTGAGATAATTCATCGCTGCGTGATGAATCTCCTCCGGCCTGTCGGGCCACTTCACAATCAACCGGTTCGGATCCTGCTGCCGCCATGCCAGCGAACCCTTCTCGCCATAGATGCGAAGATGCACCTCGTTCATCTCGCCTGCGGCCACCTGCGAGCAGGCCAGTGTGCCGGCAGCGCCGTTGCTCATGCGCAGGAATGCGTTGCAATCGTCGTCGAGTCTGCGGCCCGGCACAACGCTGCGCAATGTCGCGTTGATCGCCGTCGCTTTCAGGCCGCTGATGTATTCGAGCAGGTGAAAGGCGTGCGTGCCGATATCGCCAATGGACCCGCCGGCGCCGCTTTGCGCCGGATCGGCGCGCCAGGCCGCTTGCTTGTGTCCCGTGGTCTCCAGCGGCCCGCTCAGCCAGCCTTGAAAATACTCCACTGCCACCTTGCGAAGGTCTCCCAGCGTGCCCGCCGCGCACATCGCCCGCGCTTCGCGCACCATCGCGTAACCCGCGTAGGTGTGCGTCAATCCATACGGCAGGCCGCTCTCTTGAACCGCCGCCTCCAGTTTGAGCGCTTCCTCAAAGGTCGCAGTCGCCGGCTTGTCGCTCATCACGGGAATGCCCGCTTCGAGCGCCGCCAGCGCCACGGGCAAGTGCACATGATTCGGCGTCACAATCGCCACAAAGTCGATTCCGTCTGCCCGCTTGCGCTCGGCCTCGATCATTTGCCGGTAATCCGCATAGGCACGCGCGGGATCGATGTGAAAACGTACGCCCGCCTCCCGCGACCGCTCCGCAGACTGCGAAAACGCTCCCGCCACCAGCTCAATTCTTCCGTCCAGTTCCGCAGCGATGCGATGTACCGGACCGATGAAGGCCCCCGGCCCTCCGCCCACCATACCCATGCGCAGTTTGCGTGCTTCTGCCATCGTTTCCTTCTCCTTTACGCAGCCGCGGCCCCAGTTCGAGATCTTCGCGGAGGAGCCGAATGGGACCTGCAATTCAAGACTTCGACTTAGGTCACGAACTTCGGGAATACCACACTAGCCTACATGATCGATATCGCCGCGGTCCTGCCTGCAGCCACGCACTGGCCGCCTCGGCCCCCGTGCGCTACAGTATTGTGTGACCATGAATCCATTCTCAATTCCAGGTTCCAACCGTCGCTGGGACTGCCTCAGCCTGGGTGAAGTCATGCTTCGCCTCGATCCCGGCGACATGCGCATTCACACCACGCGCCATTTCCAGGCGTGGGAGGGTGGCGGCGAATACAACGTGGCGCGCGGCCTGCGCCGCTGCTTCGGACTGCGCGCCGCCGTAGCCACCGCGCTCGCCGACAACCCCGTCGGCCGCCTCGTCGAGGACTTTATTTTGCAGGGCGGCGTCGACAGCTCGCTCATCCGTTGGGTTCCTTACGATGGGGTCGGCCGCACCGTGCGCAACGGCCTCAACTTTACGGAGCGCGGCTTTGGCGTGCGCGCGGCTGCCGGATGCTCCGACCGCGGCCACACGGCCATCAGCCAGGTCAAGCCGGGCGATTTCGATTGGGAGTCGATCTTCGGTCCCGCAAATGGCAGCCGCTGGATCCATACCGGCGGCATTTTTGCGGCGCTCTCCGCATCCACCGCCGAAGTCGCCGTAGAGGCCATGGATGCGGCGCGCAAATATGGCACGCCCATCTCCTACGACCTGAACTTCCGCGACTCGCTCTGGAAATCCATCGGCGGCAAGGCCAGGGCGCAGGAGGTCAATCGCAACATCGTCAGCAAGGTCGACGTGCTCCTCGGCAACGAAGAGGATTTCTCCGCCATGCTCGGCATCGCCATCAAAGGCGTGGGCGAGGACTTTGCCGAGCTGCCCATCGCCGGATACGAAGAGATGCTGCGCGAGGTCGCAGCCGCGTATCCCAACCTCAAGCTCGTGGCCAGCACGTTGCGCACCGCGCAAACCGCCAGCCGCAACGCCTGGGGCGCCATCGCGCTTTACGAAGATGAAATCGTTCACGTTCCCCAACGCGAGATTGATATTTTCGACCGCGTGGGTGGCGGCGACAGCTTCGCCTCCGGCCTCATCTACGGCCTGCTCGCCGGCAAAGGCATCGAATGGGCCGTCCAATGCGGCGTGGCGCACGGCGCTCTTGCCATGACCACTCCCGGCGACACCAGCATGGCCACGCTTGCCGAAGTCGAACGCATCATGAAAGGTGGCTCAGCGCGGATAGCGCGATAAACTACGCGAGCGCCTCTGCCGGTTTTTGGTGACTCGCTAACTTGCTGAATCGATGTCTTCCTAACTCCGCTAACCCCGCTAGCTCCGATTTTCGAGGGTATTCAATGTCCGAAACCACGCAGCAAATCATCGAGCGCGTCGGCCTCATTCCCGTTCTGCGCGCGAAGAGTGTTGCCCAGGGCCGCGCCGTCGTCGACGCCATGATCGCCGGCGGCATCACCGTCGTTGAAGTCACCATGACCGTCCCCAACGCTGTCGATCTATTGAAGGAACTCAACAAGGCGTACGGCTCAAAGCTCCTTCTCGGCTCGGGCACCGTCACCACCGCCGATCAAGCCCAGGCCACCATCGATGCCGGCGCGGAATTCGTCGTCAGTCCTAGCCTGCATCCCGAAGTCATCGCCGTCACGAAGAAAAACAACAAAATCTCGTGCCCCGGCTCGCTCACGCCCACTGAGGTCATTACCGCGTGGAACGCCGGCGCCGATTACGTAAAGATCTTTCCCTGCTCTGCTGTCGGCGGCGCAAGCTACTTGAAGGCTTTGCTCGCGCCTTTCCCGCATCTCAAGCTCATTCCCACGGGCGGCGTCACATTGCAGACCGCCGAAAGCTTCATCAAGGCCGGCGCGCGCGCCCTCGGCGTGGGCAGCGACCTGGTCAATCTCGCCGCTGTCGACGCGGGAAACCCCGAAACCATCACCGAAACCGCCCGCGCGTATCTCAAGGTGCTGGCCGACGCGCGCAAAAGCTAACGCGTCCATCAAAATGCAGACTCACGCAGATCCATTTCGCCTCGACCACCGCATCGCCCTCGTCACCGGCGGCGCCAGCGGCATCGGCGAAGCCACCGCGAAGGAACTCGCCCGCGCAGGCGCCGAAGTCTGGATCGCCGACATTAACTTTCCCGCCGCCGAGGCCCTAGCCGCCACAGTTCCCTCCGCCCACGCGCTTCATCTCGACGTAACCAGCCTCAAGTCCGTCGCCGCAGCCCTCGCGCAACTCGAATTCCTCGATATTCTCGTCAACAATGCCGGCGTCGGTCACGTTGGCTCCATTGAAACCACCGAGCCCGAAGACTTCGACCGCCTGATGAATGTGAATGTCCGCTCCGTCTATCTAGTCACGCGCGCATTTCTTCCGCTTCTGCTCGCCGCGCACGAGCGCCACGAGGCCCTCGGCGCGATCGTCAATGTCGCTTCTGTCTCCGGTCTCGTCGGCATCAAGCAGCGCTTCGCCTACTGCACCAGCAAGGGCGCCATCGTCGCCATGACACGCCAGCTCGCTGCCGAGTACCCAAAACTTTTGCGCGTCAACGCCGTCTGCCCGGGCACTGTGCAAACGCCCTTTGTCGAGGCCTACCTCGACAAGTTTCACAAGCACAATAAAGAGGAGATGCGCGCCGAGCTTCGTGCCCGCCAGCCCGTCGGCCGACTCGGCAAGCCGGAAGAGGTCGCCTCCGCCATCCGTTATCTCGCGTCCGACGAAGCCGCCTTCGTCACCGGCACTCTGCTCACCATCGATGGCGGCTGGACCGCCGCCTGATTTCGCTCATCGAACAGTTGCAGGAGACTGCTTATGCATCTCGTCTCATTTTCCGTCGCTGACAGCAACGTACCGCGCCCCGGCGTGTTGCTTCAGCAAAGCGGCGCCGTCATCGACCTCGGCCCAACTTACGACGACACTCTCGCCGTGATCGCCGCCGGCATCACCGCCATCGACAACCCGGGCGCTTACTCGAGTCACAAGCTCAGCGAAGTCCGCCTGCTCGCGCCGATCTCGGGTCCGTCGCGCATCTTCGCCATTGGTTTGAACTACCGCGACCATGCCGCCGAAGCGAAGATGGCGCTGCCCTCCGCGCCTGTCGTCTTCTTCAAGCTGCCCACGGCCATCATCGGCCCCGGCGACGCCATCGTGTTGCCCAAAAACTCCACCGAGCCCGACTACGAGGCCGAACTCGCCTTCGTCATCGGCAAGGGCGGCTATCGCATCCCCGCAACGGCGTGGCGCGAGCACGTCTATGGCTACACCATCATCAACGATGTGAGTGCGCGCGATGTGCAGCGGGCTACTTCGCAGTGGTCGCTGGCCAAAAGCTTTCCCACGTACTGCCCCATGGGCCCCGCTATCGTCACCAGCGATCAGATTGCCGACCCGCACCAGCTCGACCTTTCGCTCAGCATCAACGGCGAAACCCTGCAGAATTCCAACACGCGCGAGCTGATCTTCAAGATCCCCGAGCTCATCGAGTACATCTCGTCGATCACGCCCCTGTTGCCGGGCGACATCGTTTCCACCGGCACGCCTTCGGGCGTCGGCATGGGCCGCACGCCGCAGCGCTGGCTCCAACCCGGCGAGACCGTGACCGTCACCATCGAAGGCCTCGGCTCGCTCACCAATCCCGTCGTTGCCGAATAATTTCTCTGCAATCGAAAGAGGCCCCGCCAGGGGCCTCTTCGCTGACTTGCTGTCTTGCTGACTCACCGGCTCGTTGTCTCTCTACGCTGCCGCCTCGCCCGCCTTTGCCTCCGCGAACAACCATGCGTACAGCGCCACACCGATGTAGCAAGCCACGGGCACGAGATACGCCGTCAGCAATGGGAGCATGCCCATCAACTTCGTCAACGCAGCGCCACCCAGAATCGCCATCACCAGGAACGATCCCGCGGTCTTCGTCTTCTCGCCCATGCCCTTCAGCCCTAGCGCAAAAATCGTGGGGAACATGATCGACATGAAAAGACTCGTCATCAGCAGGCAGCCCACGCCCACCCAACTCGGATGCACCACGGCCACCAGACACAACGCCACATTGATCACCGCGTAAAGCACGAGCATGAGCCGCGCGTGGAAATGACGCATCAGCCACGCCGAGCTGAACCGCCCTACGGCAAACGCCGCCAGTGTACCCGTCAGCATGTAGCCCGCGGCCTTGTCGCCCACCCCTGTGGCCGACTCCACATAGGGGATAAAGTAGCTCCACGTGCCCACCTGCGCTCCCACGTAAAAAAACTGCGCCAGCACGGCAAACACAAAGTGCGGCTGCCAGAGCCGAACATGCATCTCGCCGGAAGGCGATTTCTCGGAAGTGTCTTCAGCTCCCAGGTCGGGAAACTTGGTCAACAGGATCAGCAACGCCCAGAAAAACGCGAAGCAGCCCAGCACAATGTACGGCGTCACCACGCGCAGGGTCTCCGAGTGCAGATACGCCTGATAGGTTCCCGCCGCCTTACTGGCTGCAACCTGCGCGTCCGTCAGCTTGACGCCTGAAAAAATGAAGACTGTCCCGATCAGCC
Organism: Occallatibacter sp.; assembly: GCA_050015795.1. Lineage (GTDB taxonomy): Bacteria > Acidobacteriota > Terriglobia > Terriglobales > Acidobacteriaceae > Telmatobacter. Next base: position 5,478 of record JBEKAS010000020.1, on the reverse strand, counting down.
CCGCGCTGATGGACCCGAGCGGATTGAATGCCTGCGAGAAGTTCAGTCTTCGCTCACTCGACCCCGACGGCCCCAGTTGCGCAATAAAGGAATTCGATCCAGTTTCGAGAAACGACAACCCACTGGCGATGACAAACTGCGCGACAAGAAAGAAGGTGTAAAGCCCGGCCTGCGCCGCCGGATAAAACAACAGGCATCCCGTGCCCAACAGGCAAAGGCCGGTCACAATGCCCATCTTGTAGCCGAAGCGCCGCATCAACTGACCCGCCGGAATGGCCAGTAGAAAATAGCCGAGGTAAAACCAGATCTGGATTCCCGCCGCGCTCGAGCGGTTAATGTTGAACGATTTCATGAACTGGCGGATGAGAATGTCGTTCAGATTGTTGGGAATCGCCCACATGAAGAACAGCACCGTGACCACGAGAAATGGCAGCAACCGTCCCGCGGGAATCAACGGGGCTTCAATGTCTTCTTGCTGCAACGGCGAATCTCCTTGCCCTGCGTTTCGTGCCCTCGCCGTTCCTGTATCATTCGGCCCAACGGAAAAACTCAAGATACACTTCTCCTTCTGCTCGGGAGTCCGCATATGGGTGCCGGCTTCCAGTGCTGGCTTTTATTAGCTTCCTGCCCGTCCCCTTTGAAACGGTACTCACCTTTGTATCGAATCCGCCTTTGTACTGGCAAACTCGTAATCGTTCGCGTTAACGTTACTATCTCAAGCAATCACTGGCCGCTCCACTGCGGATTGCCCCGCTCCTATTTCGCCGCCATCGCCTTCGACGCGCCTATAATCCCTGCTAGATTCGGCGTAGCGCCGGTCTCCAGACCGGCTGTCGTGCAGGTCTCCAGACCTGCACACCTCGCAATGATGGAGCTGTGGCCCGCGCTTTGCTGACCTGCGAACGGGCACTTCTCATGGCCGACCCCATCGAATCCGCGCGGCGCTTGTATGCCGAGGAGTTGTGCCACCTCAATGGCATCTCCTCGCCGTCTATCTTCGCCGCTTTCGAAACCGTGCCGCGCGAGCGCTTCGTAGGGCCCGGCCCATGGGTGATTCAAAGCAGCGGCACGAGCTGGTTCACCAAGGACGCCGACCCCACCCACGTGTACCGCGACGCCCTCATCGTGCTCGACAAACCGAAGCACCTCAACAACGGCCAGCCCAGCCTCTGGGCTATTCATCTTGACTTACTCCGTGTTCACGCCGGCGATCAGATTCTCCACCTCGGCTGCGGCACGGGCTACTACACCGCAATCCTCGCAGAACTCACCGGCCCGGCCGGCAAAGTGACTGCGATCGAATTGGAGGAAGGCCTCGCGGCACGCGCGCGCCAGGCACTCGAGCCCTGGCCGCAGGTCACCGTGATCCATGGCGACGGCTCGCGCGGCCCCTTCGAGCCCGCCGACGTGATTGTCGTCAGCGCCGGCGCCACCCATCCTCTGCCCACGTGGCTCGCTGCCGTCAAGCCCTCAGGCAAGCTGCTCTTTCCACTCACCTCCACACGAGGGCCCGGAACCATGGCGCACCTCATGCGCACCAGCGCAGACTTCTTCGCGGCCACGCTCCAGGGCTCGGTTTTCTTCGTAGATTTTGGAGGAGCGCGCGATCCCGCCGTCAGCAGCGAGCTTGCCCGGGCGCTGCGGCGCGATGAAGGCGCCGGCGTACGCTCCCTGCGCTGCGATGTTCACGCTCAAGACGAGTCCTGCTGGCTGCACGGCAGCGGCTGGTGCTTCTCGCGTCTTGCCGTAATCGCCGGCGAGCACGTGTGACCCACGGGGTGCCCCACCCTCGCGACGTCCTTGTTTTTGTCGATAGGGTGGGGTAACCCCTCACAGCACCCGCGCCAGCCACCTGCCGGTATGCGAGTGCAGGTTGCTCGCAATCTCTTCGGGCGGACCCTCGGCTACGATTTTTCCGCCCCCTTCGCCGCCTTCCGGTCCCAGATCGATCACCCAGTCAGCGCTTTTGATCACGTCCAGGTTGTGTTCGATCACGATCAGCGAACCTCCACCGTCGATCAGCTTGCGAAAGGCAGTCAACAGCTTCGATACATCGTCGAAATGCAGTCCTGTCGTCGGCTCGTCGAGGATATAGAGCACGCGGCTGGCCTGCGAAGGCTTGGCCGTCGCATTCACTGCGCGCACCGACGCCAGATGCGCGGCCAGCTTCACGCGTTGCGCCTCGCCGCCTGAAAGTGTCGTCGCCGACTGCCCCAGGCGCAAGTATCCGAGCCCGATTTCATCCAGCACTGCCAACTTTTCCAGCAACTTGGTCTGCCCGGTAAAGAAGCGCAGCGCCTCCTTCACTGTCATCTGCAGCACATCGTGGATGTTTTTGCCCTTGTACTGCACCTCGAGAATTCTGGGCTGGTAGCGCGTGCCATTGCAGTCCTCGCAAAGCAACTCCACGTCGGCCAGGAACTGCATCTCCACAGTTACCGTGCCATCGCCTTCGCATGTGTTGCAACGCCCGCCAGGCACGTTGAACGAAAAATGCCCCGGCGTGAGCGAGCGCCGCTTGGACTCAGGCTGCGCGGCAAACAGTTCGCGGACCAAATCAAAGCCCTTGATATACGTAATGGGATTCGACCGCGGCGTGCGCCCGATGGGCGTCTGGTCCACCAACACCACGTCGTTCAGTCGCTCCGCACCACTCAGCGAAGCAAAAACACTTGACGGATCGCCGCCATCCGTCTGCCCCAGCGCCCGCGCCACCGCGCGATACAGCACCTGGTGCACCAATGTCGACTTGCCTGATCCGGAAACTCCCGTCACCGCGACCAGCATTCCCATCGGAATCGTCACATCCAGCCCGTGCAGGTTGTTGGCCCGCGCACCGCGCAGCACCAGCTTCTCGCGGCCCGGCTCACGGCGTCGCGTGGGCACGGGAATCGCAATCTTCCCGCTCAGATACCGTCCCGTCAGCGATGCCGGGTTGGCCTCGATCTCGGCCAGCACGCCCTCGGCCAGCAGCTTGCCGCCGAATTCGCCCGCGCCTGGTCCCAGATCGAGCAAATGATCGGCCGCGCGCAGAATATCGGCGTCGTGCTCCACGACGAGAATCGTGTTGCCCAGGTCGCGCAGCTCTTCCAGAATGTGAATCAGCCGCGCCGTGTCGCGCGTATGCAATCCGATCGAGGGCTCGTCGAGCACGTAGAGCGCGCCCACCAGCCGCGACCCCAGCGACGTGGCCAGTTGTATCCTTTGCGCCTCGCCGCCCGAGAGCGTCGACGCCAATCGGTCCAGCGTCAGGTATTCCAGCCCCACCGCGACCAGAAAACTCAGTCGCTGCCGCACTTCAGTGAGGATCGGCCCGGCAATCTCCTCCTGCATGGGCGAAAGTTTGAGCGCGTCGAAAAACTCTTTGGCCTCCGCAATGGTGAACGCTGTCGCCTGGCAAATGTTCTTGCCATCAATACGCACCGCCCTCGCCTCGGCCCGCAGCCGCTGCCCTCGGCAATCCGGACACTCCGCGTAGCCGCGATACTTCGAAAGCATCACGCGCACGTGCAGCTTGTACTTTTTGCGCTCCATCTGCGCAAAGAAGCCCATCACGCCTGCAAATCCATCTTTGCCGCGCAGCACCGTCTCGCGCGCCGTTTCCGGCATCTCGCGCCACGGCACATCCAGCGGTACGCCCAGTTCTGCTGCGCGCTTGCGCAGTTCGCCAAACCACGGGCGGTACTTGGGCCGGTTCCACGGATCGATCGCGCCGCCCTGCAATGTCAATCCGGGATCGGGAATCACCAGATTCAGGTCGTAGTCCACGGTGTTGCCGAATCCCTGGCAGCGCGGGCACGCGCCGAAGGGGTTGTTGAAGCTGAACAGACGCGGCTCCGGCTCGCGCCCCGGCCGATGGCACATGGTGCACTCATATGAACCGGAAAACCGCAGCCGCCTACGCTCAGCCGTCTCGTCACGTGGTTTCGGGGTCCCCACGGACAGATCTTCGTCCGTGGGGTGACGAGGCGCCTCTTCGAAAATAACCTCGCCTGCCTCGCGATACGCCGTCTCCACGGCATCCACAATGCGCGCGCGGTTTTCGGCGCTAACCACAACCCTGTCCAAAAGGACAAAGAACGGAGCTCCCAAATCCAAATCTACGAGCGACTCCGGCGTGGAGAATTCGAAGATCCTTCCCTGCTGCCACAGCCGGTTGAATCCGCTCGACCGCAAGTCGGCGAGCCGCGCCTTCATCACTTCCCTGTGCAGCGCATCGCCCGCGGCCTCACCAGCCTTCCCCGCCGTCTTGCTTTTAGCCGGCTTTTTTACCGCGCGGCCTGCGGTCTTCTCCGGCTTGGCTTCCGTCTCCGCTGCGGGAGCGGCGCTCATTGCCGGAAATAGCACGTTCAGCCGCACACCATCACCCAGCGCCAGAACCGCTTCGGCCGCCTCGTCCACCGAATTGCGTTTGACCAACCCATCGCAATCAACGCAGTGGACGTCTCCGCAACGCGCGTAGAGCAGGCGCAGGTAATCGTAGATCTCCGTCGCCGTCGCCACCGTAGAGCGCGGGTTCCGCGTGGTGTTTTTCTGCTTGATGGCGATGGCCGGCGCCAGCCCGTCGATCTCATCGGCGTCGGGCTTCTCAATCCGCTCCAGAAACTGCCGCGCGTAGGCCGATAGCGACTCCACATACCGCCGCTGCCCCTCGGCATAGATGGTGTCGAAGGCCAGCGAGCTCTTGCCCGATCCCGACACGCCGCTGATGACCGTCAGCTTGCAGTGAGGAATATCGCACGAGAGGTTCTTCAGGTTGTGGGTCCGCGCGCCGCGGATGATGATGAAGTCGTTCAAGAGGAAGTCTGCTGGCAAGAAGTTGTCCGGCGGCGACACAGACGCCTCAGCGAGGCTCAGAGCACAACCGGCCACTTTCGATTATAAGCCTCGGCCCAAGATCGGTTCGCTAAGTGCATTTCGGATGCACACGTTCCTCTCACGTTCTCTTTCAGTCGATAGCTGCCGGTAGGTTGATTAGTGGAAGGTGTCTGGGGCATGCTTAAGCAACTAGAGCCATGCAACGCTCAAGCAACCAGCGCAGTCATCCGCACCAATCCTTGCTGAATCTCCTCCTGCGATTCGCGATTCAGCACATTGGCCAAGCCTATCAGCGCCTGTGACGCGCACGCTGGGCACTGTTCCGCGCAATTTCCAATGCAATTGCAATCCTCGCAGAGATAAGCCCGAGCGAGAGGCATATGTTGCATCGAAACGAATGTCATCTGCTCACCTCGAAAACAATATTTCGCTTTCAAACGTGCACCCCGATCACATTGTTTTGATTGCATGGCCCCAAAACTCCTGACGTTCAGCAGTTGTCGCACTGGCGCATCTGCCCGTTCTCGTCAGGTCCCATGCGCACCACATCTAGGGGAGGGGATGCGCGCAATCACCGGGAAGTTGCCTATCCAAGCTGGCCGGCTTTCCAACCTTCCAAGCAGTTTCACGCCCGCCGGCGCTCCCGAAATAGCCACATTA
>JBEKAS010000019.1:0-27601 GCA_050015795.1 Occallatibacter sp. | reverse complement strand
CCAGCACCACGCCAAATGCCTTCTGAATATCCGCAGCTGTGCCGGTAAGCTGAATCGTGCGCCGCACCGCCGAACTCGGATCGGGCTCTACCTTCAGGTTGAACTCCCGAGCAAACGCCCGAACCAGCTTAATAGCGCCGGGATCAGCGGCGTGATGCTTCCTAAACTCAGTCCGGCTCACACGAACCGGTCCGTTCGCCCGGCTGCCCCGCCGGTTGATCTTCAGCGGCTCCTTGCGTTTCACGATGACCGACACGGTCACCTTTGACCTGGCCGGCGTAGCCTTCAGCGGAATCGCATTCGGAGCTGGCGCTCTCTCGCTGCCTGCCAGGACGACGCGAGCTTGATCCGCAAACCTTGAAGGTTTGGTAGAAAGGGATTTGACGCGGGGGGATTTTGCCATGACTGACCTCCAACTTGAACTGGCTTCGGAGTCCGATCCACCGACTGGTGACACCAAATGATAATTCAGCCTCTCGCAACAGCGCACGATCACACTCGGTAAACAGGTGCTTCGGTGATTATTTCGAACTGTCCAAGCTTTTCCAGGCCATACTTCGGAAAGCTCTCACTTCAACTATTCTCTTGCGGATAATTCGTTTTCGCGATATGTTGGCAAACATTCTCGTCACTCACGGTCTTTGAGACCTTGGGTTGCAACAACCTTGCTCAATCAGAAATTCGGCGCGGCACGCAACAAAAAACAGCAGCGACAAATATCACGATTTCAGGCCTCTCTTGATCCTTTAGAGAGACTGGACCTTGTAGTGAAATGGAGGATTTCGAATGAGCGACACGAATGCCCGAGCTTCTATCAAGATACCGAGTGACTTCGTTTTCGGGGAACTTCGTCCGGATCATATTGCGGTGCCTGCACCTGCGCCGCCTCCACCGCTTGGACCACTCTCCGTATTCGTCGGAGATTGGGTCGGTAACGGCTTCAACACTATCTTCAGACCCGATAGTGCTGTTACGCCGACACCACTCCCGAATCCAGTTCCCCCACCCCCACCTCCCCGCGACAACATCTTGGAATTGAACCTTACCTCGGAGAGCCTCTCGTTTTCGCATAGCCTGGGCTCGGTCCCGAACCGCGGTACGGCGGCGCAGCCAGATGCTTTTCTCAACGGGGTACCCTATCTGCAGACGATCAAGGACGTTACGATTCACGGCGAAAGTGTCGGGATTCATGTCGAGCCCGGCATTTGGATTCACGTTCCCGCGACCACCGTTCCGCAACTAGGAGAGTCGGTTACGCGCATGGCGTCCATTCCGCACGGCGCGGCGATCGAGGCTCAAGGCACTTTCTCATCTGCACCCGGGAAGCCGACTATAGCCCCCGTGGACATCACACCGTTCGCTACAGGTAGTAACCCTCCGAAGAAGATCCCATTCGCAAGCCAGATAGCCAATAATCCGAACACGCCGAGAATTCCCCAGGATCTGGGTCCCTTCATCACTGCCGGAACGATCACGCAGACGCTTTTGGATGATCCCAACAGCCTCTTGCGCAGTCACATCAGCAAACAAAACATCGTGAACACGACCACAATAGTCATTTCCACCGCCCCGCCGCCTCCGCCTCAGGTGCTGCCCTTTGGAGGAGGAGTCGACAATATCGCGTTCCTTTTGGGCCAGGCCGCAGCGACTGCGCCAAACGCTCAGGCATTGCAGATGCTAGCGGTCTTCTGGATTGAAACGGTCGAAGAAACCATTCTTGTCCCGCCCTACCAGGTAGGCGGGCCACCCTTCGCGATCAAAGCCAAGCCAAGTGTTCCGGGGCAGCGCGTGCCAACTTTCTCCGTCACTCCGCCGTACGACTTGGATATGCCGCGCGAGCTTACCGTTAAATTCACGCAGATTCAGTACTCGCAGACGGTCTTGCTGAATTTCGCTGGTCTGACTTGGCCGCACGTCTCAGTGAACACGCTTGTTCCTGCCGATGACATCATTGTTCCTCGATCGGTGTGGGGCTAAGCCGGGCCGATATTTTGTGCGGCGGACATTCTCCTCAAGCCGCCACTCGAATTGGCTAGCCAACAGCTTCAGCATGGTCAATTCCTTTGACTTGATCTTAAACTTACTCGAGACTAGGATGACCTCTGCTTTTTTGTGTTTCCAAGGGTTCGATTAGGGTGCTGAAGCCTCAAAATGGGTGCTTTTGAGCGCTTTCTGAGCCATCAGTGCGCTTTAGAATCAATGAGTTACGGTTCTGACTTTAACTGTCACGGCAGAGGTCGCGGGTTCGAGCCCCGTCGTCCCCGCCATAAACCAAAGAAATCCCTGGTTTATGGCAATCCCCGAAGCGACATTGGATATTAAGGGCGCTGAGCTTCAGTGTCCTTCTTTCGTTGGGTGGCAGCCACCTGGATGCGCTCGCCATACCCGATGCCTTCACCAAAAGTCCATGGATCGGACCCATGTTCCGGCTGCCAAAATGGTTCGCGCAAAGATGGGCTGGCCATACGCAACGGCTCGCATTGCTGCCGCCTTCCCCTTTTGAGTAGGATCGAATTGAAAGGCGCGGAACGGCTCCGCGCCGCGAGGCAAGCGTCATGAAATTACGCATCAAGGGGGATTCGCTGCGGCTTCGCGTGGGCCCTTCGGAGGTGCAACGGCTCATCGCCTCTGGCCGCGTCGTGGAAACCATTCACTTCGCGCCTGGCGTCCACCTTAGCTACGCGCTTCAGCACTCCGCGGCCGCGGGTTGCATTGCCGTGTCTTACGCGCCCGATGAAGTGACTGTGATTTTGCCCACCAGTGTCGCGCAGGCGTGGGCCAATGGCGACGATGTCGGCATCTATAGCGCTGTTCCGAACGGCTCCGGCTCCCTCTCGCTCGCCATCGAAAAGGACTTCGCCTGCCTCGACTCGACCCACGCCGGCAACCGCGACACCTATCCCAACCCCAAAACCGCCCGCTAAAGCCAAAATGTAGCGCCGGTCAAAATGTAGCGCCGGTCTCCAGACCGGGGCCCCGGCGAGCGATCTTCGTTCGCTGGGGTGGGAGACCGGCTGTCGTGCGGGCGTCCACGCCCGCACACGTGCGTGCCGAAGAACTAGACTTCTACCGCACCACAACCGCGTCGAGCGCGCGGTCTATGCGTTTGATCACTTCGGCGGGCAGAGTCACGCCCACGGCGCGCACATTGTCGGCAATCTGCTCGGGACGTGAGGCGCCGATGATCGCCGAAGCCACTTCGCTCCGCCGCAGCACCCACGCCAGCGCCATCTGCACCATACTCAGCCCCAGCTCTGCGGCGATGGGCTTAAGTTGCGCAACGGCTTCCAGTAAGAATTTTGACCGGTAGTGCCGTCCGGCCGTCTCCATAAACTGATTCATCTCTTCGCTCGCGGCGCGCGTTCCCGGCGGAGGCGGTTCGCCCGGCGCGTATTTGCCCGTAAGCACGCCATGCGCCAGTGGCGAGAAAGCCAGGTTGCCGATTCCATGGCGCGCGCACGCCGGAAAGACGGCAGCCTCAGGCTTGCGGCACAGCATGGAATACTGCGGCTGGCTCGCAGAGAAGGGAACCAGCGCGTGGGCGCCGGCCATCGCCGCCGCCGCGTCGATCTGCTCCGCGCTCCACTCGCTGAAGCCGATGGCGCGCACCTTTCCCGCGCGCACCGCGCGGTCGAGCGCAAGCATGGTCTCCTCAAGCGGCGTTTCCCTGTCGTAACGATGGCACTGGTAGAGGTCGATCGCGTCCACTCCCAGCCGCTCCAGCGAGCGATGCAGTTGCTTCTCGATCTGCGCGGCAGAAAGTCCTCGATCGGGCTCGTCGCCCACGGGAAAATAGAGCTTGGTGGCGATCAGATAACGGTCGCGTGGAGTACTTTTGAGCGCCTCGCCGAGCACGCGTTCTGCTTCGCCCGCTCCATATTGATTGGCCGTATCGAAAAGCGTGATCCCGTGGTCGAGCGCCGCATGGATGCAGCGGATCGCCTGTTCGCGCGCCACGCCGCCCGCCACCGTGAGCCATGTGCCGAAACTCAGCTCCGAAACTTCAAGCGGGCCGTGGCCCAGACGACGATATTGCATCAAATGTCACCTTAAGATGTCATGATTAGATATTATGCATCAAAATGGCAAATCTTGCATTTCCAGGTCAATTGGTGCATCCTATCCAATATGAGTGCTTCCGTTGTGCCATCCCGTCGCGCGTCGCCGAACACGGCCAGGAAATCGCCCCAAATTGCTTCCGCAAGAGGACGTGTTCACCACAGAACCACGATCGCTTTGTCTGCAGCGGCCATCGCAACTGTGGAGCACTTTCAGAGAGCTACGGGGCTGTCGATGAGCGAAGCCGTGAATGAACTGATCGAACGTGCCGATCCCCGGGCGCCTCGTATCAAGTATGTCGATGGTTTTCCCACAGCCGATGTGCCGCTGACCGGCAAACGGATCACCACGGAAGATGTTTTGCGCGCTGAGGCCGAACCCTGGTGATCCGCTATCTGCTCGATACCAACGTCCTCATCGCCCTGCTTTGGCCGTGGCACACGGAACAGGCAAAGGCAAGGTCGTGGTTCAAGACAAAGGCCGCAAAATCATTTGCAACCTGTTCACTCACACAGTCCGGCTTTCTCCGCATTACAAGCACGCCATCTCTCATTGGCGAGCGATATACCCTCAATGAGGCTCGTTTGCTGCTGCGAGATTTCACCGAGTGGCCTGGTCACGCCTTCTGGCCTACTGAGATCGATTTCTTTGTGGCCTCGGCGCCTTTCGAGCGGCGCATGTACGGCCCGAAGCAGATTACGGACGCCTACCTGCTCGGTCTCACCAAGCACCATGGCGGAAAACTTGCGACGCTCGACAAGGCCATGCCGAGTTTGGCTGGTCCGGAGTTCAGCGGCTTGGTTGAATTGATTACGTAGCGGCTTACCCCACCGCCTGCACAGAGCCTCTGCCAGCAATCTCTTCCACGCGCTCCACCCAGCCGCGATCGGCGGCGACGCTCATCCCTTCCGGCTCCAGAACCACGGCGTACTCACCTTTTTTCTCAAGCTGCAGCATCACTTTGCCGGGGCCCGGTGCGGCGTCGGCGGCGTTCTTGAGCGCGGCCAGCATCTCATTCGTGGCGTGGTCGAGGTTGATGCGGATGCGTATGCCCGTGGGCAGCTTCACCTGAACCTCTTCGAGTGCCTGCACCTGGCTAACGGCAATCTTGGGCGCGGCGTCCTCATCGCCCATCAACATGCCGCGCACCAGCACCGGCACTTCCATCTTCAGCTGTTGCGCCAGCCGCTCGTAATCGCGCGCAAAACAGATCAGCTCGATCTTGCCGGTCGCGTCTTCGAGCCAACCCTGCGCATACAGCCGCTGATCTTTCCTGCTTTTCTTGGGTGCGACTCCAACGAGCAGCCCGGCCACCTGAATCTCGTCCGCCAAATCCTGCTGGCCGCCCCAGCGCCGTTCCGGCGGCTTGCGCTCCAGCGCCTCGGCCGTCGTGATCACGCCTGTCAGGTTACGCAACTTCTCGGCATACTTGTCGAGCGGATGTCCGGAGACGAAGAATCCCAGCACTTCCTTCTCGTTCGCGAGCCGCACGCTCTTTTCCCAATCGGGGGCCAGCGGCAGCGAGTCGGCGTCGCGGAGGCGCGCCGGCGTTTCGTCAAACAGCCCGAACAATCCGCTCTGCCCTTGCTCTGCGTCGCGTTGTGTCTTCTGTGCCCGCTCCATGGCCTTGTCGATGGCGTTGTTCAGCTGTCCGCGCGTGCCCAGCGAATCGAGCGCGCCGGCCTTGACCAGCGACTCGATCACGCGCTTGTTCATCACGCGCAGATCGACTTTTTCGCAGAACTCCCAAAAATTCTTGAAGCGCCCGCCCACCTCCGCGCGCGCCTTCAGGATCGATTCGATGGCGTTGCCGCCCACGTTCTTCACCGCCGCCAGCCCGAAGCGGATGGCTTCACCCCCCGACGCAACTTGAGGCGTGAACTGCGCGCCCGAGACCTGCACATCCGGCGGCTCCACGCGGATGCCCATTTCGCGGCACTCGCCGATGTACTTCACCACGCTGTCGGGCTTCGAGGTTTCCGACGTAAGCAGCGCGGCCATGAACTCGACCGGATAGTGCGTCTTCAAATACGCCGTCTGGTAGGCCAGCAGTGCATACGCCGCCGCGTGCGATTTGTTGAATCCGTAGCCGGCGAACTTATCCATTTGGTCGAAGATGTCGCCCGCCGTGTCCTTCGAAACTCCATGCGCCACCGCGCCGCTCACAAACCGGTCGCGCTGCTTGGACATCTCGTCAGCGTCCTTTTTGCCCATGGCGCGGCGCAGCAGGTCCGCCTCGCCGAGCGAGTAGCTCGCCAGCAAGTTGGCGATCTGCATCACCTGTTCCTGGTAGACAATCACGCCCAGCGTCTCTTTCAGGATTCCCTCAAGCTCCGGGAATGCGTACTCCACTTTACGCCGGCCCCACTTGCGCTCGATGAAGTCGTCGATCATGCCGCCCTGGATCGGGCCCGGCCGGTAAAGCGCGTTGAGAGCCGTCAGGTCTTCCACCGTGTCGGGCCTGTAGCGGCGTAGCACGTCGCGCATGCCGCCCGACTCAAACTGAAACACGCCCGAAGTGAGCGCCGCGTGAAACACCTTCTGGAACGTTTCAGGATCGTTGGGCGGGATGGCCTCGATGTCGAGCTTTTCGCCGCGGTGCTGCTCGATGAGCTTCACGCAATCGTCGATGATGGTGAGCGTGGTCAGGCCCAGGAAGTCCATCTTGAGAAGGTTCATCTTCTCGATGGACTTCATGTCGTAGGCGGTGACGATTTCGTCGTTCTTGGTTTTGGCCACCGGCACCATCTCGATAAGCGGGCGCGGCGCAATCACCACTCCGGCCGCGTGCACGCCCGATCCGCGCACCAGTCCTTCGAGCTTTTTCGCGGTGTCGATCAGCTCGCGGATCTGCTTGTCGCTGTCGTACACCTTGCGCAGGTCGGGCACTTCCTCGAGCGCCTTGTCCAGCGTCATGCCCAGCGTGGCCGGCACCAGCTTGGCAATGCGGTCCACGTCGCCGTAGGGCATGTCGAGCGCGCGCCCGCAATCCTTGATCGACGCCTTGGCCGCCATGGTATTGAAGGTAATGATCTGCGCTACCTGCTCGCGGCCGTACTTGCGCGTCACGTAGTCGATCACCTCGCCGCGCCGGTTCATGCAGAAATCCACGTCGATATCGGGCAGAGACACGCGTTCCGGATTCAGAAAACGCTCGAAGAGCAGCCCGTTCTGCAGCGGATCGATGTTGGTGATCTCCATGGCGTAGGCCACCAGCGAGCCGGCCGCCGAGCCGCGCCCCGGACCCACGGGAATGCCGTGGTCGCGCGCGTACTTGATGAAGTCCCACACGATGAGGAAATAGCCCGCGTACTTCATCTGCTTGATGATCGCGATCTCGTGCTCCAGCCGCGCATCGTATTCATGCAGCGGCGTGCGCAGTGTGCCCCGCGACTGCAGCCGATGGATCGCGGTTTCCAGGCGCTTCTTGTAGCCCGCTCTGCACACCTCTTCGAAGTAACTGTCGACGGAGTGGCCCTGCGGCACCGCGAAATTCGGAAACGGATTATCCACCTTCTGCAGTTTCAGGTTGCAGCGCTCGGCAATCTCCATGGTGCGCTCGATCACCGCGGGCGCGTCCTTGAAGAGCTGGGCCATTTCGTCCGCGCTCTTCACAAAAAACTGGTCCGAGTCGAACTTGAAGCGGTTGGCCTCGTGAATCTTCGCGCCGGTTTGCACGCACAGCATCACGTCATGCGCGTGGGAGTCCTCGCCGCACAGGTAGTGCGAGTCGTTAGTCGCCACCAGCGGGATGCCCAGTTCGCGCTCCAGGCGAAACAGGTCGGCGCGGATGTTTTTCTCCGCTTCCAGGCCCTGGTCCTGAATCTCGAGAAAGAAATTCCCCTTGCCGAAGATGTCCTGGTACTGTTGCGCGATCCAAACGGCCTCCGCATAGTCGCTCTTCTCGAGCGCCTCGCACAGTTCGCCGCTCAAGCAGCCGGAGGTGCCGATCAGGCCCTTGCAGTTTTCCGCAAGATACTTTTTGCTCACGCGCGGCTTGCGGTAAAACCCGTGCAGGCTCGCCTCCGACGTGAGCCGGATCAGGTTCCGGTAGCCCTCCTCGTTTTCCGCCAGCACCAGCAGGTGGTTGTACTGGTCGTTAGGCGTATCCGCGCGATGATCCTCCGCCTTGCACACGTAGAGTTCGCAGCCCAGGATGGGCTTGATGCCTTTAGCCTTCGCCGCGTCAAAAAAATGCACCGCGCCGTAGATGTTGCCGTGGTCCGTCATGGCTACAGACTTCTGGCCCAGCGCCGCCACGCGGTCCACAAGCTTATAAACGTCGCACGCGCCGTCGAGCAGGGAATATTCAGTGTGCAAATGCAGATGGGTGAATTCGGACATGCCTAGATTGATTCTATCGAGGAAGCACCTTGGGAATCGCCGCCAATGGCCGGTTGAAATCCCGCCCAATAGAGGAAAAGAGGGTTCCGAAATTGACGCCCGCAACTTGGAACCTGACCCGAATCTCGGCCTTGACATTTGTTGTCAAATATGACTACACTTTATAAAGACGGATCGAATCTGATCCTGTGTTATGTAGGCCGCAGGGGAGTTTTAGCCCATTGCGTGAAATGAAGCAGTGCCAAATAGCACCCCTATCAAGGGGTAGGTAAATCTCATTTCACGGAGTTTACTATGGCTATTGCGACGCGGCCCATTTCATGGATCAGATCTGCTCGAAACGACTTAGAGAAGTTTCCGGCAGAGGCGCAAGCCACCTGCCTTAGGGCATTGACCATCGCGGCAGAGGGCGACAAGGCGGACATAGTCAAACCGTTCAAAGGCGTCGGCTCCGGAGTTCTTGAAATCGCACTGCCTTTTCGCGGAAACGCATTTCGGGTCGTTTACGCTGTGCAGATTGCCAGTGCGATTTGGGTCATTCACGCGTTTCAGAAGAAATCGACGCAAGGCATCAAAACCCCGCAACATGAAATCGATCTGATCAAGAACCGCCTGAAGAAACTCAAGGAGCTACTCGGATGAAGCGCGAAAAAATCGAACTCGTGCACGGCAGCGGTAACGTCTTTCGCGACTTCGGCTATGCAAACCCCGATGTCGAGCAGTTGAAGGCGATCCTCGCCGCCGAAATCATCAAAGAGCTAGACCGTAAGCAACTGACCGTCCGCGCCGCCCATGCGCTCACCGGCATCGCCGCGGCTGATTTCTCTCGCATCCGCAACGCCGACCTTCGCCGCTTCACCCTCGACCGCCTGATGTCGATCCTTAACCGCCTCGGCACGCGGGTCGATGTGCAGGTGAGCCTGCGACCCGTTCAATCCGCAGTCGCTTGAGCGAGCCCTCGGTCAGCGTCCCTTGGCGCCGGACGATCGTCCGCATTCTCGGCCGTTGCTGGCGTTGCAGCAATTTTTCCCTTGCCAGGCCCTCATCGCCTCCTGTAGTAGTCGCGACAGGAGGTTTTCCCCATGACAAGAAGCAAAATCGTGTTGGGCTCCATTGCCGCCTCGGCAATCTTTGTGGGAGGCATACTGGTTGGCCAGACTCAGGTGACTGCGTCGGCTCCGCCGAAGGTCACGTTGGGCGCAAATTATCCAGACCTGCAAGCGGCGCAGCGCGCCATCGGCCAGGCTTGGAATTCCGCGACCGCGGTCCAGAGAGAGTATCCAAACAATCCCCAGGTCGTCAGCGATATCAATCAGGTAGGGAGATATCTCAATCAGGCAAACGATGAAATCGAACAGGTAGCCAAAGACGAAAACGGCCGTTAGGCTCAAATCCAGCGAGGGCTAGCACTCTTGGGCCGGGCGGGCCGCGTCTTACCGGCAGCGCGGTTCCTCGCGCTTGCCGCGATAGACGCCTTGACCTTGCGGTCGCGCAGCTCAAGATAATCTTCCATCTCATCGGCTGCCATGATGCCGATCACGGGAATACCATCCTTCTCCAGGATGAAGTACTCCTTGCTGTTATGCGCCCGCCGCGCAATCTGGCCCAGATTGATGCGCGCTTTGGTGATGGGAAGGCGATTGATGGTAGCCATTGATGAACGTTGATTAACCTCAATCAAATGGTAACACAGCACCACTTGTTGTCAAGCTACGGCGAATGATTGTGAGCGTCAATCCCTTGACGTCTATCGAACAAGGGCTTCATCCAGTACGAAGTGGAACCGGGCGCCCCATCCTTGACGTCTCTTTGCGAGGAAAGCGATCGCGGCAAGGGTGGGACAACGGGATTCTCAACCAACTACCGGTTGTTTTGGAGGTAGGGGTGATGATGGTGGTGGTGATGGCGGTGGTGTACTACCACTATTACCTGCGCCTGTGCCGCATAGGGTACTGCGAGACAGAAGATGAGCACGAGTCCGAGCAGAATTCTTTTCATAGCATAGTATGCCGCTTGGCAAATCCATTTACAGAGCTACTATGACCACTGCGCGCAAGCTCCAACTTGGGAGGACGGGGGAACCACTTCAGCAGGGCGGGCCAGATGGCCCTGATCTCCATTCGACGCAAAAAGGAATGGCGCCCCACGTCCGGATTTTCGGACCTGGGAAGCCACGTTCAAGGACTTCGCCAGGGTCCAATGGGCGGTAACCCCTCACGTTTTTACTTGACGCGACTACGGCTTAGCCGTACTATCAGGTCATGCGCTACGTCTGGGACTCTTGAACCAGCGTAAGCACGATTTGTCGCTCGCCGATGGAATCCCCGCCCTCGAAGATCCGAAGCGAGACATTTGGATTGACGATCGATTCGACTACGAGGAAGAGCGCATTGTAACCACTGGTCGCAACGGAAGCAAAGTTCTGGTTGTAGTCTCTACTGAGTTGGTGCGAGGCGAAGAAGACGAAGTACTCATCCGTATCATCTCGGTGAGAAAGGCCAATTGGTATGAAGAAGACTGGTTTAATTTCGGTCGAGCATAATCCCGGCGATCCGCCGATCAAGACCAACACGGATTGGGCTGCCGTAGCCGCGCTTACTGACGAGCAGATTCACGCCGCGGCACTCTCCGATCCAGATGCCGCCCCCATCGGCTTCTTCAACCTGCCCGGTTTTATCCCAATCCCCAACGTGAAGCGGCTGCGTGAGAGCCTCGGCATGACGCAGGAGGCCTTCGCGGCGGCATACCGCATTCCCGTGGGAACTCTCCGCGATTGGGAGCAAGGCCGCAAGCGTCCCGATGCGCCCGCACGCGCGTATCTGAGGATCATCGCCCGCAACCCCAAGGTGGTGGCGGATTTGCTGGGCGAAGCGGCCTGACACGAATCGTCCAGCAGCGCCATTTCTCTCCTATCGTTTCATCCCGCCCGTTGGTATACTGAACGATGTGACTACAACTGTCCTCGATTCCATTCCCCATCACGGTTCCCCGGGCGCTTCCCCCAGCCAGAAGAGGGTGTTGTTGCTCAAACCACGTGGTTTTTGTGCCGGCGTGGTGCGCGCCATCGACATTGTGAAGATTGCCCTTGAAACCTTCGGCGCCCCCATCTACGTACGCCGCGAGATTGTGCATAACCGCTATGTCGTGAACGAATTAGCGGAAAAAGGCGCGATCTTTGTCCACGAAATCGACGACGTGCCCGACGGCCAGCGCGTCATTTACTCGGCCCACGGCGTTTCGCCGGCGGTGCGCGAGCGCAGTAAAGGGCGCAATCTGAAGGTCATCGACGCCACCTGCCCGCTTGTAACCAAGGTGCACTTTGAGGCCGTCAAATTCGCCAAGCAGGGGTATTCGCTCGTGCTCATCGGCCACCGCGACCACGACGAGATTGAGGGCACGCTGGGCGAGGCGCCAGAGGTAACCCAAGTGGTTTCAAACGTTGCCGAGGTCGAGAGGCTGCAGGTGCCCAATCCCGACCGCGTCGCCTATCTCACCCAGACCACCCTCAGCCTGGATGAGGCGCGCGACATCATTCACGCCCTCAAGGTCAAGTATCCTAACATCGTCGGTCCGCATTCGCAGGACATCTGCTATGCCACCGAGAATCGCCAGGTTGCGGTGCGCAACGTGGCGCACAATGCCGGGTTAGTACTTGTTGTGGGCTCCACAAACAGCTCCAACTCCAACCGCCTGGTCGAAGTCTCCCGCAACCTGGGCACCATCGGGTACCTCATTGATAACTCCCAGGCCATCCATCCTGCGTGGCTCACCGGCGTGGACACTGTTGCCGTTACTGCCGGCGCTTCGGCTCCGGAGGTGCTTGTCGAGGACGTGGTGAATTACTTGCGTCAAAATGGCTTTGAAAACGTCGAAGAGGTTGAGGTGATGCCGGAGAACGTACGCTTCGGCCTGCCCCCCGAGATCGTGCAGGCCATTGGCAGCGCCAGCGGATCCGAATCCATCGCCGTAAGCTAAAACTTGATCGCGAGAACGGGCACGCGACAATTGGGCGCGCCATAAAGCGGAATCCATTGAGGCACTCCGGCTCTCCGCAAAGAATTGAGGCGTTTCAGACCGCATGATTCCAGAGAAGCAGAAGACGCAAACCGCGGTGCCCAGTTTTGGACGGCCCAGATTTGGCCGAATTGACGCGGACCTCGCCGATGTCGACTTGGGCGTAGTCCACGCGCGCGATTTTCTGCTCAGCCTGCAGCATCCCGACGGTTACTGGTGCAGCGAGCTCGAGGCCGACTCGATGCTCGAGGCCGACTACATCCAACTGCACACGCTGCTTGAAAGCGGCGATCCCGGCCGGCTCAAGCGCGCTCTCACTGAGATGATGCGCTATCAGAACGAAGATGGAAGCTGGAGCATTTATCCGGGCGGCCCGGGCAATATCTCGCTCTCGGTCAAGTGCTACTTCTCCGCAAAGCTCATGGAAATCGGAGCCGGAGATCCCCGCCTCGTCAAGTGCCGCGAATGGGTGCTGGCGCATGGCGGCGTCGTCGCCTGCAACACCTTCACCAAGATGTATCTCTGCTCGATGGGCCAGTACGACTACGATGCTGTCCCCGCCATTCCACCGGAGATTGTCCTCTTTCCCAAGTGGTTCTACTTCAATATCTACGAAATCTCCTCGTGGTCGCGGTCCATCATCGTGCCGCTGGCCATCATGTACGCCAAAAAGCCCTTCAAGAAGATTCCCCCGGAGCAGGGAATTGATGAGCTGTTCGTAGGCGGGCGCGCCAACTCCATTCTGCGCCTGCGCGTCGATCGCAAGCACCTCTTCTCCTGGCGCAATTTCTTCCTGGCTGTCGATCGCATGACCCACTGGTTCGAGGCCGTGCACATTCGCCCGCTCCGCAAACTGGCCATGAAGCGTGCCGAGCAGTGGCTGCTCGAGCG
The DNA here is from genome assembly GCA_050015795.1 of Occallatibacter sp. Classification (GTDB taxonomy): domain Bacteria; phylum Acidobacteriota; class Terriglobia; order Terriglobales; family Acidobacteriaceae; genus Telmatobacter. Next base: position 14,293 of record JBEKAS010000019.1, on the reverse strand, counting down.
GTTGGAAATGACCGACGGCTTGGGCGCGATTTATCCGGCCATGCTTAACGCGATCATTGCGCTGCGTTGCCTGGGCTACTCCGAAGACGATCCGCAGGTGATCCGCGCGCGCGACGAATTCGAGAAGCTGGGCATCGAGCAGGAGCCAACGCCGGAGATGCCCGAGCCGACCTTCCGCATGACACCGTGCATGAGCCCAGTATGGGACACGGCGCAGGCCGTCTACGCGCTCGGCGAAGCCGGTGTGCCGCGCAACGATCCGCGCTTGCTCAAGGCTGTGGACTGGATGCTGGCCAAAGAGGTCCGCCACAAGGGCGACTGGGCCGTAAAAGTGCCCAACACGGAACCCGGCGGCTGGTACTTCGAGTTCAACAACGAGTTTTATCCTGACACCGACGATACGGCGCAGGTTCTGCTGGCGCTCAGCAAAGTTGACAACCCCCGCGAGCGCTACCAGCACCAGGTAGCGCAGCGCGCCCTCGCATGGGAGTTCGCCATGCAGTGCAGGAACGGCGGCTGGGGCAGCTTCGACAAAGACAACACCAAAATGATCTTCCAGTACATCCCCTTCGCCGATCACAACGCCATGCTCGATCCGCCGTCGGTCGATATCACGGGGCGCATGCTGGAGATGCTCGCCGTTTACGGCTACACGCGCCAGGACAAGCGCGTCGAGCGCGCCATCGAGTTCATCTTCAGGGAGCAGGAGCCCGATGGAAGCTGGTTCGGCCGCTGGGGCGTGAACTACATCTACGGGACCTTCCTGGTGCTGCGCGGTCTCGACGCCATCGGCGTGGATCATCTGGAGCCGCAGGTGCAGCAGGCCGCGGAGTGGATTCGCATGGTGCAGAATGCTGACGGCGGATGGGGCGAAAGTGTCGGCACCTACGATGAGCCCGACACGCGCGGCATTGGCATCAGCACGCCCTCGCAAACCGCGTGGGCTCTGATGGCGCTGCTTGCTGCCGGTGACGACCGCTCCGATTCCATCGCCAAAGGCGTGCGCTGGCTCCTTGAGCGGCAACGCGAAGACGGAAGCTGGGACGAGACCATGGGCGACGGGCTCACGCGCCAGTCCATCATTACGGGAACCGGCTTCCCCAAGGTTTTCTATTTGGCTTACACCATGTATCGCCAGTACTTCCCGCTGATGGCGCTGACAACCTATAAGCGGGCCATGGAAAGAACAGCGTGAAAGGGCACGACTTTAGTCGTGCCAAATGTGCCGCATCAAATGATTAGGGCTTTAGCCCCTGAGGGCAAACACTGATGGCAGTTCCAATCTCCCAAATGTGGACGGTCGCAACATACGTCCTCAAGAACCGGCTCCAGGGCCGCAAGCGCTATCCACTCGTGCTCATGCTGGAGCCGCTGTTCCGCTGCAACCTGGCCTGTGCAGGTTGCGGAAAGGTGCAGTATCCGCCGCACATCCTCAAAAAGCAGCTCACGCCCGAGCAATGCTTCGCCGCCGCCGAAGAATGCGGCGCGCCCATGGTTTCCATCCCCGGCGGCGAGCCGCTGCTGCATCCGCAGATCGTGGAGATCGTCAACGGCCTCATTGCGCGCAAAAAGTACATCTACCTGTGCACCAACGCGCTCGAACTCAAGCGTCGCCTGCCGGAGTTCACGCCCTCCAAGTACCTCACCTTCTCCGTCCATCTCGATGGCCAGCGCGACGAGCACGACTTCTCCGTCTGCCGCGAGGGCGGCTGGGATCTCGCCGTCGAGGGCATCAAGGAGGCCGTCCAGCGCGGCTTTCGCGTCACACCCAACGCCACCTTCTTCGACGGCACCGATCCCAATCATGTCCGCGCGCACTTCGATGAGATGATGTCCATCGGTGTCGAAGGCATCGTCGTCTCGCCCGGTTACAGCTACGACAAGGCGCCCGATCAGAATCGCTTTATGGGCCGCGCCCGCGTGCGCCGCCTCTTCCGCGCCATTCTCTCCAACCGCAAGAAGACCTGGAAGTTCAACATGTCGCCCCTCTTTCTTGAGTTTTTGATGGGCGACCGCAACTACGACTGCACGCCCTGGGGCTCGCCCGCCTTCAACATCTTCGGCTGGCAGCGCCCCTGCTATCTGCTCCAGGATGGCTACGCCGATACGTTTACCGAGCTGATGGAAACCACGAAATGGGAAGAGTACGGCGTAGGCTCCGGCAATCCCAAGTGCGCCAACTGCATGGTGAGCTGCGGCTACGAGCCCTCCGCCGTCCTCGACGGCTTCGGATCGCTCAAAGGCTTCCTCGCCATGGTCAAGGGCAGCTTCTCGCTCTATCCTGACAAGCACGCACTCGACCTGCTCAATGAGCCCATGCCCACCGGCCCGTCGTCGCTTGTAAAGATCACGGAACCGGAGCGCGCCTACGAGGAAACACGCGTTTGAATTTGTAGCGCCGGTCTCCTGACCGGCTGTAGTGTGGGCGTCCACGCCCACACAATTCTGACTTGGATTCGGGTGCCCCATGTCTCTCGCTTTTGGGGACATGGGAAACCAGGCTGACTTGCTCACTCGCTAAGGAAACTATGACCGCCGAAGTCCAGAAATACACCCGCGAACAGATCGAATCCCTCGAACTCGCTCCCGGCTTCGAGCACGAAGAACTTGAAGGCTCGGTTCCCACGCTCGCCAGCGACGAAGACCTGAAGGCCGCTCTCGAAAAGGCCTTCGATTATCGCGGCGACGTCACGCTCACGCTCAAGTCCGGCGAAAAGATTGAAGCCTACATCTTCAATCGCTCCACCGGCGTCACGCTGGCCGACTCCTGGGTGCACTACTTCACGCCCAGCGCACCCGAAAAGCGCAAGGTTTCCTACGCCGAAATCTCCCGCCTCGAATTCACCGGCAAGGACCGCGCCGCCGGCAAGCATTGGGAAGACTGGGTGAAGGCCTGGAACGAAAAAAAAGCCGCCGGCGAAAAGAACATCGCCCTCCACCCAGAGGCGCTGGAATAAGGATCGACAACTTGGTTCGGGCGGCATTCCACTGAATCCGTCTGCGTAGCGCTCCCCATTAAGTCACAAGCTTCCCGAGTTCGGCTGTCAATCCTTCAGTTCTGCCGAGGAAGCTTTCAATCATTGCTTGCAAAAACGCGTTCCTGTCGATCCGCTCAAACGCGAATGGACGGCCGGCCGCTGCTCCTATCAATCCTAAAAATGCGAGTTGTGCGCGCCCGTTTCCCTCGCGAAACGGGTGAATTGCATTCAGTTCTCCGAGGAATCGGGCAGCCTCTCTCAGGAATTCGTTCCTGCTATTTCCGGCAAATGCTTCTCCGCCGCGAATTGTTCGGAAGAGAGCATCCATTTGTGCAGATATGTGTTCGGGATAGCAGAATGCGTTGCCGCCCTTCGAGGTGCGCACGGTCCGGTATCGACCTGCCCACTCATAAACATCTTGAAAAAGATGGTGATGAATGCTGCAGTAGTGGGCGGGATCGAATGTGCCATGCGGGAGGGGCTCTTCGGCGCGAAGCGTGGAGATTTCAACCTCGAACGCCCCCAGAATACCGGCGTCTCGTATGTCCAGTCGGTTTCGCAGAACGGACATGCCGGGATAGGCGTAGGGATCGTCGAAGGCGTCGTAGCCCTCTGTCATTCGCGGTTCCGTGATTGTGCGAACGCGTGAATCGTCTCTGCCCGCCGCTCTTCGGAAGGAAGGCCCCGAGTACGCTCCACACGTTCTGTGCCTTCGGAGTCGAGCTGCAGTCCCTCGACCGCAGAAATAGCCGAGAATCTCTGCCTTCCTAGTACAAAGAGTCCGAGCTTTGCTAGATCCTGATCGGTAAGATAAACATCTGGAAGACTGAAGGTCTTTCGAGTTGCAAGATCGTTCTGCATTTTGCTGATGCGCTCTTCATCAACCCTGACCGAGCGCATGGAGACCGTCAAACTGTCCAGGCTATCGAACGTGACGTAATCTGCAGCGCGGCCCGGACCCTGCATATAGTCCACAGACAACTGAATGCGCGGGCCTACACTCGAATCGATTTGCACACCATGAATCGTGAAGTTCATTTCAGCCTCCTACAAACATTTTAAGTGAATTTCATTCACATGCCGGAAGATGGCATAACGCTAAGCCCCGCTCAACCGGGGCGTCATAAGGCCCACAAACACCCCTTAGCGCGGCCTACCCCAGCAGCTTCGCCCGCTTTCCCTGCGCCTCAACCGCCGCGACCGCCTTTCTGTCGAAGGAAACAAACGTCTCCCCGCCCAGCCAGCGGCCCTCGTAGTCAACCACACCATCGGCAAAATCAGCGCCGGCTTCGAGCATTGTCAATCCGGCATTGACCGTGGACGAGTCGAGCACAACGTTCCTGGTTTCGAGCAGCGCACGAATCGTTGCCGCAATCGCCGGACGCGAAACGCCATAGCGGCCGCGCAGAACCCACGCCATCTCACACAGGGCGTGGTTAGTCACCGCCACAGCCTCCGACTTTTCCATGGTGTCGATCGCGAGTTTGTATTGCTCCGGATCGTCGCCCAGCACAAATCGCAGCAGAACATTCGTGTCCGCGATGATTTTCATCGTTTGAGGCCCGCCATACCGGCCTCTGCGCCCGCTTCCGCAATTGCTTCGGTGATTTCTTCGATGGTCAACCGGACGCCGTTAGTCTTGCCCTTCAGGCATCCCGCGAGCTCGCTGATGCTGCGCCTCTTCCGCACCGCCCGGCCCCGGAACTCGCCACCCGGCAACAGATCAATCTCCAATTTCTCCCCCGGTTTGACCCCAACGTGCTGCAAGATCTCCTTCCTGAGAGTCACCTGCCCCCGCGACGTTGTGCTCACAATAGCCATAAATCACCTCGACCTTCATATTGTAATGCACTTTTGCATTATCTGTCGAGTTTTCCCGCTTTCTGACGGCAAACCGGGCGATACAACACAGCAGTTTAAGATGGCGTTAGAGATTCGAGGCTATGAACGTCTTCGTCACCGGCGCCACCGGTTTTGTCGGCCATCACGTAGCCAAAGCCTTGGCCGCTGAAGGCGCAGACTTGCAGTTGCTCACCCGCAAATCCAGCAATCTCGCCAATCTCGAAGGCATCCCCGGCGAAACCGTCGTCGGCGATCTCTCCGATCCTTCGTCGCTGCGCTCGGCGCTCCAGGGTTGCGACGCCGTCGTCCACGTTGCCGCCGATTACCGCCTCTGGATTCCCGATCCCGCCGCCATGTACCGCGCCAACGTCGACGGCACGCGCGAGCTGCTGCGCATGGCCCGCGAGGCTCAGGTCAAGCGCTTCGTCTACACCTCCTCGGTTGCTACCGTGCGCTTCTTTACCAACGGCATTGTCTCCAACGAAGACACGCCCGTCTCGCTCAAAGACATGGTCGGCCACTACAAGCGCTCCAAGTTCTTGGCGGAACAAGAGGGGATCAAAGCTGCGCAATCGGGCCAGCAGGTCATCATTCTCAACCCCACCACCCCCATCGGCCCCAACGACCGCAAACCCACGCCCACGGGCCGCATCTTCGTCGACTTCCTCAACCGCAAATTTCCCGCTTACGTTGACACGGGCCTCAATCTCGTTGACGTTTCAGAAGTAGCGCGTGCGCACGTTCTCGCCCTCACCAAAGGCACGCCCGGACGCCGCTACATCCTCGGCGGCGAGAACCTCACCCTCAAGCAGATCCTCGACAAAATGTCGGCCATCACCGGCATTCCTTCGCCCACGGTCAAAATTCCCTTCGCCGTCGCCGCCACCTACGCGTTCTTTGAGGAGCTCATCACTGGCCGCATCCGTGGTCGTGAGCCGCGCGCCACGCTCGAAGAAGTCCGCATGGGCCGCAAGAAGATGTACGCCTCCAGCGCTCGCGCCCAGCAGGAGCTCGGCTTCCGCATTCTTCCCGTCTACCCCGCCATGCGCGCCGCCATCGACTGGTTCCGCGCCAACGGCTACGCACCGTAAAAATGTAGCGCCGGTCTCCAGACCCGCACCGAGGGTTGCAGATGAAGCAAAGGTTTGAGTCTCAATGACCCGCACCGCCATCATCGCCGCCATGCCCGGTGAGCTCAAGCCGCTCGTCGGCGGCTGGCCACACTCAACCCGCAACGGCATCCACTTCTGGGCGCAGCGCAACGATGAAGAGGAGTGGATCGCCGCATGCGCCGGAGCCGGTCAAACCGCCGCGACGCGCGCCTTCGCCGCCATCGAAGACGGCGGTCCCATCGATCTTGTTTTTTCCATCGGCTGGGCGGGAGCGTTGCGCGCCGAAATTGCCACGGGCTCGGCGCACAATATGGCCGGCGTCATCGACGTGCGTACCGGCGAGCGCTTCCGCTGCGACGCCGGAGCAGGAGATCTCTGGCTCGCCACCAGCCCGCGGGTCGCGGACCGAATCGAAAAGCGCCGACTCGCCGCCAGCTATGACGCCGCCCTCGTCGACATGGAAGCTGCGGCCATTGCGCGCCTTGCCGCCATGCGCGAGATCCCGTTTTACTGCATCAAGGGCGTGAGCGACGGCCTCAACGATCGCCTGCCGGACTTCAACCCGTTTCTTACCTCCGACGGCCGTTTCCGGCGGCTTCCATTTGCTCTTTTGAGCCTGCTGCGGCCTTGGTACTGGCCCGCACTCCTCCGGATGGGCGAAAATAGTAAACGGGCTTCCCAAAGCATCGTGGAGTCGCTGCTCGATTTTCTCGATGGGCAATCTCTCGATGAGTGACGTCACGCAAGGAAAACAGAATGGCTACTCAAATCTCCAAACCTAAATTGCGCCCCATCATGCAACTCGATGAAAAGATCCCCTCCACCATGCGCGCCGTGGTCTATCGCGGCATCAACGACATGCGCCTTGAAACCGTTTCCGTCCCGCAGATCGGACCGGGCGAACTGCTCATCAAGATCGCCACCTGCGGCGTCTGCGGCACGGATCTCAAGAAAATTCACATGGGATCGCACTCGGCGCCGCGCATCTTCGGCCACGAAATGGCCGGAGTGGTCGCGGAGATCGGGGCTGGCGTCACCCAATTTGCCGTGGGCGACCGCGTGATGAGCTTCCATCACGTTCCATGCGGCACATGCTACTACTGCCGCAAGAACACGCCCGCGCAGTGCCCGCTCTACAAGAAAACCGGCGCTACCGCGGGGTTCGAACCCTCCGGCGGCGGCTTTGCCGAGTACATCCGCGTGATGGACTTCGTGGTCGCAAAAGGCGGCGTCGTTCACATCCCCGACGGTGTGCCCTTCGAGCAAGCGGCTTTTGTCGAGCCGCTGATGACCGTGCTCAAGGGCACGAAACTGCTCAATCTCGCCGCCGATGACGCGGTGCTGGTGATCGGCCAGGGCCCCATTGGCCTGATGCACGCCGCACTCGCCGCGCGCACCGGCGCACGCGTGCTCACCTCCGACCTTTTTGCCGAGCGCCACGCCGTCGCCGCGCGCTTCGGCCTCACCAATCCCATTCACGCGGACACGGAGAATGTGGTGGAACGCGTATTTGCCGAGACCGAAGGTCGCGGAGCCGATGCTGTCATCCTGGCCGTCGGTGGCAACGCGCTCATCCGTACTGCAATGGACGCGGTGCGCCCCGGCGGCAAGGTGATGCTCTTTGCCCAGACCCAGCACGGCGAGGCCACTTTTGACCCCGCTGCGGTCTGTGTGGACGAAAAGACTCTGCTCGGCTCATACTCTTCTTCGTTCCCGATCCTGGGCGAAGTGACGGACCTGGTCTTCGATGGCTACCGCAACGGTTTCGACCTGACGCAGCTGATTTCGCATCGTTTCCCGTTCGAAGAAGCTGTCGCGGCCATCGAAATTGCATCCCATCCCCAGCCCGGCTCGATGAAGATTATGATGGAGCCTGTGCCCGGGGCCGGCGCAGAGTAGCCCGAACAAACCCTAAGAGGACTCGATGGCGAACACGGTGAAAGACGCGATCCGCCGCGGCCGCAAGACGGTCGAAACCGTCGTCGAAGAGAGCCGCAAGACCGTCGAGAACGTCGTCGAGGGCGGCCTGGATACCGTCGAGACGGTCGTCGAAGCCGGCCTGAATACCGTCGACGCGGTGGTCGTCAAAGGCCGCCGGACGGTCGAATCCGCTGTCAGCCTGGGCCGCCGAACTGTCGAGCACGCGCTTCTCCACGGGCGCGGGACCATGCAGGCCGCCGTCCTCCATGGCCGCGAAGATGTCCGCATCGAGCAGGTTCCCATTCCCAAAGCCGAAATCGGCGAGTTGGTGGTCCGCGTGGGCGCGGCCCTCACCTGCGGAACGGACCTGAAGGTCTTTCGCCGCGGTTATCACGCGCGCATGATCGTGCCCCCGGCGCTCTTCGGCCACGAAATGGCAGGGACCGTTGTCGAGGCGGGCGACGGCGTGACAGATTTCGCGCCCGGCGACCGCGTGGTGGCGCTCAACTCCGCGCCCTGCGGCAAATGTTACTTCTGCTCCCGCGGCCAGGAGAATCTTTGCGACGATCTCCTCTTCAACAATGGCGCGTATGCCGAGTTCATCCGCATTCCCGAGCGGATCGTGGCGAAGAACACGTTCGTGGTGCCAGAAAATGTGCCGCTGGAGCACGCGGCCCTCACTGAGCCGCTGGCCTGCGCCGTCCATGGATTCGAAGATTCGCGTCCCCGCAAGGGCGACATCATCGCCATCATTGGCGGCGGACCGCTCGGCCTCATGATGTTGCATGTGGCCGCATTGGCGGGATACGAGACCATCTCTCTGGTGAAGCACGATGGTCAGGTGGAAGCCGCGCGGCAGTTGGGCGCGACCCACGTGGTGCAGAGCTCCTCGATTCGCAAAGCCATCCTGGAGACGCGCGCCCTCACGCCCAAAGACCGCGGCGTCGATATCGCCATTGAGGCCGTCGGCGTGCCCGAGGCGTGGCAGGAGGCGGTGGAGCTGGTGCGCAAGGGCGGCACCGTGAACTTCTTCGGCGGCTGCGCCAAGAGTACCCACGTCATGCTCGACACCAACCGTATCCACTATAGCGACATCACGCTCCGCGCCACCTTCCATCACACCCCGGACATCTGCCGCAAGGCCCTCGCGCTCATCGCCAGTGGACGCTTCCAGGCCAGCGCCTTCATCACCGGCCATGCTCACCTCTACGAGCTCAACCGCGTCTTTGAGAAGTTGATGAACCGTTCAACCGAAAGCGAAATCAAAACCGCGATCGTCCCGTAGCGCGGCGCATCCGTGTAGCGCCGGTCTCCAGACCGTCTGTACTGAGGGCCTCCCGGCCCGCGCGCGATAGGCGACTTCAGTCGCGCCGCAAAGTCCTAAAATCAAAAGATCGGGGCTTCAGCCCCTGAACCACGCACCCCATCCGAATAGCGCAAAATAGATTCAGGCTTCGCTCATGACCACCACCGCCCAGCCCACCACCGATGAACTGCTCGCCCGCGGATGGGCTGCCCTGCCGCCCGGCTATCGCATTCCCGAGGTGGCGCCCACCCTCGACGAGGCCCGCACCTACTGCCGGCAACTCGCCGAGTCGCACTATGAAAACTTCCACGTGGCCACGTGGTTTCTGCCCAAACCGCTGCGGTCGCACTTTTATTCCATCTACGCCTACTGCCGCATCTCCGACGATCTGGGCGACGAAGTGGGCGACCGCACCGTAGCCCTCGCGCTCCTCGATCTGTGGGGACGCGAGCTCGACGCCTGCTACGAGGGCCGCGCTCGCCATCCTGTGTTTGTGGCGCTGGCTGAAACCATCCGCGTCTGCAGCATTCCCAAGGAGCCGTTCGCCGATCTGCTCGTCGCCTTTCGCCAGGATCAGGCGGTCACGCGCTACGCCACTTTGGACGAGGTCCTCGGCTACTGCCGCTACTCAGCCAATCCCGTCGGCCGCCTGGTGCTCTATGCCTGCGGTGAAGTGAGTGAAGAAAATTTCCAGCTCTCCGACGCCACCTGCTCGGCCCTGCAACTCGCCAATTTCTGGCAGGATGTGCGCGTCGATTTTGCAAAAGGCCGCGTTTATCTGCCGCAGGACGATATGCGCCGCTTTGGCGTCAGCGACGAGACCATCGCGCTCGGTGTGGCCACGCCGGAATTCCGCGCCCTGCTTTGTTACGAAGTGAACTTCGCGCGCGCTCTCTTCGAACGCGGCTTGCCGCTCATCAGGCGCGTGAACCGCGACCTCGCCCTCGATCTCGATCTCTTCAGCCGCGGCGGGTTGGAAATTTTGCGCGCCATTGAGCGCTGCGACTATGACGTGTTGAGCGCGCGCCCATCTATTTCCCGGCGCACCAAGCTCGCATTGGCCCTTCGCGCACTGGGCGGCAAAGCGCTGCCGTTTTTGCGCCTGGGTTCGAGATCTAGTCCGAAATCTACAGGAAAGACTTCTTGACCGCGACTGTTCCATCGAACGAATTGGTCGACGAGTTGGCCAGGGCCTACGCGGCGTGCCGCGCGATTGCAAAGCGCGAAGCCAAAAATTTCTATTACGCCTTCGTTGCGCTGCCCCTCGAGCGCCGCAACGCCATCTGCGCAATTTATGCCTTCATGCGCCAGGCCGACGATCTGGCCGACGATGAGAGCCTGCCGCGAGAAGAGCGCCGGCTCCGGCTCAACGCGTGGCTTGCCGCATGGCGCGAAGTGGCCGAGGGAGGCGCGACCGCCGATCCGGTTTTCCTGGCCGTGCGCGATGCCACCGCGCGCTTCGCTATTCCGCTCCAGCTTCTCGACGAGCTAGTCGACGGCGTAGCGATGGATCTTGATCAAGCGTCCACCGGCGCGCCCGACACCTACGCAACCTTCGCCGATCTTTACCGCTACTGCTACCTAGTCGCGTCGGTCGTGGGCCTGGTGTGCATTCGCATCTTCGGCTACAGCGGCGAGCGCGCCGAGAAATTAGCCGAGGAAACCGGTATCGCCTTCCAGCTCACCAACATTTTGCGCGACGTGAGCGAGGATGCGGCGCGCAACCGCGTCTATCTGCCCCTCGCCGACCTCGCGGCGCACGGAGTTTCGCTCGATGCGCTGTTGCATCGCGCGCCGTCTGCGCCTCCCACGCCGGCCGAGCGCACCCTGTTGGCCTCATTGGCCCGCCGCGCCGAGGACTACTACCGCTCGGCCGATGAGCTGCTCCCGCTCATTCATCGCGAAAGCCGCCCCGCGCTTTGGGTGTTGGTTTCCATCTACCACGCGCTGCTCAAGCGCATCGAGCGCGCAGATTACGACGTCTTCACCCGCCGCGCCAGCGTGCCCACCGTGCAAAAAATCGCCATTCTTCTGGTAGGCCTCGCCCGCACAACATGGGCGCGCATCTCCGCCTGACACTTCTTCAGCCAAGCCGTACCGCCGAACTACAGAGGCTGCTGAAAAACCCCTTTTGTCGTGATGTTTTGTATCAGGGCGCGAGTTTACTCGCGCCGCAAGTGGCACAAAATGAGTCAGAGGCTTTAGCCCCTGCGGAATGTATTTCACGATTCGACCGCAAATTCGGCCTTTTTTCGCAGCCTGTAAAGTCCGGCTGTCGCTTGGGCCTAGTGACACCCACTCACACCCACACTCACACTCGCACTCCCACTCACACTCGCACTCGCACTCACATCAACCTCCATGCGATACCCTGATGCAGGAGCTTTCTTCCATGCGACCTCGCGTTCTGCGCCGCCCAATCCTCACTGCGCTTCTTCTCGCCCTCAGTCTTCTTACTGCGCCGCTCGCGGCCACGGGGCAGGGAACGGGCTTCAATCCGGCGCTGCCGCTCACTCATGTCGACAATGGGCCGAACTCCGCCTGGGCCGAGAGCCAGCATTACCTCGTGCTCGTCTCGCTCGACGGTTTTCGCTGGGACTATGCAACACGCGACAATGCGGCGCATCTGCTGGCGCTGGGTAAGGCAGGCGTGTGGGCGCCCCAGGGCATGTTGCCCAGCTATCCCTCGCTCACGTTCCCCAATCACTACACTTTGGTGACCGGTCTCTATCCCGAGCACCACGGCATTGTGGCCAACAACTTCCTCGATCCCTCGCGCGGCGCTCGCTACTCCATGTACGACAAGCAAACCACAAACGACGGTTCATGGTACGGCGGTGTTCCACTGTGGAGCCTCGCCGAGAGCCAGGGCATGCGCACGGCGTGCATCTTGTGGGTCGCCTGCGAGGCCAAAATTGCCGGCTTCCTGCCGTCTTACTACGCCACCTACGATGGCAAAACCCAGGCCACGCCCCAAGCCGAGCAGGCGCGCATCGACGATACGCTGGCGCTGCTCCATCTTCCCGCCGCCGACCGTCCGCACTTCATCGCCATCTACTTCTCCGAGCCCGATCACACGAGTCACCAGTTCGGCCCCGACGCACGCGAGACCCGCGCCGCCGTACTCCGCATGGACACCCTCGTCGGCAAACTCCGCGCCGCGTTCGCCACCACCGGCTTGCCCATCGATCTTGTTGTGGTCAGCGATCACGGCATGATCAAATCGGAAGGCGGCTGGATCAACCTCGACCAGTTCGCCGATCTCTCCGGCTTCGAGACCGTGGGCGATCTGCTCTACGGCAAAACCGAGGAGGATCGCGATCGCGTCTACAACCAGCTCAAGCGGGTTTCGTCGCAGTTCATGGTCTATCGCCGCAAGGATGTGCCCGCCGGCCTGAATTACAACCAGAATCCGCGCGAAGGCGACCCGGTAGTTGTGGCCACAGGGCCGTTTGCCATTCGCGCACACGCTCCGGCTGCAGGAGAGACGAATCAGCCGCCCAAGCTCGGCATGCACGGCTTCGACCCGCACCTTCTGCCCGAAATGAAAGCCAGCTTCTTCGCCGCGGGGCCGGATCTGCGCCAAGGGAAAACGGTCGCTCCGTTTGATAACGTAAATCTGTATCCATGGATGGCGCATCTGCTGGGCCTCAATCCGCCGAAAACCGATGGCAGCCTGAACATTCTGTCGGGAACGTTGCGCGACGATGGCGTCGCACCGGAAAAATAGAAAGGGATTCGACAAATCATGAGCGTAGTTCTGGGAATTGACGGCGGCGGCACCAATACACGGGCCGCAATCGTCACCGATGGCAAGATTGTGGGCCACGGGCAAAGCGGATCCATCAAAAGACTGCGCGTGGGCGCTGAGGTAGCCGAAGCCAATCTACGCGCTGTGCTGAAAGAAGCCTTTGCGCAGGCGGGCGTGAAAGGTGTCCAGGCCGCGTGCTGCGGCGTGGCCAGCGCCAGCATGCCGGGCATTCCGGAGTGGATCACCGCGGTCCTCGACGATTTCGCTGTCCAGCGTTCTGAGGTCGTGGGCGACCATATCATCGCCCTCGACGCGGCCTTTCAGGGAGGGCCGGGAATCTTGCAGATCGCCGGAACCGGCACGAACTGCGTGGGCCGCGCGCCCGATGGCACTCTTGAAACCGCCGGCGGATGGAGCTCGCGCCTCGGCGACGAAGGCTCCGGCTACTGGATCGGCGTCAACTCCATTCGCCGCGCACTCCATGCTCTCGATCGCGAAGAGCCCTGCCAGGTGATCCCCAAAGTAATGGAGATCTGGGGCACCAAAGACATGGACGAGTTCATCGACTTGGGCGACGGCACGCCGGCCCCCGATTTTGCCGCGCTGGCTCCGGCCATCCACGAACTGGCCGACGCTGGAGACGCGGTCGCCGTGTGCACTTTGCGGCAAGCTGCCGTCGACCTGGTTGGATTTGTGCTCCTCGTACGCTCCAAACTGCGCCGCAAACATGGCATCACGGGCGAGGTTCCCGTAGCATGGACCGGCAGTGTGATCGCCAAAATGGATCTGGTGCGCGACCAGTTCTTCGCCGGCCTGCAAGCGGCCGCGCCAGGGATGCCGGTAGGAACAGAAGAAGTGGTCGCGCTGAAAGGTGCAATCTGGCGCGCCGAGCGCATCGCGAAAGCGGTGCGTTAAGCACGAGCCGGCGCTTCCTGCCACCGTTCACGATCCACGGTTCAAGGCTAGAAGCTAGGAGCTAGCAGCTAGAAGCTGCATTTGTTTACCGGTACTTCCGCAGCACACCCAACACGCGTCCCTGAATGGCCACTTGTCCCGCAGGCACGTAGATGGGATCCATCTCGATGTTGGCGGGCTGCAGGCGCACCACGTTGCCCTCCGGGTAGAAACGCTTCAGAGTCGTCTCCGAGCCGTGCACCAGCGCCACCACAATCTCGCCCTGGCGCGCGGTGCGCGTCCGCTCCACCAGCACGTAGTCGCCGTTGATAATGTGCTCGTCGCGCATGGAGTCGCCGCGCACCTCCAGCGCAAAAACGTCGCGGTTTCCCACCACGTCGTGCAGCGAGATGGTCTCCGGGTTCTCCATCGCCTCCACCGGCTGGCCCGCGGCAATGCGCCCGGCCAGGGGCAGCTTCAGGCTCGATCG
>JBEKAS010000018.1:0-37020 GCA_050015795.1 Occallatibacter sp. | reverse complement strand
TTTCCTTCTGTGTGCAAGGTCAGGCCGTCCGGTCCGGCGGTGACGCAACCCTTGAGGCTGTGATGGGACTTATTGACCTCCACCAGTACCACCACGCCAACAACGACACCGGCAGAGATGCCGACGGCGATTCCGATTATTTCTCCCTTGCTGGGGCCGATTTGGGGTGGGGGCGATGATGAAGTGCAGCCGTCGGGTGATGTCGCTCCACACAGCAGGAAGGAAAAGAGCACCACGCAACAAATGATTCCGCGTCGACGATGCATAGTCTGTCCTCTCAGCGACAAACAGCCAGAGGCCGATTGCTCGCTCGAACGAAATGTTATAGAAAGCCCAAGTACCGAGCTGAACCGGGAAACGGGGAAGGAGATAAAATGATTGACGGGATCGTTACACAAACCCGATGCGCTAGTCAATCAAATTGACGAATTCCCGCGAGAAGAAACAGCCTCGTCCCCGGACAGGGCAAAGCCGGTTTCCGTTCAGGCGATTGCATCCGCGGTTGCCGGGAAGGCGCATCGCGTCAACCCAGCAGCTTTGCCGCATCCTTGGCGAAATAGGTCACGAGGAAATCCGCAACGCCGCTCAGGGCAGCAGTTGGGGCTGGATCGCGCCGTAAATCTCGTCCGAGGCGTTTTTCACCTGGTTGACCACGTTCTTCAGATAGGTGGCATCGGCCAGGCGCATGGAGGCATCGATGCGCACCGACAAGTCGTCATCTCCGTCGAAGCCCACCTTCACCTGGTCGTAATCGTGGTTGGCCTTGAGCAGCTTGTAGCGGAAATCGGCCGTGGGCGGCATGGTCGCCTTGGGGGTCACGGTGACAAAGACGACCAGATCGCTGTCCTCATCGCTTCCTATCGCCAGGATGACCTTGATGTCCTTCAGATGATCTCCGTCCGTGAAATGAATGGTGAACACCGTTGGGGAGGAAGTGGCGATGTAGTTGAAGTTGTCCTCCTTCATAAGGCGGACCAGCTTTTCCGCCTTGTCGGCGAGGGCCTGGGCAGCCGCCTTGTCGGCGGGGGTCTGGGCATGGAGCGGCGGAGCCGCCGCAAACAGGGCTGCTGACAGCAGAACCAGGCATGCTGCAAATTGCTTCGGCCGGAAGTTCATCGCGAAGACCTCATGGGGAAATAGTTTAGAGATTGATGGGAGTATACGCCGTACAGACAAGCAGTGGGAAAGATTCTGCCGCCTTAGAGCAGCTTGGCGGCCTATTCGCCGGCAGGGTCTCTCAAACCGGAATTGCCTCCTGGAGCACTCGGGTGCGGATGCGAGCTTTCAGGCCTTTTTCCGTCACGACATCAACCGGACGGCCAAGAGCAGTCTCCAATTCCGACTGCATTCCGTCCAAGTCGAAGAGAGATCTGCCGGGCTCCATTTCCACCAGAAAGTCGATGTCACTGCGCTCGTCGGCTTGCGCGCGAGCCACAGAGCCGAAAACGCGGACGTTGAACGCACCATACCTGCTCGCAATCTTGAGGATTTCCGCGTGTTTTTGTTTGAGCAGCTCCTGATGAGTCATGGTTGCGCTCCCTCGCGTTCTCCTCAAGAATAGCCCAGAGTCGCTACCGAAGCAGCTTCGCGGCATCCTTGGCGAAGTAGGTCACGATGAAATCGGCGCCCGCGCGGCGGATTCCGATGAGCGATTCCATCATGGCGCGGTTCTGGTCGAGCCAGCCTTTCTCAAAGGCCGCGTGCAGCATGGAGTATTCGCCGGAGACCTGGTAGGCGCCGATGGGTACGTCCACGCGCTCGCGCGCCGCGCGCACTACGTCGAGATAGGGCATGGCGGGCTTCATCAGAATCATGTCCGCGCCCTCCTCGATGTCGAGATCGATCTCGCGCATGGCTTCGCGCAAATTGGCGCCGTCCATCTGGTAGCTGCGCCTATCGCCGAACTGCGGGGCGGAATCGGCGGCCTCGCGGAAGGGCCCGTAAAACGCGGACGCAAACTTGGATGCATAGCTGAGGATGGGAGTCTGGGCCAGGCCCGCCAAGTCCAGCGCCTTGCGGATCGCGGCCACTCGGCCGTCCATCATGTCGCTGGGAGCGACCACGTCGGCGCCGGCTTTGGCCTGACTCACGGCGGTGCGAGCAAGCAACTCGAGAGTGGGATCGTTGTCAATTTCGAACGCGTTTGGGTCGAATGCGTCGCCCGATTTCACCACCACGCCGCAATGTCCGTGACTGGTGTACTCGCACAGGCACACATCGGCAATCAGCACCAGCTTGCTGGCCGCCGGCGACAGCTTGAGCGCGCGCAGCGCCTGCTGCACGATGCCGTTTTCTTCCCATGCGCCGGTGCCTATTTCGTCTTTCGATTCGGGCAGACCGAAGAGCAGCAATCCGCCGATACCCAACTGCGCCGCCTCCTCGGCCTCGAGCACGGCTTCATCCACTGAAAGGTTGAAGACGCCGGGCATGGAGCCGACTGGGTTGCGTACGCCCTTGCCGGGGCAAATGAAGAGGGGATAGATCAGGTCGCCGGGCTCGAGCACCGTCTCGCGCACCAGCGCGCGCAACGGCTCGCTGCGCCGCATCCGCCGCATCCGCATGGCTGGAAAGCTCATGATTCGATTGTAAGACAGCTTCTAGCTCCTAGCTTCTAGCTGCTAGCCCGTTCGTGCGCGGCTCGAGGTCCTCGCAAAAACGCAACTCCAGCAAGCCGCTGAGGAATTCGCGTGTTCAATCGCAACAGCTTCAATCAGCGAAAAATAAGCTAGAGGCTAGAAGCTAGTAGCTGCTTCTCACAGGCTGTCGTAGAGCGTCGAATTTCGGTAGCCGAGCAGAATCACCAGCGTGGCGATGCCGAGGGCGGTTCCGAAGGGGATTTTGAGCATGCAGATGACCGCGGCGATGATGGCCATGATGCGTCCCCACTGCGTACGTTCCAGCAGACCCCATCCCGCCACGGCGCACACAATGGCGCGAAGAATCACCATCAACAACGCGAAGTGGATGAATGCGGGTCCGAACCAGTCCGGGAACATTGGATGGTCGTGTCCCCAGGGGCCAAAATCGCCGGAGAAGAACGCGTGCATGAAGTGCAACGCGGCCAAGCCGAACAGGATCGACAGCCCCGCCCAGACCAGCCACAAGACGC
The DNA here is from genome assembly GCA_050015795.1 of Occallatibacter sp. Classification (GTDB taxonomy): domain Bacteria; phylum Acidobacteriota; class Terriglobia; order Terriglobales; family Acidobacteriaceae; genus Telmatobacter. The sequence continues at coordinate 33,911 of JBEKAS010000018.1, read as the reverse complement.
CGAGCACGCGAATCTTACTGGCATAACGCGCCAATTCATACTCAAAGCCGGGCGCCGGGAGAACCGGTGGAGTTAACGGCACTGCCGGCCGGCCGCACTGCGCGCAGGATTGCCGCCCCGCTTCGAGTTCGTGACCACATCCGCTGCAAAACATATCGCCTCCCCTACTATCGAGAGAGGATACGCAAACCAGGCGCGAACGGTTCCAAAAAGTAAGGTTTTTGGCTGATGTGCGTCTACCTTTCGAGTTCTGGTAGGTTGACGGCAATTGGGAGATTCGGGAGAAAATGTGGTTCTGTCCGAATTGGCGACAATCCGACCGGAACCCGCGATTCTCAATTGTTTGGTCCTCGATGGGCGCTTCGGGCTGTTCTCGGTAGCCGAGCGCCGAGTGCAGGCGTTTCTGGTTGTAGACCTTTTCGAGGAACTCGGGGATCGAGGCGAAGGCCTCGGCCAGGTCGCGATATTCGTTGCGCAAAACCTCTTCGTAATTCAGCGTCTTCATGAACGACTCGCAAGCCGCGTTGTCCCACGGGTTGCCTTTGCGGCTCATGCTGATCAGGATTCCGCCGGCCTTCAGCATCTCCGTGTAATCGTTGCTCGCGTAAGGATCACAGTATCGCAGACGGGCAAGGTGATCCACGCTGATGCCAGTGGTGAACCAAACGTGATGAAGTTCTGGCCGTAGTGACAGGGTGTGGGATGGCTGGCTTCCGCCAGTCCTTGGATGGTCCCATTGGTTCCGCCCAAGGCAAACGCTATCCAGCCGTGGAAGTACGCGCTCTACAAGAAGCGCAACGAGATCGAGCGGCTGTTCCGCCGCCTCAAGGCCTTGCGCAGAACCTTCTCCCGCTTCGAGAAACTCGACGCCCTGTTCCTCGGCTTCCTCAACTCCGCCCTCATCATCGAAGCACTGCGTTTAGTGTGAACCCGCGATTAGGCGGCGGCGCAGAGTCCCTGCAACGGCGATTAAGCCGGTGCCGAGAAGGAAGATACTGGCGGGTTCGGGAGTTTCACTGGTGAGATCGATGGCTTCATGGTAATCTACGGCGCCGTTATCGCCGTTGTGGTAGGCGTCATAGACAAAATCTCCGGAAGAATTCAGATGGACAAAATCTATGTCTGGCTCGCCGAGAGGTGGGACAAACAAATCTGCAACAGGATCCGGACCGGTGAAAGTCTCATTGAAGTAGGGATACGGCGCATCTCCAAAAGAGTTGTAGACCTCGTGTCCGTTGTTGCAGGTTCCCGGAACAGGGGAGGTGAGGAATGGCGCGCTAACGGTGCATGGGGTTCCGTTGTCATAGACCAGATTGGGAGCAGTAGGCGACTCGTTGACCATGACACCATCCACAAAGGTCTCGTACTCATGACAGATGCCCGATATTAAACACTGAGGCGCACCGGCCGGTAGGTTATAGACGAGAACGGCAGTGCCGGAAGCTGTTATTCCGACAGCGTCAAGGCTGCCAGGGCCGGCTGAACCAGCCAAATCAAAGATCTCGTAGGTGTCGGCGTGCGCCGCGGCAGGGACGGCGAAGAGCCCGACTATGGCGAGAACGGCTGCGAAGCCAAGGCAGATTCTGGAAGCTTTCATGCGGAGTTCCTCCGAATACCTGGAATAGCACCTGATCCGAAAATTCGGACAGTTAGATGCGATGGAGTATGCTCCGTTAGCCGTTGAATAGTCAAACTTCCCGGAAAACGGCGATTTCGGCAACTTCACAAGGCAGGCCATGGAAATGACAGAGTATGGAAAGCATGGAAAGCCATAAAGCCGGCCTGATTCTTAAGGTTCAAGTGATTCCTACGACGGGGTCGCCGAGGACGACACTCGAAGTGAACCCGCGTGCACAATTTTGAACAGCACAGTGCATGGTCCCCGTGAGGGTGGAATACCAGAATTTACTTGTAATGGGAGAGTGACCGGCTAACCGTCGATTATTACTTGATCAACATCTACGCATGCGGGCCGCGTGCCAAAATCCCCCCACGTAACGCTTCCGCAAACCATTGAAGGCACAGTGAGGGGCCAGGCCCAAAATCCGTCGCTGAAATGCGAAGAAAGTGAAAAGAGTGAATAGAGCGAACCGCGGGCCGTGCTCAGCCCGTGGTTTGTAGCCGTCCTACTTCCCCGTCGCGCCAGGGATCTTCACCCACCGCTCCTCGTGGCGGCTGTCGTGCAGCACATAGGCCGTCACATGCCCCTGCGCGTCCCGCTCGAAGGTCAGATGCACCGTGCGCGTGCCGGTCAAGTCGCCGGGACGGAAAAACGAGTCGGCCGATTCCGCTTCCAGCCCGATCACCTCGCCACCAGGGGTTTTCTCGAAGAGCTGGTCGCCCGCGCGGTAAATCGTGGCCACGCCGTGCGCGTTAGGCTCGCGATACTGCCCGGCCAGACTGTCGAGTTGCTGAGCGGTGACCTTGATGGCAGGCGGGTGCAGCGGAATCATGAGGAACTCCGCCAGAGTCTCGGACGCCACAGGCGTGCGGTGCGCCAAGAGCCAGCGCGGCAGATCCGGCTCGTCGTAGGCACGCGTCCAGCAATCGTGCAACAGTCCCTGGTAGAGCCAGAAGCGGATATTGCCGCCGGCCGCCTGGAAGGCGTCGAACATCAGTTGGCTCTGGCGCGGCAGGACGGTCGTATCCAGGCTGCCATGGAAGAGCCACACCGGCGTGTGGCCCACCGCGCGCGCGTATTCGGCGGGCAATGTACCGGCCTGCTGCCAGCGATCCGGCTCGTAGCTCCAGAACACGCCGCTGGCGGCAATGGCGATCGCCGCCCAGCGATGCGGATGCGCGCGGGCCAGCTCCCATGAGCCGTATCCGCCCATTGAAAGGCCGGTGAGGTAGGTGTGCGCCGGGTCGCCATGAAATTCGGCCGACTCCTGGTCGAGCGCGGCCATGGCCAGCTCCAGCATCGCGGGATCGGTCCAGTGCGCGCTCAGCGGGCACTGCGGCATCACAATCACAAACGGCCAGCGGTCGGGATGGTTACGCACCGCCTCGGCAATCCCGATCTGCGTCTGCCACATGCCTTCGGAGCCGCTCTCGCGGCGCCCGTGCAGAAACAGGATGATGGGCCATTTCTTTTGGTCGTCGCGCCGCCAATCCTCGGGCAGGTACACCTGAAAGCGGTACATAATGCCGTGCAACTCGATGCGGCGGTTGAGGAATCCCGTATCCTGCGGCGTCTCCGGTTTGGCCGGATGCGCCTTTTCCGGCGCTGCGCACACCACGGCGGGCCACAACATGCAGGCCATCGCCGCACCGGCAAGTGAGATTCTGGATAAGCTGGGCATCTAGACCTCTATCATAGCGGTGATTTCCGGCAAAAACCCGGCATTTTGCAGCGGCCGGGGCTGAATCCCCTCGGCCCGCGCAGGGCCGGTGCGGGTCGGGAGACCAGCACTGCAGCCGGTCAGCCACCCCAAGAAACATGGACCGTTTTTTGGGGACCCCGGTCAGGAGACCGGCGCTACATCCTTGCGAATTTCTTACGTTTTGCATGAAACACTCGAAATTGCGATGCTGACAGCAGTGATGACCGCGCCCGAAGTCGGAGAAACTCTGGATCACTACCTCCTGGAAGCGGAGGTTGCCCGCAGTGGCATGTCCACGCTCTACCGCGCCACCGATCTCAGCAGCGGCCGGACCGTGGCCGTCAAGGTGCCGCATCCGGAGATGGAAGCCGATCCCGTTCAACTCGAGCGTTTTCGCCGCGAGGAGGAGATCGGCCAGGAGATCGACCACCCCGGCGTGGTGAAAACCTACGACGGCGAAGAGCGCAGCCGCCTCTACATGGTCATCGAGTGGGTCGACGGCCGCTTGTTGCGCGACATCCTCAATGAAGAGCGGAAGCTGCCCATCGACAGGGCCGTCGCGCTCACCATGTCCATCTGCGATGCCCTCGACAATCTGCACAAGCACGGCGTGGTGCACCGCGATCTGAAGCCCGAGAACATCATGGTCTGCGAGGGCGACCGCATCAAGATCATCGACTTCGGCATTGCCATGAAGGAAGACGCGCGCCGCATCACGCACACTTCGCTCACGCCCGCTCTGGGCACGCCCGATTACATCTCGCCGGAGCAGGTGAAGGGCCAACGCGGCGATCAGCGCAGCGACATCTACGCTCTGGGCGCCATGCTGTACGAGATGCTGACCGGCCAGCCGCCTTTCACGGGACAGAATCCGCTGGTGGTTCTGAACGAGCGCGTGCTCAACGATCCCAAGCCGGCCCGCGAGCTCAACCCCGACCTTTCTCCGCAGCTGCAGGAGATCCTTTCGCGCGCTCTGGAGCGCGATCCGCGCCACCGCTATTCCACGGCCGCCGAGATGGCCTGGGAGCTGGAGCACCAGGAACTGGTGGGCGTGGACGACAACGAGCGCCGGCCCTCCCTGCGCAGCCGGCTTTCGCTGAACGGCGCCAGGCTGGCGATTTACGCCGGACTCGCCCTGATTCCGGTGGTGTTGTTCGTGGTGATGCTGCTGCTGGCGCGCAAGTAATTGCAGCGGTTGATCGGCCCGTATTTTCATCTGGCCGGGACTGCGCCTCGGGCGTTATACTCGCGGCAAGCCGCCGCGGTTCCCCGTCAGCTGGATTTGCCCTTTGCGGCGGCAAAGGAAGCATCCCCATGAAGAGAATCGCTGTGTTGATTGCCGCTGCTTTGGCTCTGGTTCCGGCCATTGCACAAAGTCCTTCCGCCGGTATCCCGCCAAAAGGCGTTCCTGTCAATCCGAGGCTGCCGCTGGTGCCGATGGCGCACACGCCGATGGTGTTTTCCAATGGGCACGTCCTGACGCGCGCCGACAAATCGCAGTTCCTTGCCTCGGCCCGGACTGCCTTTACGGCGACGGACACTGGGAGTTCGGCCGGCACCAGCACCGCGCCCGGCGCCATGACGAGCCGCTCTTTACCGGCCACGGAAACGATCACTGTGGCAGAGCCAACGGCTGCGAGCGGCTTTTCCCTGGTTGCAGAAGACCCGTACGTATGGGACCCCGCCCATAACGTACTGGTGATGAATCCTCTGGGCACAGCCCAGCAAAGCTATCTCGGCATTTATGTGGAGGTGGCGCCCAACACCATTTATGTGCTGACGTTTCAAGTCAAATCCGACAGCGCGAGCCAATTCGTGATTGCTACAGCGCCAACCAGAACCCCGGTTCGCGCTCAGACTGCAAAAACGGTGAATGCCCCGAAGGGCGACGGCGGCTTTGCCTACGCCTTTGACGCATCCGCGTCCGGCGGTGTCTGGATCTGGGTTTCTGCGAAGACGAATTGGTCGTTCGAAAGCGTGCAACTAACGCCGATGCCGAAGTAGGGACCGGGCGACGCTACGCCGGTATGCGTTTGAGCAGCACATGGGCGCGGCGAAACCACGGCCGCTCGCGCCGCTGCAAATAGCGCGGCATGGTGGGCTTTTTATCCAGCACCTTCTGTGCCCACGAGCGCGCCTCGGCATTGCGCCCCTGCGAGACCAAGAAATCCGCGTAATTCAGATACGTCTCGGAGAGCGTCGAGCGTTCAATCGCCTGCTGGAACATGGCGTCGGCCTTTTCCCTCTGGCCGGTTTGTGCGTAAGCATGAGCCAACAGGCCCGCGGCGCGATAGAAGTCGTGGCCTGCATCTTTTTGCACCGCCATTTCGAGGTCGGGCAAAGCCGCGGCGGCGTCGCCGAGCAGGAGAGCGCATACGCCGCGCCGGTAAAAGCAATCCACGGTCGTGGAGCGCGCGGCGGTCGCCTTGTCGTACGCAGCCCTCGCCCACTCGAGTTTGCTCTCGTCCAAGTAGAGGTCGCCAAGCTCTTCGTAGTTTCCCGGCGAAGGGTTGTCGCGAATCTCCAGGTTGAGCTGGGCAATGCGCTTGCGCCGCGGAAAGGTTTTGAACGATTGGCGGAGAAGGCCGAGGTCGGGCAGGGCCTCGACGAGAAGGTATACGAGCGCGCCTGGGGGCCCGAGAAAGAGGATGATAAAGATCCAATAGGTGTCGGGCCGCCGCCGGATGAAGTGGACGATGGCCGCGGCTTGCAGAAGCAAACCCCACGGATAGAAGAGGTGGCTGAAGAATCCCATTTGAAGGCGTTCCTGAAGAAAGATTACACAGGTCAGCGCGGAAGTTCAGTGTTACCGGTACGACTCGTCACGGTGAATCACGAACTCCGGATAGGCTCCGCCGCCTAGTTCGTGCAGGTCCATGCCGATGCGCTCGCCATCGGGATCGACGCGGAACGCGACCACGCGATTGAGCAGGGCAAAGAGCAGATAGACCAGCGGCAGTACGAGACCCAGCAGCGCCGCGATGCCCACCAGTTGCGCCAGCAGTTGCCCGGTTTGCGGCGCAAAGAAGCCCGCGGCCACCAGTCCCCACAGCCCCGATGCGCCGTGCACGGCGATGGCGCCCGAGGGATCGTCGATGGAGATCGCCAGCTCCAGCACCTCCACCAGCAGCGGCGTAAAGAGGCCGGCCACGGCTCCGGCAAAGATGGCTTCAGCCGGCGTGGCCAGCGCCGCACAAGCGGTGGATGTAACCAGCCCGGCCAGCCAGCCATTAGCGCAAAGGCTCGCGTCCGGCTTGCCGAAGCGGAAGCGCGTGACGGCAAAGGTGGCCACCAGCGCAGCTGCAGCCGAGAGCAGTGTATTGATGGCCGTGCCCGGCAGAGCCGCCAGCGGAGCGTGCAGCCAGATCACCGCGCCCGCGGTATTCCATGCCAACCAGCCCACCAACGCCAGCAGGCAGCCGAACAGGACAAAGACAGCATTGTGGCCGGGGATCGCGGTCGACAGGCCCTCGCGGGGAAACTTGCCTCGGCGCGGTCCGGCAATCCACACCAGGGCCAGCGCGGTGAGCCCGCCCAGAGCGTGCACGGTGGCCGCGCCGCCGCCGTCCAGAAATCCAGCGCCCAGGCCGAAGTTCGCGCCGAGTTGGGCGAGCCATCCGCCGCCCCAGATCCAGTGCGCGACCAGAGGAAACACGATGCCGGCGAGAACCGCCGCCGAGGCGCATCCGGCCGCCAGCCGCCAGCGATCCGCTCCCGAGCCCCACGGAATCAGTGCGGCCATGGCCACCGCCATGAATTCGAAAAGGAGCGCAAGCTGCGCCTGCGGCGCGGCCGATCCCAGACCGCGCATCAGAAACGGCCCGAGGCCCAGCACGCCCCAGGTTTTTCCGGCCACGTGAGACGCGGCCTCCGCCGTTCCCAGCGTTCCGGCGAACGCCGCGCCGACCAGCGCAAAGACGATCGCAGCGACCGCCGCAAGAGCCAGATTACCCAACATGGCCTGCGCCGCGGAACGCGATCGCGCCAGTCCGGTATTGATGAGCGCCACGCCGGCAATGGCCAGCGGCGCAAGCAGCAAAAGCGCAAGGGTGAGGGCAAAGACGGCCTCGCTCATTGCTGCCGCGGGCACCGGAATCATAGGAACCGAAGCATTCATGGGCGGCTGGCTCCGCGGGCGGGCATGTGGCCGCGCACCGCAACCACCAGGCCTAACGCTTCCACAGCCAGACCGCACAGCACAAACGCCGTCTGCCGCTGCGCATCGGAAAACAGCAGCAAAGCGGCGAGCGTGAGAAAGAATCCGGCTGGCATCACCAGCAATCCGGCGTACTTCATGTGCTTCCTCTTCCCTGAAGGGCCTTGCACGGGTGCTGTGCCGGCCGCGTTGGAGGCAAAACCATTCGCCAAGGCCGAAACGCGAGTCCCGCGCAGTGAGATGTTGCTGAGAGCGTACGTTACGCCCTTATGAATTCTAAACGATCCGTTGTGCGGGGCGGTCGCGGGAGCTGGCTGCGTGTTTTCGTAATGGCGTTCTGATCGGTGCGGGTCCGGAGACCCGCACTACAGCCGGTCAGGAGACCGGCGGTACGCTTGCGACGAAAGGCGATTCACACTGTGGGAGCAGCGGGTGGGCCTTTATAGATTCTTTTCATGCGGCGGGAAATAATGGACTGTGCAGATTGCTTCTGACCGCGCCCACAAGATGGTTCCGCTGGCTCTCGGCATCGTGACGCTCGCCGGCGTCGTGCTGCTCTTTGTCGAGGACGCTCGTCCGCGGCTGCTTCCCGCAGGGAGTCACGAGGTTCTCGCCGCGTTTTCCCTGGCGATGATCGCCCTCGCCTACATGGTTTTTCAACTAATGCATCGTCGCCCCTTGGCGGAACTGGTCAAGACCATCCTGTTGGTGGCGGCCTTTCTTTTCTGGGCAGCGAACCAACTCTGGCCAAACCTTCCCCAGGCATCGCTGTTCAACGACATTGCCATCGGGCTATTCGTACTGGATGTATTTTTTGTGATTGTGGGCTGGCCGGCAGGGTCGAACGGCAGCATTCTGGACGACTGATGCGGAAGCAGCGCCAATCGATGCAGTTGCGGTTGCGCCTGCTGCGATCGCGCAGCCCGCCGCGACGAAGAGGACGTTCTGGAAAGGATGAGACCTTAGGATTTCTCCCTTTCTTGCTATCATTCCCTCAGTGCAACCAGAACAATTTACCTATCCGCCTTACAACGAACCGCTGGTGGAAGCCTATGGCGGCGCATTCGAGTGCGTCTTTGTGGTTCTGCATCCCTTCATCCGTGTTCCCGCGGAGCTCGCCTGGAGCGCCACGCATCGGTATCCCGGCGACGCCGATATTGCCGCATGTGGAGCGAAGGTTCCCTGGACCGAAGTCGCGGCCCAAACGAGCCTGAAATCCTGCGCGCGCATCAACCAGGCGCTCCTCACCTCCATCGGTTCGCTCGACGATCACGTTGCCGACCCCGCCGGCCGCGACGACCTGCAGCGCTTCCTCGAATCCCAGCCCATCTGGATGCCCACCGAAGGCCGCTTCGAGCCGCTTCTACAGTCAGACTTTCTTCACGTTTTTGCGGAGGCGGGAGCGGACGAGCTCATCTTCGTTCCCGAATTCCCGAACTCCGATCCCGTGGTGCGCTCGGCCCTGGCCGGTTTGCGCGACGGGACCAATCTGATTCCCGAGGGTCCGTTTCCCGCGCGCGGAACCCTCCTCGCCCCCGACCATTCCTTCCTCCTTACGGTCGATTGGGACAGTTTCTTCACCCTCTTCTACGGCGCCCGCTCCTTTGTGGCGCGCGTGGCCGCCGGATTGAACCTCGAAGGCTTTTTCGCTACGCCGAACACTGAGCACGCCTGGTACAACTACTCCTTCGGCTGCGCCACCGTTACGCTTTCGCCAGAGCACTGGCAAACGACCTGACGCATCCTGGCCCTCCGGTGCGCCGCCCGATTTGTCGCTTCGCGAATCCTCTGGCGCGACCCGGTTCCGGCATGATATTTTTTTCATGAACATCCCAACTTCTGGTACGCAAGCGCCAGGAGAACGGTGGTAGTTTCTTAAGAATCGCGTTTGTCACAAGCGGTTTTCTTTTCAGCCGATTGCCTTCCGAATTTACGCATAAATTTTCCGTATTTTTTAGGCAACTCGTGTGTTGCGAACGGCTCGCGTGCGCTATATTGAAATTTCGGGCTTCCCTGCCCCTCCAGCAGAGCTTTATAGAAGAGCGGTTCTTGTACACCACCCATGTGACCGCCAGCACACGCGGCGCATGCAAAACGAAAATCAGACCGGGATTCGTTCATGGCGCAAATCTTCGACCGCAGCTCCAATGCACTGGCTCGCATGAGCCTGGTGTTGACGGGGTTGATCGTCATTGCTTTGGGGGTCACGCTCGACCAGCTGCAGCGCTCGCCGTGGGTCACGCGGCAGGGGCAGCGCGCGGAGCAGCCGGTTCCCTTCAGCCACAAGCATCACGTCCAGGGCCTCGGCCTGCAGTGCCAGTACTGTCACACGACTGTGGAGAAGTCGAGCTACGCCGGCATTCCTCCCACGCGCACCTGCATGAATTGCCACGCGCAGATCTGGACCAATGCGCAACTGCTCGAGCCCGTGCGCCAGAGCTGGTACACCGGCCAGTCCATCCCCTGGATCAAGGTGCACGACCTGCCTGATTTCGTCTACTTCAGCCACGAGATTCACGTGAACAAAGGCATCGGCTGCGAAAGCTGCCACGGCCGAGTGGACGAGATGCCGCTGATGTACGAGCAGAATACCCTGCAAATGGAATGGTGCCTGGATTGTCATAGGAATCCGGCCAAGAATCTGCGGCCCACCAGCGAGATTTACAACATGGCGTGGGAGGGCCCAACGGAAGACCGGCCCGTGTGGTGCGCGGCCGCTGACGGCAAATCGGGCGTGCCCACGGCGCAGAGCGTGAGCTGCACGCAAAAGGATCCGGGTTCGGCTGGCTCCCAGATGGCTTCGATGACGATGCTCGGCGCGGGCGCAAAGGGGCTGGCGGGCGACGTCGCCGCCGCATTGCCTCCGGCTGCTCCGGCTTACCAGAAGTTCTTGAGCCAGGAGGACATGGGCAAATTCCTGGTAGTTCACTACAAGATTCGCACCCCGAAGGACCTGACCAGCTGCGAGGTGTGCCACCGATGAGCAGCGAGATGAAAGAACCGATGACTCTCGAACAGGTGAGGCGCGAGCTGAAGGGCACGAAAAGCAAGAAATACTGGCGCTCGCTCGACGAGCTGGCCAACACGCCGGAATTTCAGGCCGCCGTGGAGCGCGAATTTCCAACGGCCGCGCAGGAGTGGATCGATCCCGTCTCGCGCCGCGGCTTCATGAAGCTGATGGGCGCATCCGTGGCGCTGGCCGGTTTGGCCGGCTGCACCAAGCAGCCCGACGAGCCCATTTATCCCTACATCAAGGCGCCGGAAGATCTGATTCTGGGCAAGCCCATGTACTTTGCCACGGCGCATCCGTTCGCGACCGGCGCGGTGCCGCTGCTGGTGAAGTCGGACGAGTTCCGTCCTATCAAAATTGATGGCAACCCCGAGCACGCCTACAACCACGGCGGCTCCGATCCCTATTCGCAGGGGACTTTGCTCGACTTGTACGATCCCGACCGCTCGCAGCACGTCACCTATAAGGGCGAGAGCCGCGAGTGGGCCGAATTTGCCGAAGCCTTCCGCGATAAGGTGATCTCGACCACGGACGGAACCGGCATCTACTTCCTGAGTGCGACGATCACCTCGCCCACGCTGGCGAGGCAGTGGAGCTACGTACAGAAAGCTTTTCCCAAGGCGAAGCTGGTGCAGTATGAGCCTGCGATTGCGGGGACGTTTCTCGCGAGCGGGTTCAATGTTCAGTACGACCTGAGCCAGGCCGATGTGATCGTCTCGCTCGACGCCGATTTCCTCTCCGGCGCGAGCTATCCCGGCTTCCACAAGCTGGTGCGCGACTACGCCGCCCGCCGCAAGCAGCCGGAAAACGGCATGAATCGGCTGTACGCGGTGGAAAGCTCGACGACGACTACGGGCATGAAGGCCGAGCATCGGCTGGGGCTGCGGGCCAGCGAGGTTCCGGCATTCGCGGCGGCTCTTGCGCAGGCGGTTGGCGTTCCTAGCGTGAATGCTCCCGCGTATGCGTGGACTGATGAGCAGAAAAAGTTTTTGGCTGCGCTCGCGAAGGATCTGAAAGCCAACGCTGGCAAGTGCGCGGTAATTCCTGGGCTCTATCAGGATGAATCGGTCGTGGCGCTGGCGATGGCCATCAATAACGCGCTCGGCAACGTGGGCAAGGCGGTTTTTGTCAGCTCCGAGCCGGCGATTCCGCTGCCTAGCGACCAGCTTGGCGATTTCAAGGCGCTTGTTGCGGATCTCAATGCGGGCAAGGTGGATTGGCTGGTGATTCTCAATGCCAACCCGATCTACGACGCGCCCGCCGATCTGAGTTTTGCCGACGCGTTCAACAAGGCCAACACGGTTGCGCATCTCGGCTCGCACTACGACGAGACCGGCCAGCAGTCGCACTGGCACATTCCCGCGGCGCACTATCTTGAGTCGTGGTCCGATTCAAGATCGTATGACGGCACGGTTTCCGTTGTGCAGCCGATGATCGATCCGCTCTACGGCGGGCGCTCCGCGCATCATGTTTTCCAGGCGCTGCTGAATGAGCCGATGGTGAGCCCGTACGATGCGGTGCGCGAGACGTGGAAGACCGTCATCAAGGGCGATTTCGAAACCGGGTGGCGCAAGGCGCTGCACGATGGGTGGATTGCGGATACGGTTACGGCTGCGCCGACCAAGTCCAGCGTTGGCGCCTTCAGCGGCGCAATTCCCACGCCCACGTCGAAGGATTCGATCGAGATTATCTTCCGTCCCGACCCGAACGTCTACGACGGGCGCTGGGCCAACGTGGGCTGGCTGCAGGAGCTGCCCAAGCCGGTCACGAGCTTGAGCTGGGACAACGCCGCCATCGTCTCCGGCGCCACGCTGACCAAGTGGAACCTTGAAGAAGACGACATCATCGAAATCACCGTGGGCAACGGCCGCGTGAAGGCTCCGGTGATTGTTGCGCCCGGCCATCCCGATAACTCCATCACTGTTTATCTTGGATATGGGCGTCAGATAGGCAGGGTGGGCGGTGGAGCTGGATTCAACGCCTATCTGATTCGCAACACCTGGGCGCCGTTTTACGCGACGGGCGCGGTGAAGAAGGTCGAGGGCAGGTGGGGCATCGCCATCACCAAGAGCCACTATCAGGATCATCGCGGCGAGATGTTCGGGCAGCCTAAGGGCCAGAACAACAATTCACTCGAAGCCGATGAGGCGATCGGCGAGCGCGGCATTATTCGTTACGCTTCGCTTGAAGAATTCAAGGCCAATCCGAACTTCGCGCACGAGGGCGAAGGCCGCGACACGCCGACGAGTGATACCTCGCTCTTCCCCAACTGGGAGTACAACGAGGCCAACGCGTGGGCAATGTCCATCGATATGAACAGTTGCACGGGCTGCAATGCCTGCATCGTGAGCTGTTATGCCGAAAACAACATTGCCGTGGTGGGCAAGCAGCAGGTGAGGATCGGGCGCAACATGCAATGGTTGCGCATCGATAGTTATTTTGAGGGCGACCTGGCCGCGCCGCGCGCACACTTCCAGCCCATGGCCTGCCAGCACTGCGAAAATGCGCCGTGCGAGCAGGTTTGCCCGGTGGGCGCGACGGTGCACACGCCGGAAGGCCTGAACACCATGGTCTACAACCGCTGTGTGGGCACCCGTTACTGCTCCAACAACTGCCCCTACAAGGTGCGCCGCTTCAACTTCCTGCTCTACTCCGATTACGAGACCGAGAGCCTGAAGCTGATGCGCAATCCCGACGTGAGCGTGCGCTCGCGCGGCGTGATGGAGAAGTGCAGCTACTGCATCCAGCGCATTTCGGCGGCCAAGATCGAGGCCGACAAGGAGAATCGCAACATTCGCGACGGCGAGATCGTGACTGCCTGCCAGCAGGCCTGCCCGGCAAGCGCGATCACCTTCGGCAACAAGAACGACAAAGACAGCAAGGTGACCAAACTACGCGCGCAGCAACGCAGCTATCAGGTCATTGCTGACATCAATACCCGTCCGCGCACCACTTACGTGGCCGAAGTTTTGAACCTGAACCAGGAACTCGAAGAGACGCCGGTGGAACACAATCCGGCGTGAAGCGGGACTAAGGGACTGAGGGACTAAGGGACTAAGGAAACGAAAAACAGGCGACGATGGCGACCAAGGAAGTAAAACCCGCTGACCAATGGGTCGATCCCGCAACCGGCGAATACCGGGTGATCGCGCCGGGCCAGACCTTCCGGTCGATCACCGAGAAGATCACGCGGATCGTGCTCACGCCGCACACGCCCATGGGATGGTTCGCGCTGTTTACGGTGATGGGCGGCGGCGCCACCATGCTCATGGTGGCGCTCACCTGGCTGTTCCTCAAGGGCGTCGGCATCTGGGCCATTACGCAACCTGTGGCTTGGGGCTTTGCGATTATCAATTTCGTCTGGTGGATCGGTATCGGCCACGCCGGCACGCTGATCTCTGCGATTTTGCTGCTCTTCAAGCAGGGCTGGCGCAACTCCATCAGCCGTTTTGCCGAAGCTATGACGATCTTCGCCGTGGCCTGCGCCGCTATCTTCCCGGTCATTCACATCGGCCGTCCCTGGCTGGGTTACTGGCTGCTGCCGCTGCCCTTCACCATGACGGTCTGGCCGCAATTCCGGTCCCCGCTGATGTGGGACGTGTTCGCGGTCTCCACCTACGCCACCATTTCGGTTGTGTTCTGGTACATCGGCATGGTGCCCGACTTCGGCACCATGCGCGATCGCGCGCAATCGAAGTTCGCGCAGTATTTTTACGGGCTACTGAGCGTGGGCTGGCGCGGTTCGACTCGCCACTGGATGCGCTACGAGACGGCATCACTGCTGCTTGCGGGCCTGGCCACGCCGCTGGTGCTCTCGGTGCACACCGTCATTAGCTTCGATTTCGCGGTAGCCGTTCTGCCCGGCTGGCACACCACAATCTTCCCGCCCTACTTTGTCGCCGGCGCCATCTACTCCGGATTCGCGATGGTGCTCACGCTGGCCATTCCGCTGCGCAAGTTCTATCACCTGGAGTCGCTGGTCACCGAGCGCCACATCGACAACATGGGCAAGGTGATGCTGGTTACCGGCTTCATCGTGGCTTACGGCTACGCCATGGAAGCCTTCATGGCGTGGTACTCGGCCGATCACTGGGAGGCATTCGCCTTCTGGAATCGCGCCTTCGGTCCCATGGGCTGGTCCTACTGGGTGTTGATCACCTGCAACCTGGTGATTCCGCTGACCACGCTGTGGTCGCGCAAGCTGAGGACCAACATCGCGTACATGTTCTTCATTTCCATCGTGGTCAACACGGGCATGTGGTTTGAGCGCTTCGTCATCGTCGTGACCAGCCTCTACCGCGACTTTTTGCCCTCGTCCTGGGGAACCTATCGCGCGACCAAGTGGGACTACATGACTTTCGTGGGCACGCTCGGCTTCTTCACCGTGCTGTTCCTGTTGTTTGTGCGCTTCCTGCCCATGATTCCGATGAACGAAATTCGCATGTTACTGCCCGCGGCCAAAATCAAGCCCAAATCGGCAGTGGAGGCTGGTGACTGATGCCCGCACGCGAAGGAGTGTACGGCCTGCTGGCCGAATTCGAGACCCCGGGCGATCTGGTGAGAGCCGCGCAACAAGCGCGCCAGGATGGCTGGCGGCGCATGGACTGCTATACGCCCTATCCCGTGGAAGAAGCGGCCGAAGCCATCGGCTTCCATCGCAACAAGGTGCCGCTTTTGACGCTGATCGGCGGCCTGATGGGCGGCGCGGCCATGTTCCTGCTGCAAGTCTGGGTCTCGGTGCTCGCCTATCCGCTCAACATCGCGGGACGCCCCATGTATTCGTGGCCGGCCTTCATTGTGCCCACCTATGAGTGGACCATTCTCTGGGCCGGCCTCTCGGCGGCCTTCGGCATGCTCGCGCTGAACGGGTTGCCGGCGCTCTATCATCCGCTGTTCAACGCGCCCAACTTCCGCGACGGCGCTACTACTGACAAATTCTTCCTCTGCCTTGAGGCGCTCGATCCCAAGTTCGATCGCGCCGAAACCAAGGCTTATTTGGAAAAGTTCAAGCCAAGTTCGGTTGTGGAGGTGGAGTACTGATGAACCACCTCGAAAACAGGGAACAGGGAACAGGGAACAGGGAACAGGGCGGGTGCCCCGTCCTTTCGCGTCTTTTGCGAAAGGGTGGGAGACCAGCTCTCCTCGCCGGACTCACCGCGCTTCTCCTCCTTGCCGGCTGCCGGCAGGACATGCAGGACCAGCCCAAGATGGATCCGCAGCGCGGCTCCGACTTCTTCGCCGACCATCGCGGCGCGCGGCCCCAGGTTCTTGACACCGTGGCTCGCGGCCAGCTCCACGAAGACAGCTACTTCTACACCGGCGTGGTGCCGGGCCCCAACGGCTACCGCCAGGAACTCGACCAGATGCCCTCCGAGATTCCGGTGACGATGGAAGTGCTCCAGCGCGGCCAGGAACGCTTCAATGTGTACTGCACGCCCTGCCACTCGCGTGTGGGCAACGGGCTGGGCGAGATTGTGCAGCGCGGCTTCAAGCCCGCCGGCAATCTTCACGACTCGGTACGCATGTCGCAGCCCCTCTCGCACTACTTTTACGTGATGACGCATGGCTACGGCGCCATGCCCGACTATTCGTCGCAGTTGCCGCCAGCCGATCGCTGGGCCGTGGCCGCGTACATTCGCGCCCTGCAGCTCAGTCAGGCAGCCACGGCCAAGGATGTGCCCACCGGCACGCAGATCAGGAACCTCAAGGACATTGCAACCGGCGAAGGGCATCCGGAGTACGCGCAGCCCTGGCCTCTGCCGGCGACGGCGGTGCAGGCCTACAAGCCCATCGCCAGCCAGGGAACGCCGGGCATGGCGCCGGCTTATCCCCGCGACCCCGCAGTTTCGATTCCCAGGACGGCTCCGCCCGCCGCGGGGAAGAAATGAAAGGGACCAGGGACTAAGGGACTGAGGGACTAAGGGACTAGAGAACGGGGACTAAGGGAGCAAGGAAACAGGACGAACGTAAATGGATAAGGTTCACAACCCGCACGCTAACGGGCTTCCCGCAGAACTCGGCGCGCCGGCTTTTGTCGACGCCTGGAAGTCTCGCGCGCTCGTGACCGGAGCAATCTTCGCCGTGATCGCGGTGATCCTGGGATTCCTGGGCCAGGCACAGGATCCCGACCATCTGGGCTGGGATCACTTCCTGCGCGCCTGGACGTTAGGCACCATGTGGACCTGGGGTCTTTGCATCGGCGGTCTCGCGCTGCTCATGGTGCAGTACTGCTCCGGCGGCAAGTGGGGATTGTTGCTGCGCCGTCCGCTCGAAGCTCTCAGCCGCACCCTGCCGGTCATCTTCGTCTACTGGCTGGTCATCGCCCTCTTCATGAAGCGGCTCTACCTGTGGGCGCAATTCACCACGGCCGCAGACACCGCCGCGGCCCTCAAGAATGGGGTCATCACGGAAATCCAGGCCCACTGCATCGACTTCAAGCGCCCCATGCTGAATGAGGACATGTTTTGGGCGGTTAGCTTGCTCTGCTTCGCCATCTGGGCGTTCTACGCGGTGCGCCTCAACGCGCTCGCCCTCAAGCGCGAGGCCGACACGCCGGAGAACACGCCCTACTGGATCAAGAGATTTGAGAACATCAGCGGCCCCGGCATCGTCGTCTACGCCATCACGATGACGGCGTGCGCCATCTACTGGGTGATGTCGCTGGATCCCACCTGGTTCTCCTCGGTCTACGGCCTGCTGTTCCTGGTAGGCCAGGGCTATCTGGTGCTGGCCTTCTCGATCATCGTTGCGATCTCGCTCTCCCGCGCCGAGCCCTTCAAGACCATCCTGCGCCAGACCGAGCAGTATGACCTGGGCAAGCTCACCTTTGCCTTTGTCATGCTCAACATCTATCTGAACTTCGGCCAGTTCCTCATCATCTGGTCCGGCAACCTGCCCGGCGAGATCAACTGGTACCTGGATCGCATTCGCGGCAGCTGGGGCATCATCATCACCCTCGACTTCATCTTCCACTGGGTGATTCCCTTCAGCATGCTGCTCTCGCGCGACCTCAAGCGCAACAAGAAACGCCTGCTGCGCGTGTGCCAGTGGATGGTGTTCGCCCGCGCCTTCGACATGTTCTGGCTCATCGAGCCTAACTTCAAGGACGCGGCGCGTAATCTCCACTTCAGCTGGGGAATTCTCGAGTACATTGCCGTGCCTGCTGCAATGTTCTGCTTCTGGCTGGCCTATTACTGCACCCGCCTGAAGACGCGGCCGCTGTTGCAGGTGAACGATCCGCATCTACAGGAGATTCTGGAGCCTGAACATGTCAATGCATGACGAACACGGGCATGACGAACACGGGCATGACGAACCTGGGCATGACGAACCTGGGCATAACGTATTTGAAGGCCCGGATCGGGACAAAGTCGCCCCGGAGAAAGTTGACGCCTCGCTGGGCTATGAGCGGAGCGACGTCGGGGTCACGGGCATTTTGGTCTTTATTACCGCGCTGACCATCTTTGTCGTGGTCGGCGGAGTGCTCTGCTACGGCATCGGGAAGGTGATCAACGCCCGCATGAACAAGGAAGACGGGCCCAATAGCAAGTGGACGAAGACCGTGGACGTGCGCCAACTCGGCAACTTCCCGTCCAGTCCCGAGCTGCAGAACAAGATGGCGGAGATTACCCAGAGCTTTCCCACGCCGCGGGTCCAGAGCGACGACGGCAATCAGGACGTTGCCGACCTGCACGCGCGGGAAGATCTGCTGCTCTCGAACTACACCTGGGTCGACGAGTCGAAGGGCACGGTGCGGATTCCCATCGAACGCGCCATGGAATTGATTGCGCAGCGGGGATTGCCCGTGGCCCAGCCTGTGCAAACGCAGGCGGCCCCAACACAGCTTATGACCGGCGACAGCACGCCGACAGTTCCCGTTCCGCTGACCAATGGCTTTGCACGCACTGCGTTTGAGCAGGAAGAGGAGAAGCAGGAAACAGGGAACAGGGATTAGGGAACAGACCCTCAGCGAACGGAAAGCGCGGAACGAATTTGGAGCATTTGACAGCAAGACTTAAGGCCGGAAGGGCCGGAGAAAGGAGAGAATCATGAGCCAGACAATGCGATTCGCGAAACGCGCGGCGTTGATAGCCGTCGCATCGATTCTCTCGCTCGCCGCTCCGCTCCTTTCCGCGCAGGTTTCGGGCTACGGCGACAAGCAAGCGGGCCAGCCCAACGACCAGGCGCCGTCGATCCTCAAGGGCGTCGGCATCGCGCAGCATCTCAACACGCAATTGCCGCTGAACCTCACGTTTACCGACGACGCGGGCAAGCCGGTAGCGCTGGCCAGCTACTTTGGCAAAAAGCCGGCCATCCTGGCGCTGGTCTACTACCAGTGCCCCATGCTCTGCTCGGAGGAGCTCAACGGCCTGACCAGCGCCTTGCAAATGGTGCGCTACATTCCCGGCAAAGACTTCAACATCATCGTGGTCAGCATCGATCCCAGCGAGGGCACGGATCTGGCCGCGGCTAAGAAGCGCACTTATCTCAAGCGCTACGGCCGCCCTGAAACTGCCAACGGCTGGCATTTTCTTACCGGCACGCAGCCCAACATCGACGCGCTGACCAACGCGGTTGGTTTTGGCTACGTCAAAATTCCCGGCCCCGACGGCAAGCTCACGCAGTTCGCGCACGCCAGCTCGATCCAGATCGTCACTCCGGAGGGCAAGCTGGCCCAGTACTACATGGGAGTCGAGTACTCGCCCAAGGATCTGCTGCTGGGCCTCGACGAAGCTTCTTCCAATCGCATCGGCTCCCCGGTGGACAACATTCTTACCTACTGCTACCACTACAACCCCGAATCCAACAGGCACGATCTGATCATTGCGCGGGTGGTGCAGCTCGGGGGCTTAGTCACAGTCGTGCTTTTGGGCGGTTTCATGCTGATCATGTTCCGCCGCGACTTCAAGTACGGTCACGATTGGACCAAGTTGCCTCACGGGACAGCAAAAAAGGTGAACGGATAACGGAATGGACCACATCAGCCCAGTACTTTGGCAATTTCTCCGGAAGTGGTTGGAGCACTTTGCGCTCTTTCCGCCGGAGGCGTCGACGGTCGCGCCTCAGTCGGACGCACTCTTTTTCTTTATGGTTTTGGTCAGCCTGATCGGGTTGACGATCGTCGTATTGCTGATTGTGGGCTTCTCCATCCTTTACAGCAAGAAGCGGCATCCGCAGGCCGTGCAGATCGAGGGCTCCACGCTGCTTGAAGCCACCTGGACCATCATTCCCCTGGGCCTGTTCCTGGTCATGTTTGTGTGGGGCGCATTGCTCTACTTCCGCATCTACACGCCGCCGGCCAACGCCATGAACATTTACGTGGTGGGCAAGCAGTGGATGTGGAAGGCCGAGCATCCCGGAGGCCAGCACGAGATCAACGCCCTGCACGTGCCCATGGGCCGCCCCATCCAGATCACGCTCATCTCGCAGGATGTGTTCCACAGCTTTTCCATCCCCGCATTCCGCGTGAAGCGCGAGGCCATTCCGGGCCGTTACACAACGGTCTGGTTCGAAGCCACGGCAGTTGGAACCTATCACCTTTTCTGCACCCAGTATTGCGGCACCGACCACTCAGAGATGATCGGCGACGTGATTGTGATGACGCCCGAAGATTACAAGAAGTGGCTCGAGAGCTCGACCAGCGGCAACTCGCTGGCGCAGGATGGCGAGCGGCTGTTTTCGAGCCTGAGCTGCAACGCCTGCCACAACACGCGGCCCGACGCGCGCGGCCCCAGCCTAGCCGATGTCTATAACGCCAAGCTCACCCTTTCGACCGGACAGGCCGTCACCGCCGACGACGCCTACCTGCGCGATGCCATCCTGAATCCGTCGCAGCACACAACGCAGGGCTATGCGCCCATCATGCCCACTTACCAGGGGCAGATCAGCGAAGAAGGCGTCATCGCCCTGGTTGAGTACATCAAGAATCTCGATTCCGACTATCGCGTTCAGCAAACTATCAACACCACCGACCTGCTCCCCGATAGCGAAGGCGGTAAAGCGGCGCCGGCTGCCAAGGCGCCCGCGGCACAGAAGGAGGTCAAGCCATGAGCGCTGGCACCATCGTCAGTCTTCCCGATCAATCAACGGCCAGGATCCCCAGGATGAACTTCCTGACCAGGGAGAACGGCCTGCTCAGCTGGCTGCTTACCGGCGACCACAAGCGGATCGCCACGCTCTACCTGATCTCGATCACGTTCTTCTTTTTTATCGGCGGGGCTCTGGCGGGACTCATTCGCCTGGAGCTGCTCACGCCGCAGACCAGCCTGATGGCCGCTGACACCTATAACAAGGTGTTCACCATGCACGGCATCATCATGATCTTCTTCTTTCTAGTGCCGTCGGTGCCCGCAACTCTGGGCAATTTCCTGATCCCCATGATGATCGGCGCCAAGGACCTGGCGCTGCCCAAGGTCAACCTGTTGAGCTGGTACCTCTACATTATCGGCGGAGTCATGGGCATTTACGTCATGGCCAGCGGGGGCGTGGACACGGGCTGGACCTTCACCACCCCTCTCTCAACGCACTACGTAAACACGCATGTCATCTCCACGGCGATGGCCGCCTTCGTTGCCGGCTTCAGCTCGGTCTTCACGGGGCTGAATTTCATCGTCACTATCCACAAGATGCGCTGCCCGGGCATGACCTGGTTCCGGCTGCCGCTTTTCGTGTGGTCGAACTACGCGGCCTCGATCCTGATGGTGCTGGGCACGCCGGTGCTGGCCATCACGCTGGTGCTGGTCATCCTGGAACGCGCGTTCGGCATCGGGGTCTTCGATCCGACCAAAGGCGGCGACCCGATTCTCTTCCAGCACTTGTTCTGGTTCTACTCGCACCCCGCCGTCTACATCATGATTCTGCCCGGCATGGGCGTCATCTCCGAGGTGGTGTCCACCTTCAGCCGCAAGCGCGTCTTCGGCTACACGGCGGTGGCGTTCTCCTCGGTGGCTATCGCCGTCTTCGGCTTCTTTGTCTGGGCCCACCACATGTTCATCATGGGCATCTCCAACTACGCGGCGCTCATCTTCTCGCTGCTCACCATGCTGGTCGCGGTGCCTTCGGCCATCAAGATCTTCAACTGGACCTTCACGCTCTACAAGGGCTCCATCACCTTTGAGACGCCCATGCTCTACGCCTTCGGCTTCATGGGCCTGTTCACCATCGGCGGCCTGACCGGCGTCTTTCTCGGAACCACAGGTACCGACATTCACCTGACAGAGACGTATTTCATCGTCGCTCACTTCCACTTCGTCATGGTCGGCGGCATGTTGATGGCCTTCCTTTCTGGCATGCACTTCTGGTGGCCCAAATGGACCGGACGCATGTATCCGGAGAAGATCTCGCAGCTTGCCGCTATCGTTACCTTCATCGGCTTCAACTTCACCTTCTTCCCGCAATTCATCCTCGGCATGCTGGGCATGCCGAGGCGCTACGCCGCCTACCCGCCGGAGTTCCAGGCCCTCAACGTCTTCTCCACCGCGGGCGCGACCATTCTCGGCGTGGGCTATTTGCTGCCCATCCTTTACCTCACCTGGTCGCTTAAATACGGCGCAGTAGCGGGCAACAATCCCTGGCAGGCCACGGGGCTCGAATGGCAGACGCAGTCGCCGCCGCTGACCGAGAACTTCACTGAGATTCCCATCATGGATCACGAAGCCTACGACTACGAGTGGCTGGAGAAGATGCAGGAGAAAGAGGTGGCGAGTGTCGGATAGCACCGCAATCGCGAACGGCGGCCAGGCGCTTTCTAACTCCGCTAGCTCCGCTAACACCGCTAACTCCGCTCACGGGGAGCATCCGCCGTATCAGCGCCACCACTTCGAGACCGTCGATCAGCAGTTTGACGCCACCAACTTCGCCATGTGGATCTTCCTGCTCACCGAAATCATGTTCTTCGGCGGCCTCTTCACCGCCTACCTGATCATGCGCAACTGGTACTACCAGGCCTTTGTCGCCGGCTCGCACCAGTTGAGCATCTTCTGGGGCACGGCTAACACGGCCGTCCTCATCGCCTCCAGCTTCACCATGGCCATGGGCGTCTGGTCGGCGGAGATGCGGCGCAGGAAATCGCTGGTGCTTTACCTCGGCCTCACGCTCCTCTTCGGCCTCACCTTCCTGGGCATCAAGGGCATCGAGTGGCACGAGAAGTGGGAGAAGCACCACATTCCCGGCGAGCACTACAGTGTGCAGTCGTTCATCAATCCGCAGTCGGACCCCGAAGTCTATAAGGAGTATCACGACGCCGCGCTCCTGCCCGACATGGCGCAGAAGACCGAGGAGTACTTCTTCCTCTACTTCGCCATGACCGGCATGCACGCGCTGCACATGGTGATTGGCGTCGGCATCCTGGTGTTCATGCTCTTTCGCGCCAAGGCCGGGGCTTACACCACGGGGCACGTCACATTTGTTGAGAACTTCGGCCTCTACTGGCATTTTGTCGACATCATCTGGATCTATCTTTTCGCCCTGCTGTATTTGATCAGCAGGCACTGACGAGAAATAGCGGAGTTAGCGGCGCTGGCGGAGTTAGCGGAGTTAGATCGGCGGCGAGAGGAGAAGTGGCATGAGTGAAGAACGCGAGCAGGAACAACACGAGCAGGAACACCACATCGTAAGCCCTGTCACGTACATGATCATTCTGGCTGCGCTGCTGGTGGGCACGGCGCTTACGGTGTTAGCTTCTTACTTCGATCTTGGCGAGTGGCATATCGCCCCCGGCCTCACCCTGTTCTGGAATCCGGTGGTCGCGCTGGCCATCGCCACCACGAAGATGATGCTGGTGGTGCTCTTCTTCATGCACGTGAAGTACAGCCCCAAGCTCACCAAGCTCACCGTGGCATCGGGCTTCTTCATGTTCCTGGTGCTGGTTGGGATGACGCTGGCCGATTACTTCACGCGGGCGTGGGGGCGGTGGTAGAAGCAGGGAACAGGGATTGGGGGAACAGGGAACAGGGCCGCCTGCGGGCGGTAGTGAATACAGTTTTTAGCCGTTAGCGTTTAGCTTTGAGGGCCGCCTGAGGGCGGCCTTTGCGTTTAGTGGCGGACATTCGCATGCATGTGCGGGCGTGGACGCCCGCACGACAGCCGGTCAGGAGACCGGCGGTACGGATCGGTCCCTGCCTTTACAACGTCGGCTTCGGCGGCTTGACTACCGTCCACGCATTCGCGCCGGTCACTTTCACGTGCCGCCGGAAGAGTTTGCCGTCCTGCGCAACGTAAATCCAGCTGGCATTTTCATTGGCGGCAAAGGTGATGGCCGTGAGCGGCCCTCCGCCAGGGATCGGCGGATTCAGAATTTCCATCACGCGGCCGTTCTCCATGCAGATCTGGATGCCCAGAGGAGTTGCGAAGTAGACCGCTCCTTCCGTATCTTCCGCAGCGTCGAGAACGCCGCTCGTCACGCCGAGCATGGTCGTGTCCGGCATCTCCATGCGGTAAAAGGGCTCGCCGTTGACCAGCGTCCCATCGGCGGCGATCTGGAACGACCAACTGAAGCGCGCAAACGCGTCGGTCAACACCACGAGCGACTCGTCGGGCGAGAGCGCGAGGGCGCTGGGGAGAACCAACTCGCCATTGAGGTCCGTCAAACGCAGCGCCACATGCACCTCGCCTGCAGTATCGATGCGGCCGATTGTGGTTTCCGATCGGTTGAGAAAATAGATCGTGCCATTTTGCGTCACAGCAAAATCGTCGACGCCGGCCAGCTCTCGCACCAGCGTCTTCTGGTCGCTCGCCGTTCCGGTCGCCGTGTTCGAAGAAACAATGTCGCCCGTCGACTGCTGATACGTATAGAGCCTGCCATTCGCGCCCATGCGCAGGATGGTCGCGTCGTTGGGCGGCTCCGCAAATTGCGTCACCTTGCCGTCCGCGTCCACGCGGTCAATCGTTCCCGCCGGGGCATCGGCAAAGTAGACGTTCGGGGCATCGGCAAAGTAGACGTTCCCCTTGCTGTCGGAGGTCAGGCTCCTCGGCCCATACTCGCCCGGTCTTGACTCGCCCGGCCCATACGCGCCGCCGATCTCGGTCCACGGCTTGTCGAGGTAAATCGTCGAGAAAACGCGATTTGCCGTGTCGTATCCGGGCTGGTGCGCGGCTGCCGGCTCATGCACCGCGACCGGCGCGGGATAATCGCGCCACAGCCAGCGCAATGCATCCGGCAGAACCGCGCCTGCCTGCTGCGTGTTGTGCGCCCCCGTGCCCATCTCGAACTTAACGTCGTAGCCGGCGAACTCCAGCGCCTCGTACATCACCTGGTTGTTGATGGGCCAGCTTCCGAATGGCGAACTCCCGAACGGCTCCGGAGCCACGATGTGATCCTGCGTGCCGTCCTGCATGAAAATCCGAATGGGTTTGGGTTCGGTTTTCCGCACCAGCCCCGGCAGCGCGTCGGCACCCTTCATCGACACGTACGTTCCGATGAAGCTCAGCACGCGGTGAAACTGGTCGGGCCGGTTCCACGCCGCCATGAATGCGCCCACCGCGCCCGTACTCACGCCGCTCAGTCCGCGGTCGTCGGGATTCTTCGACAGGTTGTAGTTCTTGGCCACCGCGGGAATAAGCTCGTTGAGCAGAAACTCGGCAAAGCGCGGCGTCAGCGAGTCGTATTCATAAATACGGTTGTAGCGGTTCTGGGCGATTTCCGTCTGCGTTGGATCGCTCACAACAGGCAGAATCCCCGGATCGACGAAGATCGCGATCATCGGCGGCAGGTCATGCTTGGCGATCAGATTGTCGAAGACCACCGGCACGCGCATCGAGTCGCCCAGCGCCTGGCTGCCATCGAGAAAAATCATGAACGGCGTGGGCTTGCTCGCGTCGTACTGCGCCGGCACGTAGACGGCGCAATTGTGCGGCGTGCCGGGGTAAGTTTTGCCCGGTGGGAGCACAAATTTTGTCACCGCGCCCTTAGGCACTCCGTCCTGCGGTTGTGAGTCGCGCCCGAGCGTGTAGTCTTCCGCGGGCAGCGCCACGCCCAAGGAGAGCAGCAGCAGAGAAAACAGAATTGGTTTCATCGAAAACCCTGGCTGTGAAGTTTGAAGTGATCGAATCGGGGAGAGAGACGCCCACACGGCTTGCAACGCAACCATCCTACATGGCCCGACACTCGCTGAGAATGGAATTCAGAGGCCGCCCGCACGTGATCCCCGCACCCGCCCCCGGCACAAATTCCCGCCAAACTCGCCGGCCCGCCCCGCGGCACATCCACACTGGTGTCCTCAATCACACGTTGCCCCCTTCTTCGCTGTCCTATAATGGGCCACAAATTCATTCCCGGAAGCTGCGTGTTTCGTTGAGCGTTATCCGATGGCTTTCGCGCTTATCCCCATTGGAAGATCTTCAGACAAGGGGAAGTGCGAATCCGGTTTCGGGTGCGCGTCACGGAGCCAATGCTCGATCCGATCGTCTATCGTCCTGTCCGTCCTCACAAGGCAGGGAAGTCCGGCAGTCTTGCGCTTGTGCGGCCACACCGCGCCGCATGGGCCCGCGGCGCGCTGGCCGCAGGTCTTCTCGTCGATCTGGCTTTGGGCCCCGCGCTTAGGTCGCAACAACCCCTCGCGCCGCCCCGATCTCCATCCGTCACAAAATCCGCGCCGCCGCTGCAATCCACACCGCAGCCGCAATCCGCGCCGCTGCCGCAGCATCTTCCGCCGCGCGTGGTTGCCGCCCAGCACTTTCTCGCGCAGCGCGGAGTGGTTCCTGGGCATCGCGCCCAAGCCCGCTCGCTCTCGCCTCACCGTCTCGGCGCCGGGCTTTCCGCCCGTCCCATGGCAGCGTCGGCGCAAACCACCACCAACAACGCCGCCAGCACCACCTGGCAGCCTCTCGGCCCCACCGCGGTCCTTACCCCCGATTTTGGCCTCGTCACCGGCCGCATCTCCGCCGTTGCGCTCGATCCCTCCGACTCGACAGGCAACCACCTCTATATCGGCACCACCGGCGGCGGCGTGTGGAGATCGAGCAATGCCGGAACGTCCACTCTTTCGAACATCGTCTTCAACCCGCTGACGGATGCTCTCACCGCTCTCGGCGGAGCGGCGGACGCCTCCATCAGCATCGGCGCGCTCACCGTGCAGCCAGGCGAGACCGGCGTGATTCTCGCCGGCACCGGCGATCCCAACGATGTTCTCGACTCCTACTACGGCGCCGGCATCCTGCGCTCCACCGACGGCGGCAACACCTGGAACCTGATCCAGGGAACCTCCGACTCGGAAGATGGGCTCAGCACCCGCGACGTGGTCTTTTCGGGCGAAGGTTTTGCCGGCTTTGCCTGGAGTACCGTCAATCCCCAGTTGGTCGTGGCTACGGTCACGCAATCCTACGAAGGCGATGTGGTGGACGCGAACCAGCCTGGTGTGAACTGCGAGGGCCTCTACTACTCCTCCGATAGCGGCGCCACGTGGCACCTGGCCACCATTAGCGACGGCAGCGGCGCGGTGGTGCAGTCGCCCGGCAATCCGCTGCTCGGGCCCAACGGCGACGCGGCTACCTCCGTGGTGTGGAATCCGGTGCGCCAGCTTTTCATCGCGGCGGTGCGCTATCACGGCTATTACCAGTCCCCCGACGGCATCACCTGGACACGCCTTGCCGACCAGCCGAGCGCGGGACTCACCACGGTCATGTGCCCCACCAACCCGTCGTTTTCCGGCGACGTAGCCTGCCCCATCTATCGCGGCGCGCTCGCCGTCAATCCCCAATCCGGCGACACCTTCGCCTGGACCGTCGATGGCGACAATCAGGATCAAGGCCTGTGGCAGGACAAGTGCGTGATCAGCGGCGGTGCCTGCAGCAATTCCACCATCACCTTTGCTCAGCAATGGAATACCACCGCTCTTGAAACCAGCACGCTTGAGGGAGCGGCGACCATCGCCAATGGCAACTACAACCTCGCGCTGGCCGCGGTTCCCTCCGGCCAGGACACGCTGGTGCTGGCCGGCGCCAACGACTTGTGGAAGTGCAGCCTGGCCATGGGCTGCGTCTGGCGCAACACCACCAACTCCACCACCTGCATGAGCGCCCAGGTGGGCGAGTTCCAGCACGCGCTGGCCTGGAACACATCTAACCCGCAGGAGATCTTTCTCGGCAACGACAGCGGCCTCTGGCGCTCGACAGACGCCATCGGCGAAACCGGTTCGGCCTGTTCCTCCGGCGACTCCACGCATTTCCAGAACCTGAATGGCAGTCTCGGTTCGCTGGCCGAGGTGGAAGGCCTGTCGTCCTTCACGTTAACCCCTTATACGCTCATGGCCGGGCTGGGCGTGAACGGCGCGGCGGGCATCAAGGAGACGGCAGCCACCTTCACGCCCGATTGGCCGCAGATTCTCGGTGGCAACGGCGGTCCCGTGGCCATCGATCCCAGCGGCAGCAACTGGTACGTCAACGATCAGATGGGAGTCGCCATCTATCTGTGCTCGCAAGCCGCTCCCTGCACGGCGTCGGACTTCGGCAACTCTCCCGTGGTGAGCGCCGCGGATGTGGGCGGCGATGCCATGCCTGTCCCGGCGGCGTTTCTGGTCGATCCGGTCGACAGCACGCAGCTGCTGATCGCGACCTGCCGCATCTGGCGCGGGCCGGCCAACGGCGTGGGCTGGAGTTCGGCCAACGCCATCAGCACCATCCTCGACAACGCTTCGAGCCCCGGCCCGTGCAGCGGCGACGCGCTCATCCGCTCCATGGCCGCGATGCCGCTGCCTTCCGGCGGCGAGATCGTCTACGCCGGCATGTACGGCTCCAATACCTATGGCTCCATTCTGCCCGGCCACGTCTTGAGCGCCGTCTACAATCCCGCCTCTGGCTCCGCGCCCACCTGGAACGATCTCACACTGAATCCCGTCGTCAACAGCGTACACGCACTCAACTACTACGGCCTCGACATCTCCAGCATCACCATCGATTCCCACGATGCCAGCGGCAACACGGTCTATGTCACCGTGGCAGGCATGCCCAATCAGCAAGAAGAAATTGAGACCGTGTATCGCGGCACTATCATCAACGGGTCTTTCATCTGGACCGACATCTCGTCCAATTTGCCCTACGCGCCTGCCAGCAGCCTGGCGGTCGATCCGCAAAATGCCAACACGGTCTACGTGGCCACCGATACCGGCGTCTACTTCACTCCCGAGGTTGCCAACTGCGGGGCGACGGCCTCCAATTGCTGGTCGGCCTTCGGCACCGGGCTTCCCGCCGCGCCCGCCGTGGCTCTCAGCGCCGCTCCCGCTTCCGCCTCCGCGCACGTGCTGGTCGCGGCCACATATGGGCGCGGCATTTGGCAAACTCCGCTGTTCACCGCAGGCACAGCCCTCAGCGCCGCATCCGTCAATCCCGTCTCGTACACTTTCGCCAAGCAGAGCTCCAATTCCACGAGCAGTGCGATCAATGTCATTGTCCTCAACATCGGGAGCATCGCCCTCGCCCCCACCTCCATTGCCGTCAACGGCGACTTCGGCGAATCCGACAGCTGCGTGAATCAGTCCATCGCTCCGGGTTCCAGCTGCACCATTTGGGTCACGTTTACGCCGCAGGCCGTTGGCCCGCTTACAGGCCAGATGATCATTTACGCCAACGTCTATGGCGGCCAGCTCAGCGTCGATCTCAACGGCACCGGAACCAAACCCGGCCCGGTCACTCTCACCCCGGCCAGCGAAAGCTACGGCCAGATCGAGGAGGGAACGGTCTCCTCCGCGGTCACGATCACCGTCGCCAACAGCGGCGCGGCTATTCCCATCAACGGCCTTTCAGTCAGGCCGCCGTTTATTCTCTCCGGCAATGGCTGCGGCACCACCAGTCTCGCGGCCAACTCCGATTGCCCGTTGCAGGTGGAGTTCGCGCCCACCACGAGGGGCGTCTTCACCGGTCAGCTTATCCTCATTGACGGTGCGGGGACGCAAACCGTCCAGCTGAGCGGAATCGCCGCGACTCCGCCCACCGACACCCTCAATCTCCCTGCGCCCGCTTCGCTGGCTTTTCCCACGACGCCCGTGGGCCAGCTCTCCGCGGCGCAGTCCGTCACCATCACCAACAGCGGCGGCATGCCGCTTACCGCCATTGCCATCTCCATGAGCGGCCAGTTTCAGCAAAGCAACAGCTGCGGCGCGCAGTTGGCGGCGGCCGCGGACTGCACCATCAGCGTCGTTTTCGCTCCCACGCAGCTGGGCGCGCTCAGCGGCACTCTCACCATCGCGGATGCCCTCCAAACCCAGACCGTGTCCATGAGCGGTACCGGCGTAGCGCCGCCAGTTTTCAGCGTCACTCCCTTGAACCTCACCTTCACCAATCAGCAGCCCGGCGTGGCCAGCGCGGCGCAAACCCTCACCATCGGCAACGCCGGCTCAACGCCCATGACCAACATCGGCTTTGCGTTCACCGGCTCCGCGGCCGCAAATTACTCCGTCTCCTCCACCACCTGCGGAGCCGTGCTGAACAGCGGCGCCAACTGCACGGCGCAGATCTTCTTCACGCCCAGCGCCACAGGTGGTTCCATCAATGCCACGCTCGCCATTTCGTCGTCCACTCCCGACGTGACGCCGGTCTCGGTTCCCCTCAACGGCTCCGGGCTGCTTGCCAGTGGCCTCACTGCGAACCCCGTACTGCTCACCTTTGCCGTGGTCGCCGCGGGCCAGTCCAGCACCGCGCAATCGGTCACCGTCACCAACTCCTCCAATTACGCCATCGGCTCGGTGACGCTGGCTGCCTCCGCGCCTTTCAACGTTGCGCAAAACGGCTGCACCGGCAGCCTGGCCGCGGGCGCCAACTGCACGGCCTCGGTAGTCTTCGCGCCCAGCACCGGCGGCTCCGCCACGGGGTCGCTCACCGTCAGTTCCACGGCCGTGGCCACCCCGGCCACCGTCGCGCTCTCCGGAATCGGCTTCGATTTCACCGTTGCCTTCTCCGGCCCTTCCAGCCAGACCGTGGCCGCCGGTCAGCAGGCCAACTACACGCTGGCCCTTACGCCAATCGGCTCCAGCGGTACTTTCACCCTTGCCTGCGGCACGCTTCCCACTGACGCGCTCTGCATCTTCAACCCCACCAAGCAAACGCTTAATGCGGGCGTGCAGGGCAACGTCCTGGTCGAAATCTCCACCAGCAGCTCCCAGGTGCGTCTCGAAAGACCGGAATTCGGGAGGCCGAAATTGGGCAAGCCCGGCTTCTGGCGCGCGCTGCCGCTCACTTGTGGTCTGCTGCTTCTGCCGCTCGCGATTCGCCGGCGCCACAAAATGTTTCAGCTTGTCATCCTTCTCGCGGTTCTCGCCTGCGGCATTTCCAGTTGCACCAGTTCCGGCGGGGGCACAGGCGGCACCGGAGGTTCCGGCGGCTCGGGCGGCAGCTCCGGCACGCCCACCGGCACCTACACCATTCCCGTCACCGTCACCGCCAACGGCATCTCGCATGCTGCAGACCTGGTTCTGACCGTCGACTGACCGCGGCCGCATTCACTTCTTCACTCCTTCACTTCTTTCACTGCGCCAGCCGCTATACTTGTTTTTCGGGAAGCCGCGAGAAAACGCCCAAACCAGGCCGGCGGAAACGCCGCCCTAAGGAATGCCCGCGCATGACTGCCAAAGTAACCGTCGCAGATGTCGAGCGCGTCGCCGAGCTGGCGCATCTGGAGCTGGCGCCGGAAGAAATCGAGCCCATGCTCCGCGACCTGAACGTCATCCTCGACTACGTCGCCGAGTTGAACCAGCTCGACACCTCAGGCATCGAGCCGCTCGCGCAAGTGGGCGAGATTGAAAACGCTGTGATTCCCCAGCCGCGTCCGGATGTCGTCGCGCCATCGCTCCAGCGCGCCGCCGTCATGGCCCAGGCGCCCGAAACCGATGGCGCATTTTTCAAGGTGCCGAAGGTGATTGAACGATAGGGAACAGGGATCAGGGAACAGGGAACAGAAAACCACAAAGGAATCGCCCTTGCCAACCGGAACCAACACCTCCGAGAGCTACGTTGAGAAGCCGAAGACGCTGGCCGCGTTGCGCGACGAGATTGCTGCCGGCCGCACCAAGGCTGCAGATCTCGCCAACGAGTACTACGAGCGCATCGCGAAGAAAAATCCGCGGCTCAACGTCTACCTCAGCCTAACCAGAGAACGCGCCTTGGCGCAGGCCGCGCGCATCGATGATCTCGTGAAGAAAGGCGATCCGCTGCCCACTCTCGCCGGAATTCCAATGGGCATCAAGGATGTGATGGTCGTCCAGGGCACGCCATCGACGGCGGGTTCCAAAATCCTTCAGGGCTACCGGCCTCCCTACGACTGCACGGCCGTCGCCAGGCTCGAAGCCGCAGGCGCAGTGCTCCTGGGCAAGCTCAACTGCGACGAATTCGCCATGGGCTCCTCCAACGAGAACTCCGCCTACGGCCCGGTGCGCAATCCCGTCGACACCGAGCGTGTACCCGGCGGATCGAGCGGCGGCTCGGCCGCGGCCGTGGCTTCCAATCTCGCCGTGGCCACACTGGGCACCGATACCGGCGGCTCCATCCGCCAGCCCGCCAGTTTTTGCGGAGTGGTCGGCGTGCTGCCCACCTACGGGCGCGTCTCGCGCTACGGACTGATCGCCTTCGCGTCCTCGTTGGATAGAATTGGCCCCTTCGCCGCCAACGTGCGCGACGCCGCCACGCTGCTCGGCATTATCGCCGGCCACGACCCCAAGGACGCCACCAGCTCTCCCGCTCCCGTTGAGGACTACGCCGCCCAAAGCGACAAGCCCGCGGCGGGTCTGCGCATCGGTGTTCCGGCGGAGTATTTCGCCGAAGGCCTCGACGCGCAAGTCCGCGCCGCCATCGAAAAGGGAATCGCCGCGCTCGAAACTGCCGGCTGCACCGTCAAGCCGGTCTCTCTGCCGCATACCAAGTACGCCGTCCCCACCTACTATCTGGTGGCCACCGCCGAAGCCAGCGCCAACCTCGCGCGCTTCGACGGCGTGCGCTACGGCTACCGCTCGCCGCGCTCGGCAACGCTGTCTGACATGTACTCGCACTCTCGCGACGAGGGCTTCGGCGCCGAGGTCAAGCGCCGCATCTTCCTCGGCACCTACGCGCTTTCGGCCGGCTACTACGATGCCTACTACCTGAAGGCGCAACAGGTCCGCCGCATCCTCGCCGAGGAATTCCTCCGCGCCTTCGCCGAAGTCGACGCCATCGTGACACCCACCTCGCCCTTCCCGGCCTTCAAAATCGGTGAAAAGACCGGCGATCCGCTGGCCATGTACCTCGCCGACATCTACACCGTCACCGCCAGCCTTGCCGGCATCTGCGGCGTCACCGTACCCTGTGGGACGACGAATGCGGGGCTGCCTGTCGGCATGCAGATACTGGCGCGCCATCTCGGCGAAAGCACGGCCTTCCGCGTCGCGCGTGCCGTCGAAGCCGCTGGGATCTGAATCTGGAGTAAAATCAAAGTGAAGGGGCGTCGGGCATGATGTTTCACGTAACCATCGAGCAAGCGGAAGACGGCTGGATCGTCGTGGAATGTCCCGCCCTTCCGGGATGCGTCTCACAGGGACGCGACGAGAAGGAAGCTCTCGATAACATCCGCGAGGCAATTAAGGGCTGGCTCTGGGCCGAGGATCAAAAGGCCGCCAGCTCAATTCCACCGCAGCAAACCCCTGTCGTGGTCGCCGTCTAATCTCTCAAAAGACTATTGACCTACCGCGAGTTTGGGTCTTATCTAAAGCTGGCCACGCGGGAGATTGTCTATTTCGCCGGCTTCAGTCCTGATTTGAGGGAGAAGGATGGGCCAACTCGCCAATATCTCGGGCAAGGAAGCGGTCAGGGCATTTGAGCGGGCTGGTTGGTCCGTGAGAGGGCAGGTCGGCAGCCATGTCATGATGACCAAAGACGGTGTGCGCGCGGATCTTTCCGTCCCACAGCACAAGGAACTTTCGGTTGGGACGCCCCGGAAACTAATCCGTGCAGCCGGTTTGACTGTTGATGAGTTTCTGGAGCTGTCTTAGGCCGTATCTGCACGAGGCCGCAGCTTTTCGCGTCGCGCGCGCCGTGGAAGCCGCGATGAGCTAATTCTGCGCTAGAATCATCGCGCAGCACTTTTCCACTTCGGCCCGTCGCCAGCGTGGAATCGTCATTTTCCCAGGAGCGTGTTTCCAGGAATCCGTGCGGAAAAGTCCCTGACGAAGAACGGGGCACGAAGCGGATTCACGAATCAACAGGAGACTCGCCTTCATGCACCCTCGGCGGAAATCTATCTTTATCGCGATCCTTTTCGCGATGTTCTTTGCCGCCGCCACGGCGGCATCAACAGCAGCGGAGCGCAAGACGCACAATGTCGTCCTGGGCGCGGCGAGGAAAGTGCCGTATTCCAAAGCCGGCGACCCCTCCGGCGCGGCTGCCGGCGAGGACGCGCTCAAAATTCGCGCCCACCTCGTCGATGGTGTCCTCAAGGAATGGACCACAGGCGACATGCACGACGTCACCG
>JBEKAS010000017.1:0-27669 GCA_050015795.1 Occallatibacter sp. | reverse complement strand
TAGTTTCTTCCTCCCTTGATGAAGTCGTGGTCGGCTCCGGGATAGGTAACGAGCTCGAAGGGCGCGTTGTTGGCTTTCGCGCTGGTTTCAATGGCACGCGCTGTCTCGATCAGGCAGCAATTATCAAAATGGTCTGATTCTCCGGCGAACATCAGCACCGGGACGGACATGCGCCTGGTAAAACCGGGAAGCCTGGCGGCAAAACCGGTTGCGGGGTACCAAACGATGTCCACCGCGACGACGTCGGGCCATTCTGAGCCCAGGGCCAGCGAAAACCCGCCGCCGAGAGAAATGCCAACGAGCGCAACTTTGCCAGGCAGGGCGTGCGGCAATTGCTGAGCCGCCTGAATGGCAGCACGCAGATTGCCGCCCGGCATTTTGGCGATTTGCCTGCCGTCACAAACGTAGACATCGTAACCGAGCGCGGCGATGGCCTCAGAAAGGGCCTTGTCGTGCTTGGGGCCCATGATTCCGGAGACGAAGACAACAACGTGACCCTTGCCTTGGGGAGGAGCGATTTCCTCCTGCGCGAGAGCGCATGGGGCAATTAAAACTGCTGCGAGCAGCGAAGCGGTGAGCGGGAGCAGACGGAGCGATGAGTTCGTCATGGAGTTCCTTTCATGGGCCGAGCGCGCTATTGGTAATTGCCGATGAGGACGAAAGGCGCCCAGTAGTATGGATGGGCGTAGCCGAGGCTGGAAGCTTGCGTCGAGGATAGGCCGACGGATTCGAAGCCGCGGCCGGTATTGGCGCCGGTTGCAGTCGAAGCGCCATGGAGGAAGGCAAGCTGGGCCTGGCGCAGCGCCTCAGCCTTGCCCTTGGCGGGATTCTTGACCCAGTGATCGTAGAAGTCGCTCATGATGCGGCTCGTGGAGAGGTCGTTCACGTCCCACAGGGTGGCGAGAACGGCTTCAGCGCCCTTTTGCTGGGCGACCATGCCCAGGCCGTCCATCTCGAAGCCGTTTCGGGATTTGTAATCCTTCGCCGTGCTGCAGGCCGAGAGCGTCAGCAGCCGCGTTCCGTGGAAGGTGACGGGCGAGTTTTCCATGTCAGAGAGGTTCCACTCAAAGCCGTCGGCGTCGCCCGCGTCGTTTCCACCCATGAGCAAAAAAGGTTCATCGCCGCTGCCGGCAATCAGGACGAAGTGGCTGGCGATGTGAACCACGGGGAACCCGCTGCCGGAGCCGAGTTCGGTCTTCAATGCGGCCAGCGTGAACTTTTCGTCGGGCAGGATCTTGCCCTGCATGGGGCCGTGCGAGTTGGGGATGGAAGGATCGTGTGCGACCGAGTCGAGCTCGGGAATGACGCCGGGCAGCGCAGGCATCCCGCCGTAGCTCTTCGACAGTCCCATGGCCAGCGCCCTAGGCGCATCGGCGCCTGGGAGGGGCGCATCCGCGATATGGCCGTAGCTTTCGGGCGTAAAGAGGACATTGTGGAAGCGCTCGACCAAGTAATGGTTGCCGTCGTAGAGCGCGCCCATGGGCACGTAGCGCAATGCGTCGTCGAGCGACCACAACAGCGTGGGGACGTTATCCTGCGCTCCACTTGCCGTTTCGATGGTCTTCAACTCGTCTTCAAGCGGCGCCACGATCATGGTGTAGAGCTGGTTGAGTTGCGGCCGTGGATCAGTGGAGGGCGAGCTAATGGCTTTGAGCGCCTCGAATGCTTTGCTGCGAAGATCGGCTGAGGAGGCGGGAAGTTCAAACTTCTGGCGCGAGTTGGCAGTGACGACGATCGCGTACGCGTGATCCTCGCCGAGCAGCACGCGGATGCCGATTACGTTTTGCCCGAGTTTGGCGAGCGAGCTTTTGAGAACGCTCTGCGTCGCGCCGGCCGCGGACTGGCCGGTGGCTGACTGCTTGTCGAGTTCCGGAATGATGGTGTGGTCGAAGCGATCCTGGATTGCGGATTTCGCCTGTTCCAGGTTTGCGGCCAGCGTTTTTAACTGCGCATCGCCGGCGGCAGCGCGCGCAGGATTGGCCTCTAACTGAGCCGCTTCGAGATTCCATTCCTCGATGTCGCGGGCCTTTTTCTCCAGATCGGGCAGCATTGATTCGATCTCCCGTTGGACGGGCGAGAGCTTGGGCGTTTCCACGGCGCCGGCGCCCGGACCGGAGCCGGGGACAAGGTCATTGAGTTCCTGCTCCTTGAGGAGATCGAGAATCTGCTCCGCCTCGCCGAGGCGCCCGGCTTGAATGAGCAGTTCGGCCAGCGTGCGATAGGTGCCGGACTTGGATTGCGCAAAGCCGGCCTGAAGACTCTTGTCCAATCCGGTGATGTTTTTCCGAATCAGCTGATAGGAGTTGACCGCTTCAAGGCCGAAGAAGATGGCCTCTTCAAGGCGATGCTGCCTGCGGAACCCCATCATCAATGAAGTTTCGATACCGCCCTCGACCTCGGGATCGCCCACAGACTTCGCCAACTCTAAGGCGGCGAGAGCGCTGGCCAGGGAACTCTCGGGCTGCTGAAGCGCCGAGTATGACCACGCGATGGTCATCAGGTCCTGGGCTTCGTTGCGCTGGTCTTTCACTTCACGCCAAATTGCCAGCGCCTGGAGCTCAAGCTTCATGGCCTCGGACGGCTCTCCCAGATCAGTGTCATCCCTGCCCATGTTGTTCAGGGTCATGGCTTCGCCGCGGCGGCTGCCGGTTTCACGAAAGATGGGCAAGGCCTGGCTGGCATAGTCGGCCGCCTTGTGCGGCTGGCCAAGGTCGGCGTAGGCGCGGCCGATGTCGCTCAGCGCGAGCCCTTCGCCGTTGCGGTTTCCCACCTCGCGCCAGATCGGCAACGCCTGATTGTAGTAGTCCATTGCGCTTTGCTGTTGGCCGAGGTCGCGGTAGACGCGCCCGATGTCGTTCAGCGTGAGCGCTTCACCCTGCCGGCTGCCGATTTCGCGCCAAATGCCGAGGGCTTGGTTGAGAGATTCCAGTGCCTTCTGTTTTTGGCCGGCCTCGGCGTACGCCGGACCCATATCGTTCAGAACCAGCGCTTCACCCGCGCGCTCGCCACTCTGCTGGAAGACGGGAAGCGACTTCTGGAAGTACTTGAGCGCTTCACGGCCCTGGCCTTCATCTGCGTAGGTTCTACCCAGGGCGTCGAGCGTTCCCGCCTCGCCAATGGCACTGGCGTTGACGATGTTGATGTTGGCCGCCGCAGTAAATTTCTCTCGCGCGGCTTCGATTCTTCGTGTGACACGGCCTGAAGGCCCGCTCGGAGCGGCTTCAGAGGCCACGGACGTGTCTGGGTTGTCGACGTCGTGCCAGATCTCCATGGCATCGTTCAGATTCTTGAGCGCTTCTTCATGCTGGCCAACGTTCTCGTAGACCCGGCCGATAGAGGTGAGGGCGTCAGCTTCGCCGGTGCGCTGACCCACCGTTTGCCACAATGGCAAAGCCTGGTTGAGATACGACAAGGCTTTGTCTTCCTGCCCCAGATCGGTGTAGACCTGCCCCATGGTGTTGAAGGTCATGGCCTGACCCAGCGCACTGTTCTCCTTCTGCTCGATGGGAAGCGCCTCATTGAGGGAGTCGAGCGCTTTTTGCAACTGCCCGGACTCACGATAGACCGAGGCGAGAAGATTGAGATAGAGGATCAACTCACGCGTCTTGTGGTCGGACCTTGCCTTCGCGGTCTCCTGCTCGTACTGCGCAATGGAATCCTTGAGACTCCGCGCTTGTGCGCCGGCAGCGGCCGGCAGGCACACGCCAACCACAAGAAGGATGACGAATCCGCGCTTGCTCTTCATTCCCGATCCCCGGCGCGCGCCGTCAAGGCTGCGCGGGAGTTGCCGGTGGTTGCGCGGGAGTTGTCGTTGGCGCCGGCGCGGCAGATGTATCGTCTTTGTCTTCGCCCGTATTCGCGGGCTTGGAAGGATGCAGCTTGTGCATCTCCTTGGTGCCGGTCCCCGGTTCGACCATCGTCACCTTGATGCCCGAGGCGAACATTCCGGAGCTCCATTTCATGTAATAGATTTTCCCCTCCAGGGCCTGAAGTCGAATTCTCTCGGCTTGGCCCCTGGTCTGGTTGACCGCCGCGGCGCTGGACATGATGATGCTGGGTCCGTAGTACATTTTTGCCATCCCGGTAACGACGACCGTGCCCGGATCCACCTCCACCCAGGCATATTCGCCGTTGAGCAGCGTGGCCAGATAGATGCCATTGACATAAAGATGGTCATGAGCAGCGGAGCCGACGGCTCCCCCTGGCCGGTAGATGCAGATGATCGCCTTGCCCTCGGAAGGCGCTGCCGGCATGGGCGGCATCTCCTTGGCAGGCGAAGCGGCTGGGGCAGGCGAAGCGGCTGGCTGCTGCTCCTGGGCGGCCGGCGCGGCTTGTTGCTGATCCTGCGCAACCGCAACAACAGAACAGCAGAAAAGCAATACCGCGCAGCAGGCCAGCAGGAAGGCTGCAGGTATGCGGAAAGCGCTCTTGCCGCGGCGAGTACCAGCGACAATGCTGTTGGCAGTGTTATTCATTTGAGCACCCCTTTGCAATTGTTAGAAATCTAAGGAACTGAATCGGGGACCCGGTAACAGACACGGGAAGGATAGTCGCCTGCGAGGCGAAGTCAGTGTTGCAAATCACATTTGCGGGTTTCGAGATTAAACGGGGTTAGATCGGAAGGAAGTTGCTCAGCCAGGAAGCCGAGCCAACTCGTCCCAAAGTCAGTCTCAGGCACGCCTACGGATATCGGCTTTGCACCAAGAAACTGATCTGTGGCCTCTGATCCCTGCTTTTTACACGGGCGGCATTGTATCCACCACCGGCACGCCCGCTGGCGGCGTAAAGTGGAACGTCTCGGCCGGAATCGCTGCATCGGGCTGCTCGCCAGTGAAGGTAAACCGCGTGGTCGCGCCATCCACCTCTTGCACTTCAAGGGCGGAGATTGCGCCCGCTGCCGTCACCGTCAGCTCCAGCCGCGTCACGTGATTTTCCTGGCCCTTGGGCAAGCCGCTGAGCGTGTAAAGGCCGTTGGAAGCAACTTCCAGTTTCAGTCCGGTCAATTCCTTCTCCAGCTGCGTGTGCCCTAACAGAAAGCGCAGCGGCGAACGCAGATCGTCCAGCTCTTTCGATGGAATCCGCTGAATCTGCGCATCGCCCCTGGTATAGAGCCACGCGTATTTTCCGTCGAGCAGAAAGATCTTTCCTGCTGGCGTGCTGTACCGCCACAGCATGCGTCCCGGCTTGCGCAGGAAAAGCGTGCCGCTCTCCGTTCGCGTCATGCCCAGGCCGGCATAGTCCTCGCGGAACCCGGCCTTGAGCGAGTGCAATTGGTCGTAATGGCGGTCGACGCGCGTGGCCAACTCGTGAGCGTTTACCTGCGTGGGAGCTTGTCCAAAAAGCAAGAGTGCGCGAGCGCCACCGCCGCCCAGCGCTAACACCGCACAGACAACGGCGATGCGCGAACCACTGGCGCGAAGCTGCCTGACGTCGGACCTCATTGTAGAGATTGAGTGCAGTTGGTGCCGCCTGCGGGATCGAACTTGGGATTGCCGCCCCACTGGTCGGAGCAGAAGCCGCGATTGCCCGTTTTGCCAACAGACGCCGGCACGGCCGTGAGCTGGTAGCCGGTGACGCGCTCGGTGCCACTCACGGTAACTTTTTCGCAGTTCGTGATCTTGAAAATATACCCCGCCTTGTATCCCGTCGAAGCGAGATCGTTGTCCAGCAATTGCGACGAGGTCGGCGTGGGCGCGCCCGATCCCGGCACGCCGCCCAGGGACTTCAGCTCGCACGCGTATCCGATGGCCCCGTAGGTGGAATCGTACTCACCCTCGGCCGAGTTAATCACGCGCACCGAGTTGATGGCCGACAGCTCATTGGCCTTAATCTTCATGCCGCCGATGGTCTTCATGGCCATCAGCATCAGAATCAGAATGACGGCGATCACGATCAGCAGTTCCATCAACGTAAAGCCGTTGGGCGCAACCGTGCGCCGCGCGGGATGGCAGTCAGCAGGCAAAGTCTTTCGATTCATTGCGGTTCCAGTCCCTTCGAGCAGGCCCGCAGTTCCAGGCCCATCCGAGAAAATGCTACAACGTACAGACGCGAAAGGGCAATGAAGCGCTCGAAAAGCCAGCTTCTAACAAGCAAGCCGGCTTCTGTTCAGCTTCACCCCGTCCAGCCGGCCCAGCAGCGTCACCGCGATGCTATCGGGGTTGAAGAGCCGCTGCGCCATCGTCTGCACGTGTTCCGCTTCCACCTCGTTCACGCGCGCAATAATCTCCTCGGCCGAGAAGAACTGGTGGAAGTACATCTCCTGCCGTGCCAGGTTCGCCATGCGCGAGCTGGAGCTCTCCAGTCCCATCAGAATGTTGCCTTTCACCTGGTCCTTGGCGCGCGTCAGCTCCTCGGCGCCGACCGGCGTCTGCTTCAGGTCGCGGAACTCCGCCAGGATCAGGTCCACGACCTCCAGCGCCTTGCTTGCCGATGTGCCCGCGTACACGCACAGATTCCCCGTGTCGCGGTACGGGCTCAGGTCGGAATAAATCGAGTAGGCCAGCCCGCGCTCCTCGCGGATGGTCTGGAAGAGCCGTGAGCTCATGCCGCCGCCCAGCACTGTGTTCAGAATCAGTGTCGCGTAACGGCTTTCGTCGGTAATCGGCGGCGCGGGCACGCCCAGGCAGATCTGCACCTGTTCCAGCGCCTTCTTGTTGCGCAGAATGATGCGAGCGCTCGGCTCGGGCGCTGAAAGCTCGTGCAGTGTGCTGCCGACGGCCAACGCCGAGAACTTTTCCGCTACGGCCGCGGTAAATTGGTCGTGGTCCAGGTTTCCGGCTGCTGAGAAAACCATGTTCCCACCGTGAAAACGGTCGACGTGGTAGGCGAAAAGCTGCTGCTGGCCCAGCCGCGCCACGGTTTCCGTGGTGCCCAGGATCGGCTTGCCCAACGGATGACCCTTCCAGAAGCTCTGCGTGAAC
The DNA here is from genome assembly GCA_050015795.1 of Occallatibacter sp. Lineage (GTDB taxonomy): Bacteria > Acidobacteriota > Terriglobia > Terriglobales > Acidobacteriaceae > Telmatobacter. The sequence goes on along the minus strand of JBEKAS010000017.1, from coordinate 20,749 downwards.
AACTCGTGCACCAGCACGTCGGGATTATCTTCGTCGATCTTGATCTCCTCCAGAATCACCCCGCGCTCGCGCTCGATGTCGGGCAGGGCAAAGATCGGATTCAGCACCATGTCGCTCAGCACGTCCAGCGCAATGGGCACATGATCCGACAGCGACTTCACGTTGAAGCAGATGGTTTCCTTGCTGGTAAAGGCGTCCAGGTTGCCGCCGATCGAATCCATTTCGCGCGCAATCCGCTGCGCCGTCCGCGAACGCGTGCCTTTGAAGAGCATGTGCTCCACAAAGTGCGAGATGCCGTTGATCTCCGGGGTTTCGCACCGCGAGCCCGACTTGATCCAGATGCCCATCGCCACGGAGTGCAGGCGGTCCATGCGCTCGGTCAGGACGATCAGGCCGTTCGGCAATACGGTACGGCGAAGATTTCTCTCAGTGTTCATCGGCACCAGGTCGAACTTCGATTGTAGGCCAAATCCAGACAGCCGGTAGCCACGCTTGGGACGGGGAACCGTTGAAGCTTGAGGCCTGGCGGCCCAAGAAAAGCTAAGATACTGAAAGCTGAGCCCCGCCATGCGTGAAAAACCAGCCCAACTCGTTCCTTTAGACGCGGCAGACGCATCCGGCGGCCAAAGTGAGCCTCTATTTGGATTCGATGCAGAATCCCTCTCCAGGCTTCTGGTCTCGGCCGGCGAGCCCGCCTTCCGCGGCAATCAGATTGCTGAAGCCATGTATCGTCAATGGCTTAGCGAGATTTCTGAAATCAGCACTTTGCCCGCTGCTTTGCGCGTGAAATTGGCCGCTGAAGGCTGGCAAGTCGGCCGTCCGGCCATCGCCCGCGCATTCCAGTCGGTCGACGGCACCGAGCGCTACCTGATCGAACTCGTAGGCGCTCGCGCAAAAAGTGAAACCGTGGAAACGGTCTGGATGCCCGAGGGTGATGGCGGCGAAGCGGGCGATGAAGTTGGCTCCGAAGGAAAAGACTGGTCTCGCGCCACCATCTGCATTTCCAGTCAGGTGGGTTGCGCCGTCAACTGCCAGTTTTGCCTTACCGCCAAACTCGGCTTGCAGCGCAACCTCACCGCGGGCGAAATCGCAGGCCAGGTGGTTGCGGTCCTCGAGCGCCAGGCCGTTCGCGTCGGCCGCGATCGCGTGAATCTGGTTTTCATGGGCATGGGCGAGCCGTTCCTTAACTACGACAACTTCATGGCTGCCGTGCGCCTGTTGGTTCGCGAAGTCGGTCTCAGCCCACGACGCATGACCGTCTCCACCTCCGGCATCGTTCCCGGCTTCGAACGCTTCGCGCTAGAGCCGCCTGATCTGCGGCCAAAGCTTGCCATCAGCCTCAACGCGCCTAACGACACGATCCGCGCCGAAATCATGCCCATCAACCGCAAGTGGCCGATCAGTGAAGTCATTGCCGCGGTGCGCCTCGTCCCGCTGCGTCCCCGCGAGCGCATTACCTTCGAATACGTATTGCTGGGTGGCGTGACTGACCGTCCGGAACACGCCCGCGAGGTCGCACGCCTCGTGCGCCGCTCCGGCCTTCCCGCAAAGGTGAACCTGATCGCCTGGAATCCCGGCCCCGGCATTGCCTACACGATGCCCAGTCCCGAGGCCGTCGCCATCTTTCATGAGTTGCTGATAGGCGAGGGAATCGCAGCTTACATCCGCCAGCCCCGCGGCCGCGACATCTTCGCCGCCTGCGGGCAGCTCAAGCGCACCATGGAAGCCTGAAAGCTAAGCCCTTCCTGAATTGCCCTCACCGTCCGCCGGCTGGGGTGTGAGATTTTCACACAACCCTGCCAACCGCCGGAGTAAGAGTCCGTCCAATTCCACAGGACAAGTGCAACCCACCCGCCGAAAGGACTCTGCTATGCAGGATCGCAGAATGCTTCCTCTCGTCGCGTCGGCACTCGCATTCGTTGTCGTGTTTTCGGGTCTGAATGCGCTTGCCGCCACGCCGGACTTCACCATCGCAGCTACCAACGTAACTATGTCCTCCAGCAGCTCCAGTGGCACTGGATCCGCTACCTTCACTTTGACCTCGGTCAACGGTTACACCGGCTCAGTTAACGTCAATGATTGCGAACCTCCGACTCCTCTGGCCGGAGAGAAGTTGCCCTTTTGCGGGGGATCCGTGGCACATGCTCCCTATACGCTGGCCGCGAACCAGGTGGTAATGGGGAGCCTTCCCTTGTACAACTCCCCCTCCCTGTTCCCGCAAGCCTGTTGAATCGCAGGGGCCATGAGCTGGCGACAGGCCTGGCATTGGCCGGTGCGCTGCTGTCTGGCCTCGGCCTCGGGCGTCGCGGACTGCGTTGGTTAACGCTGACGTTGTTCGCGTTTTGCACTCTGTTCGCACTCGCTGGCATCAGCGCCTGCGGCGGCAACAACAATTACGTGACGCCTGGAACCTATGCCTACACCGTCACCGCTACGGACGTTGCCACCAGTGCGACAGTGACGGCCACGTTCAACGTCACGGTGCCGTAAAGCATCTCAGATTGAGCCTGGATGGGCGCACGCGGGCCATCGCTGCGCCGCGCGGCCGCGACATCTTCGCCGCCTGCGGCCAGCTCAAGCGCACGATGGAGGGTTAAGCGCGACCCCGCGCACTCACCTCACTTGCTCGCCGGCATGGTCACGGGCTGCACGCTGCCGCAGTCCGCGCCTTTATAGGTCGAGGTCGACTGCATCGTCATGTCCACAGGCCGCGCGGTTGATCCCATTTGCATGGTCCCGGTCAGGTGCACGGTGGTTTTGGTGGTGTTGCCATCGGAGAAGGTCGACTGCACGGTTCCCGTGGCGCTCAATTGCCCGGTGCAGGTTATCTTCGCGGTCATGCCTCCCGGCGTAATGGCGATATCCGACAACTGGCAGTTTCCCTGCTGCGGATTCGAGTACGGGCTTCCGTATTTGTCGATCATGGCCTGGGTTACGCAGACCTGAGTGGTGTGCGGCGCGAACGGAGAGGCGGGCATTTGCACTCCTGGCGGCAACTGGACGCCCGGCGGCAGTTGCGGCATCTGTGGAGCGCCGGCCCCAGCCATGCTTATCTGGGTGGTCACCTCCCATAATCCCGGTTTCTGCCTGGTTTGGCCCCACGCCAACACGGCGAGCCCAAGGCTGCAACAGCCCACAACCGTCCAAACTCGGGTCTTATTCATCGATCCTCCTCGTCGCGCTGGTGAGGAAAGCGCGTCCTTCGACTCTATCGCAATTGGCTCTGGGCGGGGAAGGCGATTTTTCAGACGTTGTGCGGCTGTCCGGCGCGGGCCTGCGCCAGTTCCAGCACCACGTCCGCCAGGCGGCTGGCCGTGTGACGCACCACGTTCTCTTCACTGGCAAAATCCCCCGCAATGCAGCGCACGCCCAGCGCCTCGATGCGCTCGCAGTCGGGCACGATCGGCGTCGCGCCCTCGGCGGCGTAACGCGCCAGGGTCTCGGCAGAGAATGTCCCCGAGTTCACGATGGCGTAATCGAAGACCGGCCTGCGCGTATGTTCATAAATGCGCTCGATGTGCTCTGCGGCGCTCAACCCCAGGCTTTCGTTGGCCTGTGTCATCAGGTTGCAAATAAACACGCGTACCCCGCGCGCCGCGCCCAGCGTCTCGGGCACGCCGTCCACAAGCAGATTCGTGATCAGCGAGGTATACAGTGAGCCAGGGCCCACTGTAATCAGGTCCGCGCGCTCAATCGCCTCCAGCGTCTCCGGCAGGGGAGTGGGGTTGGGTGGATCGAGCGTCAACTCCACGATGCGCCGCTTGCTCGCCGTGATCTGGGTCTCGCCGCGCACGATCGAGCCATCATCCATGTTTGCTACCAGCGTGGTGTTGGCCGTTGTCGCCGGATAAATGCGTCCCCGCGTGGCCAGAATCTTCGACGCCAGTTGCACCGCCTGGGCAAAATCGCCGGTGATCTCCGTGAGTGCGGCCACAAACAGGTTTCCGAAGCTGTGTCCCTTCAATCCGTTGCCGGCGCGAAATCGGTGCGCGAATAGTTGCGTCAGCAGATCCTCTTCTTCGCTGAGAGCAATCATGCAGTTGCGCAGATCGCCGGGTGGAAGCATGTTGAAGTCCTGCCGCAGCCGTCCCGATGACCCGCCGTCGTCGGTCACGGTCACAACGGCGGCAAGGTCTGCAATGGCACTCGCCGACGCTGCACTCTCCCCGGGTGCGGGAACGTGCCGGCGCAGACCGCGCAACAGCGTGGAGAGGCCCGTGCCGCCGCCAATGGCGACCACTCGCAGTGCTCGCTGCGCCGTCGCCGACGCGCGGTCTTGCTCCGGCGCCTGCGCCGGTTCATCGTTTGCAGGAATCGCTGAGTTCAAGACAGGCCTTACGGAACTTCGGGGTAAAGTAACTCGGTAAAGCGCGGATCGTCTGCCATGTTCTGGAAATCGTTGTCCGCGCGCGCTTGCACCCGGCTCTTGGGGTTCAGTTCAATGGCCCGCGCCAGATTCGAGAGGCAGTCCTGGGCGCGGCCGGTAATGGATTCCAGCACCGCCAACCCGTAAAAGGCGTAGTCGGCGCCGGGATGGTCGTTGAGAATCTGGTTCAACTGCTCCCGCGCTTCCTCGTAATAGCCGGTGTTCAGCAGCGAGATCGCGTAGTCGTAGTGTTCTTCCGGGGTAGGGAACGACCGTGCGCGCCCCAGCAGCTGGCGCTGGCAGGTGCTGATGTACATGCGGCAGCGGTCCTTGATCTCGAGCGGCGCTTCGGGCAGCAACTTCTCCAGAGCGCTCAGCGCCTTCTCATACTTCCCCTGCTGCAGCAGCAGCACGGCAGCTTCATAGTGCTGAAAGACGGGCTCCGTCCTGCTACTCTTATGGCCGTCGGATCTGGCGGCCGCGGCTGCATTCTTTTTGCGGCTGGCTGCCGTGGTTCGAGCATCTTGCGTCATGGCTTTACCGGATGCGTGCATTCCTTTCCCCCGTATCCCGGCTCCATGCCGGCGGGGAACCTTGGCTGAAACATAACATGACTTAGGCCATGTTTATACGCAGAACCCCGCCTCTCGTCAATGGGGGCTCCTCCAGACCACTTTTCCATCCCAGTCGAGCACCGGCCTTCGCGCGAAAGGGCAAAACTTTTGCTTTGGAGCCTCCCAGGGCTGCGTGGCTTTTCTGAAGACTCCTCAGCCCTTGTTCCCTTGCTCCCTCGGTCCCTCGCTCCCTTTCTCCCTAGCTCCCCGTTTTTCGGTAGATTGCCGGATTCAATGCGGGATCGTTATACATTTTCATCTGCCGGTAGAGTTTGAAGCAACGCACCCCGCTCACGGTGTCCTGCCACAGTGCATCCAGGCACGCCACCAGGTCGGCGCGCTGTTCTTCCAGGACTTCAAGCCGCTCCCGATTGCGCTCCACATGGCCCTCCGGCGCATCGCTGCGCTCCACCTCTTCGCGGGTGTGGTAGATCTTCAGCGCCAGAATTGAAAGCCGGTCGATGATCAGTCCCGGCGACTCCGAGTTCAACGGAGCCGCGGCCTTCGGCAAGCCGCGCGCCTCGAGCCACTCCAACAAATTTCTGTCGAGCTCTTCGGCAAGGTCGTTGCGTAGTTGATTGGTCTGGTCGATGCGGCGCTTCACCGCGGCCAGTTCGGCATCGCTCACCCGCGGCGCGCGCGCTTCGTCCTCGATGTGCCACAAATCGAAGTTCGCGCGATGCTGCCGAGTCACCAGGTCGAGCCACGCGTCGACCGGATTTACTGGGGCCGAACGCTCTTGCTCGTTTGCCGTTACGTGCCACAGGCGCGTCAACCGATCCTGCAGCGCGACAATCTCACCAGCCGAAACCATCGTTGAGCTTTCCTCGGTACCAGAAGCCCGTCCGGGCCGCAGGTCCATCCTAAAACGAACCGGATCAGTGCACCAAAAAGTGGCCGACGCCGCTCGCTGCGGCGATATTAATGAAAGAGTAACTGACGGATGCGCGACTGACGGATGCGCGACACTTCCGGATCGGCGACCATCCGCCCGGAACTCGTTATTCTGGTCAGCAATAGGCTTGGATGAGTGCCCCGTGCTGTGTGTGGGCAAACCCACTCCAGCCTGATTCAACATACCTCCCATCTGCTCAACAAAGAGCGTTTCTTCATCAGCGCAATCCTCCGTCCATACGGTCGCACTGTGCGTAGAACCATGATGAGCCAATTCCGATTGTGATTCGCAGCACAGACTGGGTTGGCCAGATGCGCCAAGTTTGACCTAGCCAGGAATTCGCCGGAATGCCCTGGCTGTGCTCAGTCATGGGCTGAGTTCATTTCAGAGTAGGAACCAATGAAATCGAGCCGGGGCAGCGTTCGTCTCACGCGACGGGAATTTGTGACTGCCGGAGCCATTGGCGGTGCGGCCCTCGCTGTTGGCTGCACGGCGCGCAGACACGGAGGCTAGGATTTCCTCAGCGATGCTCAGGCCTTGACGCTGGCCGCGCTCTGCGATCAGATCGTCCCCGGGGATGACTTTCCCGTCGCCTCCGAAGCCGGAGTCGTCACTTACATCGACCGCCAACTCGCCCGGACCTACAGGCGCCATCGAAATGCGTACCGCGATGGGCTGGACCAGGCCAATGCCATAAGCAGAAAACGCTTTGGCCGGGATCTGACGGTGCTGCCCGCACAGCAGCAGGCTGAGATAGCGGGCGCCATCGAAAAGCAGAACCGCAGATTCTTCGATCTGCTCCGCAACCACACTCTTGAGGGCTACTATGGCTCGCCGCGGCACGGCGGCAATCGCGATGCTGTGAGTTGGCGCATGCTTGGCCTCGCTCAGCCGCCCGTTCTTGGGCGCGCACAGTACGACCTGAGAAAGGGTCCGGCCTCATGAAACGCGTCAATGCGGTTGTTGTGGGCGCCGGGGCGGCCGGAGGCATTGTGGCCAAGGAGCTTTCGGCTGCAGGCCTGAGCGTGGTTCTGCTGGAGCGGGGCAAGTGGTACACGTCGAACGATTGCCGCAAAGACGACCTGCGCAATCAGCGCACCACGGTGCTGGGCAACGCTTTCGGCCCTGAGGATGAAGGCAATCCGCGCGTTCTAGTCGATGCCGAGGGCGTGCCGCACATCATGCTGCCCAGCGAAAGCGGCTACCAGAACAATGCCGCCTGTGTGGGCGGCGGAACGCTCAGCTATGGGGCCATGGCTTGGCGCTATCTGCCTCAGGACTTCCGCATGCGCTCAACTTACGGAGCGCCTGCCGGAAGTTCGCTCGAAGACTGGCCCATCTCCTACGACGATCTGGAGCCCTACTACGAGAAAGCCGAATACGAGATCGGCATCTCCGGAGATGATTCAGGCACTCCCTTTCATGGTCCGCGCCGGCGTCCTCTGCCCATGCCGCCGCTCCCGCCCAATCGCGAGTTTCAAATCCTCGAGCCGGCAGCGAAGCGCCTCGGCCTTCACCCCTTTCCCATTCCCATGGCTCGCAACAGCTTGCCCTACAACGGCCGCGGCCCGTGCATGCGCTGTCGTTGGTGCGTCGGATTTGCCTGCGAAGTGGGCGCTAAGAACGGTTCGCAAAACACCGTGATCCCGGTAGCACTGGCAACGGGAAACTGCGAGCTGCGTACCGAGTGCACGGCCAGGGAAATCCTTACTGACGATCAGGGACGCGCGCGCGGAGTAGCCTACTTTGATGCCGATGGGCGTTTGCAGGAACAGCCTTCCGATATCGTCGTGGTTTCCGCTTGCGCCATCGAGTCAGCCCGCCTGCTTCTGAATTCAAAAAGCCGGCTCTTTCCCAATGGGTTGGGTAATCGCCACGATCAGGTAGGCCGCAATCTGCAGGGCCACCACTACACCGGCGCGATCGGGTTTTTCGACTTCGATACCTACGACGATGTGGGGCCCGGCGCCAGCATCGCCATCTCCGACTACAACCATGGCACTCCGGGCCTGTGCGGCGGGGGCATGCTGGCCAATGAATTCATCCGCCTGCCCATTCAAATGGTCGACCGGATGCCCGCCGGCACGCCTCGCTGGGGCCTCGCACACAAGCAGGCCATGCGCCGCTTCTTCAAGCGCAACATCGTCGTCATGGGGCCGACACAGCAGATTCCCACCGCCGACGCCAGGATCACTCTCGATCCAACGGTTCGAGACAGGTGGGGAATGCCGGTCGCGCGCATCTCCGGCAACGTCCATCCCCAAACCTTCGAAATCGGCCTTGCACAGGCCCAGCGCGCGGAAGCGTGGCTCAAGGAGACTGGGGCGGCAAGCACACTTATCAACGCGGGCAAGCCCACGTTCGTGTCGGCCGGCCAGCACCAGGCCGGCACCTGCCGCATGGGCAGTGATCCCCAAGGCTCTGTGGTCAACCGCAACTGCCAGCTTCACGACGTGGACAACGTCTTCGTGATTGATTCGAGCGTGCATGTCACCAACGGCGGCTTCAATCCGGCGCTCACCATCATGGCCATCGCCTATTTTGCCTCTGAAGCATTGGTCCGCAACTGGAAGGGTACGGGATTCCGTTCATGAAGCCATTCCTCAAGTTTGCGGCAATCGCCGTTGCGTCAGGTGCCTTGTTTGCGGTCGGTGTCACGTTTGGCGCGTCGTATTACTACACATCGCAATACGGCCAAGGCTGCGCGAGCTGTCACGAAATGGCCGCCTACGTCCGCGTGGTGCATGCAGCACCTCACAGGACAGAAGGCTGCATGGATTGCCATGAGGCAAGCCTGGCCACCAAGCTGCGTCACATGCGGATTCATCTCTTCGGCGCCATTCCAGAGAACATCCGGATGCGGGATGTGGACGTGCCGGCGATGACGGCGAGCTGCCGGGCCTGCCACCAGCAGGAATATGCGAGCTGGCATGCGGGTCCGCACAGCGCTGCCTACAGCCAGATATTTGCCGATCCCGTACAAAACTCTAAACAGGAGCTCATGGACGATTGCCTCCGCTGCCATGGGATGTATTTCAACGGATCCATTCGCGACCTGGTGCAACCTCTGAACACGAAAGGGCCGTGGCGAGTGATTCGCTCGGACCTGGTCAATCAGCCGACGATGCCCTGTATGACCTGCCACCAGATCCATCGTGAAGGTGCGCAGGAAACCAAGCCTGCCTCGCGCATTTCCGTGGCGGATGCGGCCGTGCCCCCCTCGCTGGCCTTCTACGACCGGCGGGAATCCATCCACTTCACCGCAACGGCGCTTTCCATTCCGCAACTGTACGACGGTGCCCGTATGGTGACAGTCAGTCAGGACCCGCGGCAGGCGCTCTGCTACCAGTGCCACGCGCCGCGAATGCCTGAAGCGGGCTCAATTGCGGCAACGAACGCCTGGGGAGCCCAGGTGGGTTCGGGTGACGATCGCACGCCGATGGGCGTGCACGAGGGTCTGAGCTGCATCTCCTGTCACGACGGTCACAACGAGAACACACGGGCCTCGTGCAAAACCTGTCATCCGCAAATGTCGCACTGCGGAATCGACGTGGAGAAGATGGACACGACCTACGCAAGTTCCACAAGTGCCCACAACATCCATTGGGTCAAATGCACCGATTGCCATCAGCGCGGCATACCGAAGGCGAAAGCGCACGCGGGGATCAAAACGAAGCTGCCAACCACTCCCGGTATGAACGGTTGACAGGCCCTAATCCGGGAAACGCAGAAGCAGTCGTGGCTGGGGAGGCTGCGGATTTCGTCCAGGGCGATGTCGAAGGTGCCGCGGGCTTGCTGCGGATCGACGGCGGATTAGACGCGGGCGATACGCTTCTGGAAGGCATCGAGATAGAATTCCATTGAACCGGTGCCGAAAAGGGAGATTTCGGCTCAAGCGATCGATCCGGCGGCAATCCATCGTTCGTCCTTCCCCATGGACTCAACTCCTCAAGCAACGCACGTTTTTTTGGAGCGCACGATTTTTCCATTCACAGGCATTTTCCCAAAGGAGGCACTATGAAGTTCACCGCGCAAATTCTTCTTGCCATAGCGGCAGTCTGCCTGTTTGTAGCCGGAGCGCTATTGGGCGGCCACACCGTCGTCAGCGCGCAATCCAGCGCCGGAAATCCCGTCAAGCTGCAAGACGGAACCAACAACACGTACTTCGCCGAAGTAACTTCGTTCAAAGCCCTGAAAGTTGATGGCTCCGCAATCACTCAACCGATAGACGGTCAGGTAACGGTTGGTGGCGTAGTAACAACCGTCGGCTCTCCAACTTCAGGAAAAAGCGGCACGCTCGTGGTTGGCGCAGGCGCGAAATACGGCGTCAGCCCCGATCTCGGATACGCGAAAACTCTCACCGTCTGCGCCCCCGCCAGTGGACTCGCCAGCAACTTCCTCGTTGACCAGTCCATTGACGGCACCACGTGGGTCACAATCACCCAGCTTCCGCTGCAGAGTGGACCGAGCTGTATCTCGCTTCCGCCCACAAGATTCGTGCGCCTTTCGGGCGCAGTTGGCACCGGGTTTTACCAGGTGGCGTACTAGTGCTTTAACCACGTGGATTCGTAATCGTTCATGAATTTGTGCGGGCGTGGACGCCCGCACGACAGCCGGTCTGGAGACCGGCGCTACATTGTGGCGGCTACGAAATCGTGCGGACTCGGTACTAGAAGTTGTATTGGCGATTGCCGAGCGTCGCAGCGCCGGGTAAGCCTGCCGGTCTGCGCCTGGCTGTCGTCGAAGCAGAGCTGGTCACGGGGTTTGGGGCAGGGAATCTGCAGCCTGCGTGGTGAGCTCGGTGGGAATCGAACCCACGACCCACGCCTTAAAAGGGCGTTGCTCTACCAACTGAGCTACGAGCTCGTTTAAGGCTGCTTCTTCCAAACTACCACAGCAAGAGTTCGCTCGCGCGCGCCCCGTCGGGACCTGTACGCATCCCGACAAACCCCACGCGCGCCGTCTCAACCAGCCCATCGCCGCGCACAGTTTTTCAGCTCGCCGGCGATTGCCGCAGATGTTGACCTTTCAGGTAACTAGCCATGCTGGTACCATGGTAATCGCAGGCCATTTTCGTTCGATTACTGATGGGGGAGAAATTCCCGCATCACTCAGAGAATGAGGCATTTCCCGCCCTTTCCATGGCAAGAAAGTGTTAGCAAGGTGGCCTTGCAAGTGTTATTGTTCTGGCAACACTCGCGCCGCTAAGATTACCGGTGACGATACCCGCCATCCGGGTGCGCATTCCCGGCTTTTTTCAAACCCAAGAGCCGCGCAACGCGTTGCCATTAGTAAGCACTCGGAAGAAGAGCAACTGTGCAGGGGTAAACAATGACTGAGCGCGTGCCTCCCGATCCGAACGTGACGCCGGAGGATGTAGCGTCGTTATATTCCTGGGCAAATTTGCACGGTGGCAAGTATCGCGATTTCTCCGCCGCGCGCGCGGAGACGCGCGAGAAAACCCGGCAGCACATGGAACAGGCCATTGAAGAAGAACGGCAGCGCGTGCATCAGGAAGCTGAGGCGCAACCCCCTGCCGAAGCCGCTCGCGCTCTGGAAGAATCACGCCGGCGCGAATTGGCCGCGCAGCAGGCCGCGCATTTAGCTGCGCAGGATGCGGCTCAGGAACGCGCCCGCCAGGCTGCGGAGTTGGCCGCGCAACAGAGGCAGGCTGCCCCGCAAGCCCCGCAGCAAGCCCCGCAACAAGCGGCATGGCAACAACCGCCGCAGGATCGTTACCCCGCGCCACCTCCCTACCCCCAACCTGCACCACCGCCCGCGCCCGCTGCTTCGCAGGAGGACGCATCTTCTCAGCAGCACGCGCCATGGCTGTCAACCGATCCGCGCGAAAACACAGGCCGCCCCGCCTGGTTAATGCCAGAGCGCCCAGATTCCTTCGGCCAGCCGGCGCTTCCGCCTTCGCCTGAGGACACGTTGCAGGGTTCCCGCGATCGCCTCGTCTCGCGCTGGTTTGCCCTGCGCAGTATCTTTGAAGACAATGTGCCCGCGCAGTCGGCGCCGGCTCCCGTGGCCGCGCGCGCTCCTGTTCTCGCTGTCTTTTCGCTGGCCGGCGGCGTTGGCAAAACCAGTCTCGTAGCCACCCTCGGCCGCGTGCTTTCCGCGCGCGGTGAGCGCGTTCTGCTGGTCGATACCGCTGCCTACGGCTTGTTGCCGTTCTTCTTCGGCGCCCGCGATCAGCGCCCCGGCCTGTTACGCACCTTCAGCCCGCCGGTAGCCAGTGGCGACGCGCCCATCCAGATGATCACTCTCGATCCCGAGATGCTGGGCTCTGAATCCCCCACGGTCGAAGCGCTCACGGCAGAGATTCTCAAACACGCCCGCGGCGTCAGCCGCGTCGTCGTCGATCTGGCCACTGCCTCGGGCGCCACCACACGCCGCGTCATGCGTTTGTCGCCGCAGATCCTCGTGCCCCTGGTTCCCGACATGTGTTCCGTGGTCAGCGTCAGCTCCATCGACGCGTTCTTCGAGCACAACAACGGCGTCAGCAAGCCGGCGCTTCCTCACTATGTGCTCAATCAGTTCGATCCCTCGCTGCCGCTGCATCTCGACGTGCGCGAAGTGCTCCGTGAGCAGTTGGGCGATCGGCTGCTGCCTTTTACTCTGCGCCACACCCCAGCCGTCAGCGAAGCGCTGGCCGAGGGCATGACCGTATTGGATTATGCTCCAAATTCCGCTGTGACCGAGGATTTCGCCAGCCTTGCGGGATGGGTCAAGAGCCTTTCTGCGCCCGCAAGCACCAGCTTCCGCGGCGTGCGCTGGAGCGAACGATGACGGTATCGGGTGTTTGGCAGGATATCGGGGCAGGTGAAAATTTCTTCACCAGGATTCTCCGGCTCCTGTTCCTGCTTGCCGCTGCGGCAGTTTTCCTTTTTATAGCGGCTTTGCCTCTCAGCTGGGAGCAGCAAGCGGTCCTGGGCCTGGTTAGCCTTGCCGCGGCCCTGGCGATGGCGCGCAGCTCCGACTCCTACCTCATCACGCTCGCCCTCATGATGCTGTCCATGTTCTGTACCTTCCGCTACGGATATTGGCGCATCTCGCAAGTCGTGCGGTTCTTCCAGGATCCGGCCAGCCACCCCGGAGCCCTCGACGCCTTTTTCATCTTTTGCCTCCTGGGCGCCGAAGCCTACGCATTTGTCATCCTTTTCCTCGGCTACTTTCAGACCATCTGGCCGTTGCGCCGCGCTCCCGTCGCCCTGCCCGACAATCCCCAGGAATGGCCGCACATCGACGTGTTCATTCCCACCTTCAACGAGCCTCTCGACGTGGTGCGTTACACCGCGCTGGGTGCGCTCAACATGGATTGGCCGGCCGAGAAGCTTCACGTCTACATCCTCGACGACGGCCGCCGCCCGGAGTTCGAGCAGTTCGCCTACGATGCCGGCATCGGCTACCGGACGCGCCCTGACAACAAGCACGCCAAGGCGGGCAACATCAACGCCGCCCTCAAAACCGTCCACTCTCCGTTGATCGCGATCTTCGACTCCGATCACGTGCCCACACGCAGCTTTTTGCAGATGACCGTGGGCTGGTTTTTGCGTGACCCCAGGCTCGCCGTGATGCAGACGCCGCACCACTTTTATTCTCCCGATCCCTTCGAGCGCAACCTCGGGCAGTTCCGCATCATTCCCAACGAAGGTGAGCTCTTTTACGGAATCGTCCAGGACGGCAACGACTTCTGGAACGCGGCCTTCTTTTGCGGCTCCTGCGCCGTGCTGCGCCGTGAAGCGCTCGACCAAATCGGCGGCATCGCCGTCGAGACCGTCACGGAAGACGCGCACACCGCCCTGCGCATGCAGATGAACCACTGGAATACGGCCTACATCAACATTCCCCAGGCCGCGGGACTCGCGACCGGGCGCCTCTCCGCGCACATCGGCCAGCGCATTCGCTGGGCGCGCGGCATGATCCAGGTGCTGCGTACCGACAACCCGCTCTTCGCTCCCGGACTCACCTTCCCGCAGCGGCTCTGCTACTTCAACGCCATGGGCCATTTCCTCTACGCGGTGCCGCGCCTCATCTTCCTTACTGCGCCGTTGATCTATCTGCTCCTCGGTCACACCAACATTCCCGGCTACTGGGCCGCCATCCTTGCGTACGCATTGCCTCACCTGATTCTCTCCAACGTCACCAATTCCCGGATTCAGGGTGAGCACCGCTATTCCTTCTGGAACGAGATCTACGAAACCGTGCTCTCTCCCTATATTCTCTTGCCCACCATGCTGGCGCTCATCAATCCCAGGCTGGGCAAGTTCAACGTCACGGCCAAAGGGGGTGTGGTCAAGCGCACCTTCTTCGATTCCCGGATCGCGCAGCCCTTCCTGGTACTGCTCGTCCTCAACATCGCCGGCCTCATCGCCGCCATTCCACGCTTCCTCTGGGGAGAAGAAGGCCGCCACGGCACGGTGCTGATGAATGTCATGTGGTGCGTGTTCAACATCATCATTCTGGGCGTTTGCACGGCCGTCGCGCGCGAGCTCCGTCAGTTGCGCACCACGGTGCGCATCAATGTCGTGACTCCGCTCGTGGTCAAATTCCCCGATGGCCGTTCGGTCGCCGCCGAAACCATCGACGTCTCCAGCGGCGGTACCGGCATCCGTCTCGCAGAGGCCCTCGACGTGATGCCTCAGGCCCAGGTGTATCTGGCTTTTCCCGTTCCGTCGGCGGCCATCGATCTGCCTGCTACGGTTGTTTCTTCGGAGGGATCGGTGTTGCGCCTTTGTTTTGAAAACTTGACCATCGAAGAACAGGAAGTGCTGACCATCGCCCTTTTTTCCCGCGCCGATTCATGGCTCGGCTGGGGCGAGTCCCGCGAGAGCGACAACGTGCTGCGTAGTCTGGGACGCATCTTCCGGATCTCCCTGCACGGCATGGGGGTCACCTTCCGCAGCATCTTCAGCGACCGTGATTCGTCCGGCCGCAAGTCCAGCTCGCTCTCCATTGCCTCCCGCACCTCCATCCTTCTCTGCGTGGCCGCGGCGCTGGCATGGGGCAGTCAAAAGACGCATGCCCAGCCGCAGGGCAATGCCGGCTCGCCACCAACTCCCGCCACTGACATCAACGCCCCCGTTCCTCCCGGCCAGTATCACGATCACTTCACGCTGGAAGACGCCGGCGTATCGCAAATCGAGCAGATCAAGCTGCACAGCATCGACACCCAGCACAGCATCTACTTCACGTTGCCCGAGACCCATGTTGTCGGCACCGCGAAGATTCACATTAACTACTCGTTTTCGCCCAGTCTCATCCCGCAGTTGAGCCATCTCAAGCTCCTCATGAACGGAACCCTCTTCGCCACCATCCAGCCCACCCCAGGGCAGAATGGCGGTTCCGAGAGCCGCGATGCCGAGGCCGAATTCACCATTCCGTCTGAGCTGCTGGTGCACAACAACACCCTCACCATCGAGTTCATCGGCCACTACACCATGATCTGCGAAGACCCGGCCAACACCACGCTGTGGGCTTACGTGTACCGCACCACCTATATCGACATTCGCGGCAATCTGCTGCGTCTGGCCGACGACCTCAAGCAGTTGCCCATGCCGTTCGTTGATCCCGCCGTCATTCAACCGGTCAGCGTTCCCGTGGTCTTTCCTACGGCGCCATCGTTGAAATCCGTTCAGGCCGCCGGCATCGTCACCAGCTACTTCGGCATGGTCTCCGAGAATCGTCCGGTCCGTTTCCCGGTGCACATCGGGACCATCCCTCCCGGCAACGCCATCCTCATTGCCGAGAGTCCGTCCAGCCTGCCCGCGGGCTTGAATCTATCCGGAGTTAATTCGCCCACTGTGGCCATGCGCGACAATCCCAACGATCCGGCCAGCAAGCTCCTGATTGTGACCGGCGGCGATGCCAACGATCTCATCAAGGCGGCGCAGGCCGTGGCCTATCACAGCGACATGCTCAACGGCCCCCAGACCACTATCGACACCCTTAAACTGCCCGACAAACGGGCGCCGGATGATGCCCCGCGCTGGGCGCGTACCAATCAGACCATCGCACTCTGGGATTACGCCAGCGCCGACCAGATGCAGGGCGACGGCACCGCGCCGCTCAATGTCTACTTCCGCATTCCGCCCGACATTTACTACAACACGGAAGGACCTAACACCAGGCTCCACGTGGTCTATCGCTACAACTCCGTTCCCATCGGGCCTATCTCCAGCATGCAGGTGCGCGTCAACAACGCCTTCCTGGGCTCCATTCCGCTCATCCCCGGACAGGAAACCTCGCGCCGCATGCAAACCGACCTGCCCGTCCCTGTCGTCAATCTTCGCCCTTTCTCCAACACGTTGTCCTTCGACTTCACATTCCAGTTGCTCAAGAAACAGGGCTGCCAGGACACCACGCCCATCAATATGCAGGGCGCCATCCTGGGCGATTCATACCTCGATCTGCGTGATTATCCCCACTGGGCTCCCATGCCCAATCTCGAACTCTTCGCTAATGCCGGCTTCCCGTTCACGCGAGTTGCCGACCTGAGCGAAACCACGGTGGTGCTGCCGCCCGCGCCCACCGAGCAGGAGATCGAGACCTTCATCACCCTCATGGGCCACTTCGGCCGCCAGACCGGTTTTCCCGGCCTGCGCGTCACGGTGGCCGGCCCCGATGCGCTCCATGAAGGCGCCAACACTGACTTCCTCATCATCGGCTCCGGCAACGATCAACCCGCCTTCGACAAGCTCGGCACGCATCTTCCCGTCTCAATGGGCAGCGGCCAGATCCAGGTGCGCGACACCCAGGGCTTCTTCGTCAAACTGCTGCACCACGCCTGGTGGAAGCTCGAAAATAACGAACATGACGAATCCGGCACGCTGACTGCAGGAGGCACTCCCGACGCCATCATCGAGGGCATCGAGTCTCCGTACGACATCGCCGGCAGCCGCAGTATTGTCGCCATTCACCTCAAGGATGGCGTCGCCTTCGCGCCCTTCATGGACAAATTCATGGAGGTGCAGCAGGCCCACGACATTTCGGATTCCGTCGCGGTTTTCCATGGATCGCAATTTGAGTCTTTCCGCATCGGTTCCAAGGTCTATCATGTGGGTGTGCTGCCTTGGTGGACGCGCTTGATGTTGTGGTTCACGCAGGTGCCATGGCTGGCGGCAGTGCTGGTTATTATTCTGGCTTTCCTGCTCGCTATCTGGACCCGGCAATGGTTGCGCGCCAGGGCCAGAGCACGCCTGACGATGATGGAGGACTAATCGCTCTCCATCCGCACAGGCTGCGCGTCATCGTTGGATTGCGTTGATTCGTTAGGGTCTGCTCACACTACTGGGGCGGATGGCGCTGCTTGCGAAAATCGTGTTAGCAGGCCCTAGATCCCTGGGTGGAGACACGAACGATGGGCCTTTCGACATCCCGAGTAGGGAAGCGCGTCCTGCTGATCGTGGCTTTATCCATGTGTTCCATGACGGGCGGCTGCAAGGAAGGTCCCTGGCGGTTCTGGAGCTCCTACGCGCCTCGCTTCATCGACCCGCAAAGTGGCCGCGTCTTCGATCCCAACGGAGATCGGCACACCACCTCGGAAGGCCAGGCCTACGCCCTCTTCTTTTCCCTGGCCGACAACGACCGCCCCACTTTCAACCGCATCCTCGCGTGGACCGAGAACAATCTCGCCGGCGGCGATCTCACCACCCACCTCCCGGCCTGGCTCTGGGGCAAGGACAAGGACGGCCAGTGGAAGATCCTCGATCCCGACTCCGCCTCTGACGCCGACGTCTGGATGGCGTACAGCCTTCTTGAAGCTGGACGCCTCTGGAAATCCAATGAGGACACGCGGCTCGGCCGCGACCTGCTGACGCTCATTGCCAGCAAAGAAGTCGCGAATCTTCCCGGCTTCGGCCCCATGCTCGTGCCCGGTCCGGCCGGTTTCCAGCTCGGCAGCAACTGGATCCTGAATCCCAGCTATCTGCCCATCTTTCTTTTTGAGCGTTTCGCGGCTCTCGATCCCGCCGGTCCCTGGCAGCAGATCGTACTGGGCATTCCGCGGCTTCTCGCGCAGAGCTCGCCTCATGGTTACGCAATGGATTGGGTCGAATACGTGCCCGGCGACGGCTTCTATCCCGTGCCCAAGCCCTCGGACGCCAGCCAGAACGGCCCCAATGCCTCGGGGCCCGGCGGCAGCTACGACGCCATCCGCGTCTACCTTTGGGCCGGCATGATCGACTCTCGCGACCCCTCCCGCGATCTGATCCTTCAAGCCGTCCCCGCAATGAGCGGTTTTCTTGCCAATCACGGTGCCCCTCCGGAAATGGTGAGTGACCAGGGCATTCCAGGGGAGCAAGATGGACCTGTAGGCTTTTCCGCGGCCGTATTGCCTTATCTGCGCGCCTATCCGGATTCCTCCCGGGCCGTCGCCCGGCAGATGATCCGCCTAAGCGCGCAGAAAGACGCAACTTCCGGTTTGTATGGAAAGGACATAGCGTATTACGATCAGAATCTTGCCTTGTTTGCTACTGGATTTCTCGATGCTAGATTCCGGTTTGGCCCCGGGGGCGAACTGAACGTAGAATGGAAGCGCCGATGAGGGTGGGCTGGGGAGCTTGGAGAGCAATTTTGTGTGTAGCGGGCTGTCTCCTGTGGACGGTTCCGGCAATGCACGCCCAAAAATCCCCTGGATCCGTCTCCGCCGATGCCACGCGCGCTGGCCTGGCGGTCAAGGCCCGCGACCTTGAAGCCCGCGGCCGCGCCGATCTCGCCGTCCAGATCTGGCAGCAGATTCTTCTCTCCGCGCCCGACAACGCTGAAGCTCTTGGCGGCGTTGCCCGCGACTACAAACTCACCGGCAATGAAGAAAAGGCCGATGCGGCCCTGGCGCGATTGCAGCGCGTCAATCCCAACGATCCGAACATCGCCAAGATCAAGGCCATGCTCGTCGCCAGCGGCTCGGTCGAGGAGTTACGTCAGGCCGGCGATCTCGCCAAACAGGGCCGCAACGACGAGGCCATGCGCATCTATCGCCGCCTTTACGCCGACCATCCGCCCGACGGCGACATCGCGATGGCCTACTATCAAACTCTCTACGGCACCGCCAGCGGCAAGCAGGAAGCCATTGCCGGCATGCGCGGCCTGGCCGAACGCAACCCCGGCGATCCGCGTTATCCCGTGCAGCTGGGCATCATGCTCACCTACGACCAGCGCACGCGCGCTGAAGGCATTCGTATTCTCCGCGCGCACGCGAACGATCCCGACGCGCAGGTTGCCTATCGCCAGGCCCTCATCTGGGACTCTTCCAATCCCGCCTCGGCTGAAGAGCTGCGCGAGTATCTCAAGACCCATCCTGAGGATCAGGAGATTCAGAAGGGTCTCAAACTGAACGAATCCCGGCAGGCGCAGATGAACAGCGGCATCGCGCGCACGCCCGCAGAGCGCGCCGCCTTCACAGCGCTCAATGCGCATCGCCTCGACGATGCTGAGCAGCGCTTCACCGCGCTTCTCGCCGCCGATCCTAAAAACGGACGCCTCGCCGCCGGTATGGGTTTCCTGCGCATGCAGCAGAAGAACTTCTCGGGCGCGATGAGTTATCTAGTGCAGGCCGAGAAGAACGGCTACAAAGTTCAGCTTGTCGAGACTGCGCTAGCAAGCTCCCGCTTCTGGTTCACCATGGGCGAGGGTACGCAGGCTCTCGAAGAGAATCAGCTCGATTTGGCGGCCACCAAGTTCCGTACCGCGCTGGACATGAACCCGCGCAGCGCCGATGCCCTCAACGGCCTTGCCGGCGTCTACACCAGGCAGCAGCGGTATTCCGCCGCGGCCACCGTCTATCAGCAGCTTCTTCGCATCCAGCCCACTTTGCTCGAAGCATGGCGCGGCCTCTTCCTCGCCTACGCGCACGACAATCAGAACGCCAAGGCCCTCGCCCTCACCGCGCGTTTTCCCGCAAAGGTCAAAGTCTCGCTCAACAAGGATCCCGATTACCTTCACGCTCTCGCCGGAATTTATCAGGCTGAGAACCGCCCCGCAGAGGCGCAACGCATCCTTGCCCTTGCGCTCTCGCTGCCGTTCCCCGATAACGGCGGCACGCTGCTGGCCGGCACCAAGCTGCAATACGCCGGCATCCTGATGGACGCCAGGCATTACGACCAGGCCCTCGCGCTCTATGCGCAGGTGCTCCAGAGCGATCCCTCCAATGTCTCCGCCTGGGAAGGCCTCATCAGCGCCCAGCACGAGATGGGGCAGGACACAGAGGCTATCGCCGGCGTCGAGAAGATGCCCGCGGCGACCTACGAAACCGCGTTGGCCGATCCGGCCTTCCTTGCCATGCTCGGTGCCATCTATCAGCAGGCCAATCAATACGAAGTCGCGCAGGGGCTGCTCGAGCGCTCCGTAAAACTTGAGATCGCGGCCGGCGGCCAGCCCAGCGTCGCGCTCGAACTGCAGTTGGCGGCCATCTATCTCGTCCGCAACAACACCGATCAGGCGTACGCACTTTACCGCCAGGTGCTCACTGACCACTCTGACCGTGCTGACGCATGGAAAGGCCTTATCGCCGTGCTCACGGCCACGCATCGCGATCAGGAAGCCATTCAGGAGATCGCGCAGATTCCCGCGCCCGTGCGCAAGCAGCTCGACGGCGACATCGACTTCCTCGATACCGAGGCCAGCCTCTACGCCACAACCGGCGACATCACCCACGCCGTGCAGTACATGAACCGCGTGCAGGCCTATTACGCCAAGGCCAAAGAACAGCCGCCGCCTAACGTCGAAATCCAAAATGTCTGGTTGCTCTACAACATTGGCAACGATCGCGCGCTCTACGCAGCATTGATGCGCATCGGCGGCCGCACCGATCTCACCCTCGCCCAGCGCGAGACCGTGCAGAACATCTGGGCCAACTGGAGCGTGCGCCGCGCC
>JBEKAS010000016.1:0-28035 GCA_050015795.1 Occallatibacter sp. | reverse complement strand
GACAACGCCAACAGCATCATTTTTATTGTTGTGCTGGTGTGGTGGATTATCTGCCTGTGGATTGACGAGCCGGGAACGAAAACGAGTGTGAGTGTGAGTGCGAGTGTGTGAGTGCGCCGTGATGGTACGACCACACTCACACTCACACTCACCACTGGCCTTTAAATGTGGCAACTCGCCAGGCCGCGCTTCTCAAGGTAGCGCTGGTGGTACTCCTCGGCCCGCCAAAAGGTCTCAGCGGGAACCACCTGGGTGACAATGCGCTTGGGCTTGAAACGGCTCTCGGCTGTGAGTTGCTCGATTTTGGCGCGAGCCTGCGCCTCCTGCTCGGGAGAGTGGAAGAAGATGACGGAGCGATACTGTGCGCCCCAGTCCGGACCCTGCCGGTTGAGCGTGGTGGGGTCGTGGAGCTCGAAAAACGCGTCGAGCAGCTTCTCGTAGCTCACTTTTTCCGGGTCGAAGTCGAGCTCGACCACTTCGGCGTGGCCGGTTTGGTCGGTGCAAACGTCCTTGTAGGTGGGCTTGGAAAGCGCGCCGCCCTCATAGCCGACGGCCGTCGCCGTCACTCCGGGAATCGCCGCAAATGCGGCCTCCACACCCCAAAAACAGCCTGCTCCGAACGTCGCCTTTTCGATGCTCATGACAAATAGGATGCCCGAAGACGGCCTTTGGCTTCCAGCTCATTCTTGAAATCGAACACAACCAGGTTGAAACCTGACACCTGCTCTTCTCAGCTGATCGGCGCCAGGTGCTTGGTGTTCTGGTAGGTGTACACGACGCGGTGCACGACGGTGATGGTGGAGAACACGGCCAGCACCCAAAGCACCGGGGCCATAACGCCCCAGTGGTTGAAGAGCGCGCCCAGCAGGATGAGCACGATGCGCTCCGGCCGCTCCATGAAGCCCACTTTGCACTGGCAGATGAGCGCCTCAGCGCGCGCCCGCGTGTAACTGACCATAAGCGAGGTGACCATGACGAAGGCCACCAGCACCACGTAGCGGAAACGGTTGATGCGGCCGTAGTAGACCAGCAATCCGAAGAAGAGCACCACGTCGGAGTAGCGGTCGATGACGGAATCGAAGTACGAGCCGAAGACCGTGACTTTGTTGATGCGGCGGGCGACGCGGCCGTCGACCATGTCGAAGATACCGGCGCCGAAGATCACCAGGCCGGCGTAGAAAAACATGATGTCGCCGTTGGTGGCGTTGGCATGGCCGAAGAAGAACGCCGCAACAATGTTGATGACGAGGCCGATGAAGGTGAGGACGTTGGGTGAGATGCGAGTGAGCGCCAATCCATACACGATGCGGTCAAGCAACCAACCGCAGGCACGGCCAAAAGCAGTTGTCCAGGTCATTCTTAGCTACTAGCTCCTAGCTTCTAGCTCCTAGCCATTCTTAGGCAGGAGCAACGTTATTGCCTTCCCGTGAAAGAGCTGGAAGCTAGAAGCTAGAGGCTAGAAGCTGCTCTTTCTGCTACTGCGTTGCGCCGGCCGCGGATTCGCCCTCTTGCGCGGCGGCTTCGTCGTGGACTGTGGTGAGTTTGAGGATTTCCAATTGTCGCTTGCCGTTGGGCGTCACGATGGTGACCACATCGCCCACGCGCTTGCCCACAATCCCACGGCCGATGGGCGAAGTGGTGGAGATCAAACCCTTGGAGACGTCGGATTCCTCGCTGGTCACAAGGCGGTATTCGATCTCTTCGTCCTTGGTGGAGTCGTAGACGACCACCGTGGATCCGAATCCGGCTTTGTCCCTGGGAATATTCGAGAGATTGACCAGCGAAAGCTCGGCCATGCGCTTCTTGAGTTGGCCGAGGCGGGCATTCACGAACTCCTGCCGCTGCTTGGCCATGTGATACTCGGCGTTCTCCGAGAGATCGCCCATGGCCCTGGCCTTCTTGATCTCGGCCGGGAGCTCGTGGGCCAGCTCATACTCGAGCTGCTTGATCTCATCCTGGAGCTTTTTCTTGATGTGCTCGGGCATCCGTGATCCGGTGGCGGCGAGGAAACTGCCGCAAAAAAATAGACATACCTGAAACTCGATTATAAGGGAGCAAGGGTGCAAGGGAGCGAGGGAGCAAGGAAACCCAGCGGAAGGCGCGACTCTGAGCTTAAGTTTCTCGCTCCCTTGCCCCATTATTCCCTGCCGGGGTCCCCGGCGGCTCGCTGCCTCGCTCCCTGTCTTCAGGTTTCTCACTCCCTCGCTTCCTTGTTCACTTGCTCCCTGCTTTCAAGAAACGACTGCAGGATCAGCGTAGCCGCTACCTGGTCGACGACCTTGCGGTGCTTCTGCCGCGGGTGGCCAGCCTGGTAGAGGATCTGGTGGGCCTCGTGGGTGGTCAGGCGCTCGTCCCACAGGTGAATGGGAAGGCCGGTCAATTCGCCCAGCTCGGCGGCAAAGGCCTGAGTGTTGGCCGCTTGCGGGCTCGGTGCGCCGGACAGATGGACCGGGTTGCCCACTACGATGCCCACCACGCCGAAGCGGCGGCAGAGCCGCGCCAGGGAGCGCAGGTCGTCTCTCGAAATGGGACGTCGGCTGCTGCGCCGCTCGAGCGTCAATACCGGTTGCGCTGTCAGGCCCAGCTCGTCCGACACCGCTACGCCGATGCGGCGGCTGCCGATATCGAGGCCGAGATAGCGGGGAGGGGTACCGGATTGCACTATGCTGTTCCTCATATTCAGCTTATGGCCGCACGGGCCCTCCGCAGCCGGTTTTTGCCCACTACAATCAAAAGATAGGGAATCCGGGGCGAATTTTTCACGCCGGTATTCATCTGGAAGGGTCCATATCGGCAGGATGGCACGGCGCAGGCGGAAAAGCGGAAGGAAAAAGGGTTCCGGCGTTGGCAGCTTGCTGCTGGGATTGTTCCTGCTGGCCTTGCTCACGGGGGGCGCCGTGGCATGGCTGGTGCTCACTCCGTACGGGCCGCAAACGGAGACCTTCGTGAATGTGGCGCCGGGCTCGTCCGCTACGGCCATTGGGCGCATGTTGGAGACGGCGGGCGTGGTGCGCAGCCGGTACGCGTTCGACATGGTGCGCTGGCTCCGGCACGGGAAACTGGAGGCGGGGGTGTACCTGTTCGACCATCCCGCTCCGGTGACTGAAGTTTATGCGCGGATTGCGCGCGGCGACGTGGTGACGATATCGCTGACCGTGCCGGAGGGCGCGAATGTTTTTGATATCGCCGCGCGCGTGGAGCAGGCCGGGTTGGGCACGCGCCAGGATTTTATGGCCACCGCAGCCAACCAGACGGGGCTGATTGCCGATCTGGATCCGGGAGCAACGAGCCTGGAAGGCTATCTGTTTCCGGACACGTACCGGTTTCCGCCTACGGTGACCGCGGTGCAGATGGTAACGGCCATGGTGAAGCGGTTCCGCGTGGCGGCCGGGCAACTGGGATTGAAGGAGAACGTGCATCAGGTGGTTACGATTGCATCGCTGGTGGAACGCGAAACGGCCGTGGACGCGGAGCGTCCACTGGTGGCGAGCGTATTTCTAAACCGGCTTGCGAAGAACATGCCTCTGCGCACCGATCCTTCAGTCATTTACGGGCTGGAACTCGCAGGCAAGTGGCGAGGCACGATCTACGAGAGCGATTTGACGCGCGATACGCCGTACAATACGTATCTCCACGCCGGCCTGCCGCCGGGACCGGTGGCGAATCCCGGCATGCCATCGCTGCACGCGGCCATGGATCCGGCCAAAACGAACTATCTCTACTTTGTGGCTGCGGGAAGCGACGCACAGGGGCACTCGCTGTTTGCGGAGACGCTCGATGAGCACAACCGCAACGTGGCCGAGTACCGGAATGCGCAGAAGAAGAAGGCAGGTGGGCGATGAAGATCGTGCATCGTTCCGGCTGCGCCGCGGCTCTCGCGCTCCCACTCCTGCTCACGGGCTGTTCGCTGTTCCCCACCACGCGTCATCTGCCGGTGCCGAGGTCCACGACTGTGAAGACAGCGACACCCCAGGAACTGGTGAACCAGGTCAACCAACGTTGGGACGCGCTGAAAACCATGACGGCCACGGTAGAAATTCAAGCCACTGAGTACAAGACAGCCGAGGGCGTTCAGACAGTGGAGGATTTTCCGTCGTGCCACGCCAATATCCTGATGCGCAAACCCAAAATGCTGCGCGTGCGGGGAACGTATTTTGGCGCGGTGATCTTCGACATGGCCAGCGACGGCAGTCATCTCACGGTCCTGGATCCACACGACAACACGGCCTACGAGGGTCCGAACACAGTCAAGGAAAAATCCACCAATCGCCTCCTCAACCTTCGGCCGGACTTTTTCCTCGATGCCATTGCGGTGCGCGGGCTCGACCCCGGCAACGAGTACATGGTGGCTGGCGATTCGGAGACGATCGAAGACACGGCCCGGAAACATCTCTACAACGAGCAGGAATACACCCTGAGCGTGATGCAGCCGAAGGCAGGCCCCGAGAAACTACCCCTGCGCGTCATCACGTTTCATCGCGACGACATGCTGCCTTACGACCAGGACGTCTACGACAGCGAAGGCAACCTGGAAACGCAGATTTCCTATAGCAACTACGCTGAATTCAGCGCCGGCAAGTATCCCTCAAAGGTGACCATCAAGCGTCCGCAGGAGGGCATCCAGCTGGTGCTCACGGTGGACGACGTGAATGAGAATATGGATCTCTCCGACAGCCAGTTCCAGGTGAAGATTCCCGAAGGAACCACCATCAAGCAACTCAAGTAGCGCAGCCGTTCAGCGCCACGCTTTATTGCGCACCCTTCGCACGCAGCAATGCAACGATGTCAGAGTGGTTGAACTGGAGAGCAAGTTTCAACGCCGTAGTTCCGTCGTCACTTTTGTCGTTGACATTTGCGCCGTGATCGAGAAGGGTATTCACGACGTCGGCATACCCGCCGCCCGCGGCCGCCATCAACGACGTGAAGCCGCGCGCGTCGCGGGCCTCTACGTCAGCGCCGTGATCGAGCAGCAAGTTCACCAGCTCCAGGTTGTGGGGAATCACGCTTTCCATCAGCGGAGTGAACCCGCCGCCGTTCTTCGCGTTCACCGGTGCGTTCTTATCGAGCAGCAGCTTCGCTATCTCGAGATTCCCCGCCATAGCTGCCCAATGCAGCGCGGTCTTGCCGTCGTTGTCGCGCAGCACCACGCTCGCCCCTTTGTCGAGCAGTAACTTCACCACCTCTTGCTGTTCCGCAGCCACGGCGGCAATCAGCGGCGTATAGCCGCCGGAGTCCTGCGTATCGATGTGCGCGCCGTGAGCGAGAGCTTGCGCTACGGCAACGGTGTCACCCTCCGCGGCGGCATTTAGGAGTTGCTCGTCCAGGCTTGGTGCGGCAGCCTGCCCTTGAGAGCTTTGGTCCGCGGCAAGAGCGGCCGATGCGAGCGCGAAACAGCAAAGAACAAAAGCCAACAGAAGTTTCTTCATGCCTTCCTCCCGGGAAGCGATTCCCGTATTTCCAGAAACATCATTTGGCGCCGTGATCCTGGAGCAGCTTGGCCACGTCGAGATGATTTTCGGTCTGGGCCAGGCTCAGCGGGGTGAAATTCTTGTCGCCTTTGGCGTTGACGTTGGCGCCATCGGTGATGAGCAGCAGAGCCGCGTCGGACTGGCCCTCGTCGGCAGCCCACATCAGAGCGGTCCATTTCTGATTGTCGGTGGCTTCGATGTTTGCGCTCTTGGTCAGCAACAGTTTCATCGCACCGGTCTGGTTGTGCGCGGCCGCTTCCATCAGGGCAGTTGCGCCGGCGTTGGGATACTTGCCGGCCGCGGCCTCCACGTTGGCGCCCGCATCCAGCAGCGCCTGCACCGCTTCCACGTTGCCGCTGGCCGACGCGACGATGAGCGCGGTTGCGCCATCGCTGTCTTTGCCCTCGATTTTGGCGCCCTTCGAAAGCAGCAGCTTGATCATGTCGGGCAGGTTGGCCTTGGCCGCGCAAATCAAAGCCGTGTCGCCGTTCTCGTCCGTGGCGTCGGCGCTCACACCTTTATCGATCAACAATTCCACGGCCGCAGAGTTGTCCTGCGCGGCCGCCTCGGCCAGCGCCGGCCAGTTCTTTTTGTCACTGGCGGTGATGGTTGCGCCTTTCTGGAGCAGCAGCATTAGCACGTCGGTGTGGCCCATGTAGCCGGCTTCGTGGAGCGGGGTTTGTCCCGCGTTACCCTTGGCTTCGATGTTGGCGCCCTTGGAGAGCAGCAATTGCACGGTGTCGAGATGGCCCTGGTACGAGGCCCAGATCAGCGGCGTCCAGCCAATGCTGTCTTTGGACTCGATTTGCGCGCCGGCGCCAAGCAGGGTTTCTACCGCGTCGGTATTGCCGTTCATGGCCGCGACAATCAGCGCCGTGTAGCCTGCTACCTGCGACGGGATGCCATTGGAATCGGTAACGCTCTGGCCGTAACTGACGTCGTCAACTTTGGCTCCCGCAGCCAGCAACAGCTTGATGGCGTCGACCGAGCCGCTCATGGCCACATACATCAGCGCTGTGAGGCCATTTTTGTCTCGTGCCTCCGCGTTGGCGTGATTCTTGAGAAGCATGTCCACGGTGTCCGCCTGGCCCATGTTGGCCGCCCAGAGCAGCGGCGTCATAGCCCACTCGGCCGTGTCCGCGCTCTCGATGGCCGCGCCTTTCTGGAGCAGCAACTGCGCGATCTGGGTCTGGCCCGTGCTCGCGGCCCAGATCAACGACGTCCAGCCAAGCACGTCGCGGGCCTCAATGTTCGCACCCTTCTCGAGCAGCAGGCTGACCGGCTCGATTTGGCCGCAGGCGGCAGCGCGAAGCAGCGCCGTCTGGCTGTAATTGCCCGTGGCTTCGACCTTCGCTCCCCGGGTGATCAGCAGCGTGACGGCCTCGGCATTCCCAGCCCCGGCGGCGAGAATGAGCGCCGTGTCGCCATCCTTGGCCGTAGCCTCGATGTTGGTCCCGTTCACGAGCAGCACCGCGAGCGTGCGGGCAGCGCTGGCCTGAATACCGCGCACCTTCTGCGTGTTGCCCATGCTGCCCAGCCACGCATTATCGAGCGCGAGATAGGGCTTGATCACCTGAGCACCGGCGACCAGCATCAGCGCCGTGAGGCCATTGTTGTCTGCAGCGTCGATTTTGGCGTGCTGGTTCAGCAGCACCGTCACCACGTCGTAGCGGCCGGCCAGCCCCGCCAGCATCAGCGCCGTCTGGCCCTTGTTATCCTGGGCCTCGATTTGCGCGCCTTTTTGGAGCAGCAGCGACGCCACGTCCGTCGAGTTGTTGCTCTGGCAGGCCAGCATCAGCGCCGTGCGGCCGTTGTTATCCTTGGCCTCAAGGTTGGCGCCGCTGGCGAGCAGGAACAGGATGTCGCTCTTGTCGCCGCCTATGGCCTCGCGCAGCAGCGCGGTCTGGCCATTGTTGTCCTTGTCGTCGATCTTTGCGCCCTTCTGAAGCATCAGCGTGATGGCCGGGTTTTCGCCGCGGCCTGCCGCGTACATCAGCGGCGTCCAGCCCTGGTTGTCGGGCTGCTCCACATTCGCGCCCTGATTTACCAGGTACTCGACGAGGTCGACGTCTTGACTCGTGATCGCGTAGTCGAGAACACTCATGCCGGCTTGATCGCGCGCGTTGATGTTCACGCCTTGCGCGAGCAACTGCTGCACCTGCGCGATTTCGCCGTCGTAGGCGGCTTTCAGCAGGCTGGTCTCCTGCGGGTTGGCACCGGTTTGGCCCGCGGCAGCCAGGCCGCCGAGCAAGAGAATCAGAATTGCCGTACACAATGCTTTCATCGCCATCTCCTCGCCCGCGCCGTGGGAAGACAGTGCGGTCCTCGCTTGTGAGCCTTCGCCGGAGGCATCAGGCGGCGTAGCCGGCGGTACGCGAATTGCGGTTGCGGGCCGAACGATGCGCGTCGATCAAGCTGAGGTTTTGAAATCGAGAGAATTCTACTCCTGATTCAATTTGCGCGCGGTGCGCGGCGGCAGCGCAACCGGGCCTGATTGCGTACTCTTGAGAAGGGGAGGGCAAGCCGGAGACGGCCGCCCCAGCGGGAGAACGGCATGAAAGCAAGCGCAATCGAGTTTCGCCTGCGGATGTGGATTCAGATCGGCCTTGTTTTTCTGGGTTTCTGGGCGCCGTGGATCGGCCCGCTCGATTTCAGCCGGAGAATTTCCACGCTGGCGTGGCTGGCGATGGAAATCAGCCGCCTGGGCATTGTGAGCTTTAGCGTGGCGACGCCGGTGGTGATTGTGGGGGGAGCGCTGGCCGCGGCAATAGGCATGGTGTTGCGCGTGTGGGGCGCGGCCTACCTGGGGTACGGCACCGTGCACCACGAAGAGATGCAGGGCGGCGCGGTGATGGCCGCCGGACCGTTCCGCTACGTGCGCAATCCGCTCTACCTGGGTGGATGGTTCATGATGCTGGCAATTTGCCTGCTGATGACGCCCTCGGGCGCGCTCTTTGTGATGGTGCTGGTAACGATCTTGTACTTGCGCCTGATTCTGGGCGAAGAAGCGTTCCTCGCAGCAACGCTCGGCGAACCCTACAAGGATTATTTGCGTTCGGTGCCGCGGCTCATGCCGCGCCTGCGCAGCGTTTTGCCCGCGTCGGCGGCAAAGCCGCATTGGCTCATTGCCGTGCTGACCGAAATCAATCCGATCGGGATCTTCGTCACGTTGGCGTTTCTTTCGTGGAGCTACGACAACCTGTTGATGCTCAAGGCAGTGCTGATCAGCTTTGGGATCTCGCTTGTGGTGCGGGCATGCATGCCGCGCGGCGAAGCCAAGGCCGACGCGGAGTGAAGCGCGCAACGCAAAAGGGAGAGCACAAGGCTCTCCCCTTTGTCGTCATGCTGTTTGCCGCGATGCCGTAGTGGCAGTCGGGGAAAAACTACTTCTTCGGGGGCGCGATCACGTCCTTTGCGGCCTTGGCCACGCGGAACTTTACAACGGTCTTGGCCTTGATCTTGATGGCCTCGCCGGTCTGGGGGTTGCGGCCCATGCGAGCCTTGCGCTCGGCCTTCACCAAACGGCCGATGCCGGGAAGTACGAAAACGCCATTCTTCTTGGTTTCCTTGATCGCAGTCTCAGCCAGCAGATCCAGGAAGGCCGCAGCCTGCTTGTTGGTCAATTCGAGCTTTTCGGCGAGTTGCCGAGTGAGCGCTGTCTTGGTCAGTCCACTTGCCATGAATTGTTCTCCTTCTGGGCGAGCCCTTCGGGCCGCCGGTATGGTCGGGCTTCCGGTCAAAATCTGCTCACCGCATGGAGGGAGGTCGAATCGGAACTTGAAGTGCGCGGAACCCCTGTATTCATGCGGCTACGAAGAACCCTGCCGATGGTTACAATGCGGCTTCGAGGTGGCTAAAGTCAATGGAAAAACACCCAATTTCCACAGGTTTCTTGGGATTTCCCTGGAAATTCGCCCATTTTCTTTGGTTTTTACCGGGTTTATGCCTCGAAGATGCGATTTTGGCCGCATTTTTCCTGGATGTACGCGAGGAATTGCAAGCGCGGAATCACGCGATTCCGGCCCGAACCACGAGGTTTGCCGAGGCGGAGCGATTGGCCGATCTTGTGCGGGATGATGGACGCGGGACTGCCCGCGCCTGCGGGTAGGATGCAGCGAGTGCGCGTCAGTTACTGCGGCCCAGCTTGCGGATCGGTCCCGAGGCCTTGCTATGGACGGCCCGACAGGGGTGCAGCGAATCCGCAACCAGCGGAATGGCGATCATTGCGATCAGGATCAGTTCGATCACAAGGTCTTTCATGAACGGCCCCCAAATACGTGCAGCATTTTGCGTGCGTCGGAGCTTCTGCAGAGTCCGACAGTGCAACATTGCTCCTCAAAAGGGCAAAGGGAAATCACTCCGGAGTGGGAGTAGGCGTGGTTCCTTGGGGGCACCTGCGGTGCGGCAGCCATTCGGACAGGCGAAGGTGCCATGGGGCTAGCGGTTGGTCGGGAGAAAGCCCACGCCCTTGGCGTGGTTCGCGGGCCGTTCCTGACGCCTGCTGATCGGAATGGGAACGGCAGCAACAATGGCCGGGGAGGCCACGAGCATGAGAAAAGCGACGGCGATGACGAGATCGTGCATGGCACGGACCTTCCAATCCAATTTGGTTTATCGGCTGCGCAATCGGGGGAAGCAACCGAAGCCGAGAAGAGTATCTGCAGCAACTGCGGCAACTCTCTCTGGTTACCTATCTTACAAATTCCGCGAAAAGAACGCAGGGGTTTTGGCCGAACGATCCGGTCAAACTGTCTACAACGAAAGAGTCAGTAAGTGGAAGATTCCGAACTGCTTTGCGTGGTCGGAAATATATTGCGGCCAGAGTATGGGGCGCTCACGAAAAGCAACCGCAGATCCTTCGACACCGTTGGGAGCAAAGAACGCTCCCAACTTCGCTCTGGATGACAGGTACCTTAGGTATTAAGCATTTGCCGTTAGCCTAAAGTCGATAAGGTCTAGTGGACGGTTTCAAGGACGCTGGCGGCACGGTTGAGCGCTTGCGTGAGAACCTGCAACTGCTGCGCAGCCAGGTTTCGATCCTGAGCGTCGATGGCCTCGTTGACGCCGGGGATGACAACGGCGGCGTAGCCGGTAAGCTCGCCGGGTGCGAAGATCGTGTGCCGGTACCACGGCCGATTGGGAAGTCCCGCGTCAGAGAGCAGCGCTGTTTCAGTTTGCCGCAAGGCGAGATTCAGCCGGGCCCGATCTCCGGAAGGCGCGGAGGAAGGTGTGGTCTCGACCACATGGGCGCGCGCGGCCGCCGCATAAAAGCGCGCGGCTGCCGCCTGGGCTGGAGCAAAGTCGAGCGAGCTGAGACCGGCATCCGGGGCCCTGTGTTTGGCGGCTTCGATATAGGCGGAGATTTCGCGCGCGTAAGCAACGTAGTCGTATGGCAGCAGGTCGGCATCGGCCATGCGCATGGCTTCAAGGCCGAGCACGCGCGCCATCTGCTGCAAATAGAGAAAGTGCGGATCGGCATTCTGCGTGAACCAGGCGAAGTCGTCAAAGGCTGAGTGATAGACGCCATACGGACCGGTGGAACCGATGTCCGTGGCGGGCACGCCCGCGTGTTGCAGGAACGGTGTGAAGTCCGATCCTGAACCGAGATCGCCGACATGCACATCTTCTCCCGGGATGGGCGGTGCATTCGATTGGCGATGTTCATTGTCGACGGAGGGTTTGAGGCGCCAGGTTTGATACACGGTTCCGCCGAGCGGGCTGGGAACAGAACGCGCGATGTTGCGAATGAACTCCTTGAGCGAGGGCACGGCGGAGGCGGTGAAGTCCGGACCCGAGACGCCCACGTCGACATTGAAGTAGGCCACGGCGCGGTCCAGGACGCGGCCCTGCTGCTCGACCCACTCGGTTGAGCCGATGAGGCCTTCCTCTTCGGCGTCCCAACTGCAGAAGACGATGGTGCGCCTGGGCCGCCAGCCCTGGCGAAGCAGGGTACCGATGCCATGCGCAGCTTCAAGCATTGCGGCGGTGCCACTGTTGGGGTCGACCGCGCCGTAGACCCATGCGTCGCGATGGTTGCCGACGATGACCCATGCATCCGGCTCCTGAGAGCCTTCGACCTTGCCGATCACGTCCCAGATAATGCGGCGCTGGTAGTCCTGTTGCGAAACCAGGTGGACTCTTTCTCCGCCGGGACCCATGTGGTAGCGGAAGGGCAACGCGCCCTGCCAGTTTTGCGGTGCACTGGGGCCTTTGAGCGCCTGCAGAATGGGCGCGGCATCGTGGTAGCTGATGGGAATCGAGATGATGTACGGCTGGCTGCCGCTGGGTCCGGAGGGATTGGGAATGCGGGCGGAGTCGGGCAGTTCGAGCGTGGAAGCGACGCCGGGAGTTTCGGGATCGCCGGGGTACTTGAACAGGAACTGTACCGAGCCGCGCTGCACGCCGGTCTCAGGCCGCCACGGACCCATCGGCCAAGGATCGCCCTTCGAATAGCCGTCGTCCTGCGGGTCAGAGTAGATGAGGACGCCAACGGCGCCGCGCTGCTGGGCCAGGAAGACCTTGACGCCGCGAAAGTTGGAGCCATAGCGGCAGATGACAATTTTGCCGTGCAGATCGATGTTGCGGGCTGCAAGCTCGTTGAAATCTTCAGCGCGGCCGTAGTTCGCGTACACCACTTCGGCGGTCACGTCGCCCGAACCGGAAGAGCCGTTGAAGGGCATGATCACGCGGGGATTGTCCGCTGCGGGATCGCCCTCGACATGTTCGCGGGTGGGACCGCTCATCAGCAGATGGCCGGCCTCATCGTACGCTTCGACACGCACGACTTTGGGCCAATTCAGCAGAACGCGATAGGGAACGATTTCTGTCTGGAGCCCTGCGGCGCGAAACTTGCTGGCCACATACTCCGCGGTTTTGCGATCCTCAGGCGTTGCGGCGAGATGCGGCTCGATGGTAAGGGTCTTGAGTTCTTCGCCGGCCAGTTTGGGATCAGGAACAGCCATGAACTTTTCTTCGAGCCGGGCTTCCGCGCTGAAGTCGGAGTAGCCGAGCGAAGCCTGCGGCGGCAAGGCTTGTGCGGCCAGCCGGCTTGATGGGAGCACAATGGAAAGGACGGCCGGCAAAACAAAAAAGGCAAGCCCGGTGCGGAGGTTCATGAGGTCGATCCTTAAAACACGGGTCAGGCTAAGCACGATTCAAGCGCGAAACACAGTGCAACCGCGATCAGGCGACGGGCTGAGCGCAGTGTGCGCAGCGCTTGGCGGCGAGCGGAATGTCGCTGAGGCACTCAGGGCAAGGTTTTGTAGTGGCGGCGGCCGTCGCTTCGCGCTTTTTCGTGCGCGCCATCAAAGCGTTTACCGGCAGCACCACGGCGAAATAGACCACGCCGGCCACAATCAGAAACTCGATGATGGCATTGAGAAAGTTGCCAATGGTGACGACGCCGCTACCGACGTGCACTACGAGGCCGCTGAAGTTTGGCTTGCCCACAGTGGCGCTGATCAACGGGTTCAGCACGTCGCTGACGAGTGAGCCCACGATCTTGTTGAACGCGGCGCCCAGAATCACGGCGACCGCGAGGTCCATCACGTTTCCGCGCAGAATGAAATCTCGAAATCCCTTCAGCATAGTCTCCTCCGGTGCATCGCAATTTCAGCCGTTGCCGCGAGACCGCGGGAATTGCCGGCTGCATTTGCACACTGCCCATGCTACACGGCGAAAGGGCGCATGCGCAGCGTGTTTTGCAGGCGGAGGTGAGGCGGATGAGCGGCGCATGCGTTTGATCTGGAGCGTGGCGCTACGGCACCGCCAGTAGAACTACGATCCCCGCGAGGATCATCAGGTCGGTATAGAGCAGGATGAGGACACCGGCATGGTAGAGACTCCATTCGCGCCGCAGGCAGCGTGCCGTCTCTGCCATGCCCCACGCGGCCACCAGAAGGGCAAGAAACTGCCAGTGCGAGCCGTGCAGATCGCTGATGTTCGGGAATCCGGCCAGGCGCAAACTGGCGGTAAATGCGCCCAGTGAAAGCAGCATGGCGCGCAGCAGCGATTTTTGCCGCAACCGAAAGATGTTCGAACGAAGGCGCACAACCTTTCACTGTACCGTGACGGCGCGATGAGAACGATAACTTTACCGGCACTAGATTCCGCCAGGGCTGCACGATGCGGCGCGGCGGGTGATACACTCGCTCTGCCCAGTTCTGGGTTCCCGAAAAATCCAATCTTCCCACTGGGCTCGCGAGGAGGTCGCAAATGCAAGCAGGCAATTCTGCCGCAGCTCCACTCAATCCAAGTGTTGTTTTCGACATGGTTCAGGCCCATCAACGCACCGCGGCCCTCAACGCTGCGATCCAACTCGACGTGTTTCGCGCGGTCGGTCAGGGGCCCGGAGATGCAGCATCGATCGCGCGTCACTGTTCGGCATCGGAACGCGGTATCCGCATCCTGTGCGATTTTCTGGTGATCAACGGAGTGCTGGCCAAGGATGATGGGCACTACAAGCACACGCCGACGAGCGCGGCTTTTCTTGACCCGGCCTCGCCCGCCTGCATGGCTTCGGTGGCGCAGTTCCTCACCGAATCGGCGATCATGCAGGCCGATGCGCAACTGGCCGACATTGTACGCGCGGGCCGCACGCATCTTCCCGGCCAAGGCACGGTTGAGCCAGAGAACCCCATCTGGGTGGAGTTTGCGGAAAAGATGGGGCCGATGATGGGGCCCATGGCGGGACCGCTTGGCAAGGTGGTGCTGGATGGGCACAAGGGACCGATGCACGTGCTGGATATTGCCGCAGGGCATGGGCTGTTCGGGATTGAGATTGCAAAGCAGAACCCGCAGGCGCACGTGACCGGCCTCGATTGGGCGCCGGTGCTGCGCGTGGCGCTGAAGAACGCCGAGAAGGCCGGCGTGAAGGACCGCTACGATATGCTGCCGGGCAGCGCGTTTGAGGTGGAGTTTGGCGGACCGTACGACGTGGTGCTGCTGACGAATTTCCTGCACCATTTTGACAAAGCTACGAACGTCGGGCTGCTGAAGAAGGTTCGCGGGGCTCTCAAGCCGGGCGGGCGCGCGGCGACACTCGAATTTGTGCCCAACCCGGACCGGGTATCGCCGCCGATGCCCGCGGCCTTTGCGATGACAATGCTGACCACGACCGCGGAAGGCGACGCATACACGTTCGCGGAGCTTTCGGCGATGTACGCTGGCGCGGGATTCAAAGGGATCACTGAGCACCCGATTCCCATGAGCCCGCACACGGTGGTGATGGGGACGGCGTGAGGGGTCCAGGCTGCACCCGCGTGATAGCGGAATGTGATATCATTGTGATTGTGTGCTTCGGGCTAATGGGTTAGGATTCTCCCGACATGAAGAAAGCACATCAGGTTACGCTGGACGCCATCTTTTCGCGCCCAACGAAAGCGAATATTCGTTGGTCTGCCATTGAATCGTTGATCCGCGCGTTGGGGGGCGAGATCAGCCAGCGCGAGGGCAGCCGCGTGGCCGCCCGGTTGAACGGGGTGATCGCTGTCTTTCACCGACCGCATCCTCGGCCGGAAACCAAGAAGGGCGCGGTTGAGGCTGTACGGCAGTTCCTTCTGAACGCGGGGGTGAAGACATGATGGAGTACAAGGGCTATGCCGCAGGGCCGATTGATTTCGATCCGAAAGAGAGCACATTTTCCGGAACCGTGGCTGGCCTCAAGGATGTGGTTCATTTTGAGGGATCGACCGCAAAGGAACTCGCGCGAGCCTTCCGCGCAAGCATCGACAGCTATCTGAAGTACTGCGAGGAGACGGGGCAAGAGCCTGATCGTCCCTACAATGGGAAGATTCTGCTGCGCACGGAGCCTGAGTTACATCGCAAGGCCGCGTTGCGGGCCGCGGTTGAAGGAGTGAGCCTGAGCCGGTGGATCTCGCGGCAGATTGAGAGTGCGCCGTGAGACGGCGGCCAGGCGAAGAGACGGATCCCCCTGCTCTCAAGGCTTAGCCAAAGAGGAGTTTAACTTTCTTTTCGAAGAAATCCTCTCTCTCTTTTTTGCGCCTTTCCCGAATTCGTTCCAAGCGCTCGATGAATACCCTGTCACGAAAGGCAAGGAATTCCTGGAATGTCGCATCGCGAGGTTCGAATGAGGGCTTATATCGGTTGTCGAATCCGTTGCAGGCTGCACACGCCAGGACCATGTTTGCAAGCGACCGACAGAATTCCGGCGGGATTTTGAGATTCTTGCAGACGCTCACTGGGACGGCATGGTCAATGACCATAGTTAGCCAAGCATTGTAATCCGTTGCGATGGGCGTACGGCAATAGGCGCAGCAGTTCTGCCGCGTCACTTGGATGAACTTGAGCCCATATTCGTGGCGACAGTTGCTTCCAATCCAAATGCTCTTGCGCAGTTTAGCTTCGTCCTTGGGATAGTTGGCAAATGGGAGGGGAGAGCTACGCACTTCCTCTAATGTCTGTTCCATTTCAGGCCTCTTTTCCTCACGTAGAGTCGATTTGAAGGATTATAGGAGCTTCGACCGATGTCTTTCACTTGGTCTGTGCGCTGCTGCGCCTTGCGCGGACTGCGGCGGCGAGTTCGGCAAGAAGAGTGTGCGTTTCCTTCCAATCGATGCAGCCATCGGTGATGCTTTGCCCGTAGACGAGTGGCTGGCCGGGCGTTAGCTTTTGCGCGCCGGCGACCAGGTTGCTCTCAATCATGACGCCGATGATGTTGCGATTTCCTGATGCAATTTGCGCGGCGACGTCGCGGCCAACGACACTCTGGCGCCGAAAGTCCTTGCCGCTGTTGGCGTGGCTGAAGTCGATCATGATGCGCGGGGCGATGCCGGCTCGCTCCATGAGCGCGGCAGTTTCGGCCACGGTCGCGGCGGTGTAGTTCACAGAATTGCGGCCACCACGCAGGATGATGTGGCAATCGGGGTTGCCCGTGGTGACGAAAATGGCCGATTGACCGTGGTGCGTGTGGCCGAGGAAGGTGTGGGACCAGGAGGCGGAGAGCACGGCGTCGACGGCCACCTGCACGTCGCCCGAGGTTGCGTTTTTAAAACCCACGGGACACGACACGCCGGAGACAAGCTGGCGGTGCACCTGGCTTTCGGTGGTGCGCGCGCCAATGGCGCCCCACGACACCAGGCCGGCGATGTACTGCGGCGAGATCATGTCGAGGAACTCGGTGCCCGTGGGCACGCCCATTGCGGCCAGGTCGAGCAGCAGATGGCGAGCCAGGCGCAGGCCGTCATTGATCTTGAAGGTCCCGTCAAGATGCGGGTCGTTGATGAGGCCCTTCCAGCCGACGGTGGTGCGCGGCTTTTCAAAGTAGACGCGCATGACGATGCGCAGGTCGGCTGCAAATTCGTCGATGGCGCTCTTGAGCAGCCCGGCGTATTCGCGCGCGGCCTTTACATCATGGATGGAGCAGGGGCCGGCCAGCACCACCAACCGGTCGTCGCGGCCGTTGAGAATGGCCGTGATCTCGCTGCGGGCGTTGAAGATGGTGGTCGAAGCGGCCTCGGTGAGGGGAAGCTCCTCCTCGAGAAAGACCGGGGGAAGGACGACTTTCGTCCATTGAATCCGAATATCTTCAGTGGGATGGAACATTGGCGGTTCTTCCGGCGCAGCAAACCCCGTCTGGAGAGTTTTGCAACGTCCTCATTCCAATCTAACAGCGTGGAACCAGCAGCGATGTGCGGGTCAGGAGACCCGCACCACAGCCGTTCCACCACCCCAGCGAGCAAAGATCGCTCGCCGGGGACCCCGGGCCGGGAGGCCGGCGCTACATCGGAGCCGATCAGCGTGTGGCCTCGTACGCGGCAATCCCTCCGCCGGCGGCTGCGGCGGCGATCACGACCGGGATCCAGAGGCGGAAGTGGTGCTCGGGCTCGGAACCAGCGCCGATGTACTCTTTCCCCTTCCTCACACGCGCTACGTCGGCGTAATTGAAAGTCTGCACTTTATTGCTGTCGGTGTTGGTGATCTGGAAGGTCGCATCGGAGACGTCGCCCAGAGAGCCCAGAGCCTCGCTGTTGTCGCGAAAATCGACCTGCAAAAGGGTGCCGGTGCGAAACTTGGCGAGCTTTTTCTCGATCTTTCGTGCGTGCTTTTCGATCTTTGCGGACGATTCAGCCCGGCTTGCGGGCACCAAAGCAATCGATACGAAGGCAATGGCGACGAGCAGCAACGAGTTGCAGCGAAGAAAACAGAGGATTCTGTTCATTTGGCCCCTCCAAAAAATAAAACATCGACTTTGATGCAATTGCGCCTGCTTCGATCGCCTGCAGACGATTCCACAATAGCACTCTACGGAGTTGGACGGTGAACACGCGGAGGAGAAGCGTTACGAAGGTCATAAAAGGCGCGTGAGGATGCCATGATGTGCACCGGCAGCGGTTCGCCGCGTGACGGTGTCCCAATTTGAAGAGAACTTTACCTCAGGGGCTAAAGCCCCCGACTCTTTTTGCCGCTATTACGGCACTACTGAAGTCGTGCCCTTTCACGACTGCTTCAAACTGACCGCTACAGCACGGCGCCGCGCCTTGACATGGACAGACGACCGTCACTAGACTTGAATTGGAGTATTCCCGGAATTTTCGTACGTAAGTCCAAGTAATAAATGGACTTAATCGGCAAGAATTCCTGCCCTGGAAGCGCGGAATCGGGTTTGCTGTGGGCTGCGTCCGGGACGGGAGGGAGAGCCTCAAAAGATGTCCGATGTGCGTCTCAGCCCGCGAGAGCGGCTGGTGTTGACCGCCATCATCGACCAGTACATCGCGACCGGCGAGCCGGTGGCCTCGCAGGCGATTGCGCGCCTGTTCGCCGATCGGGAAGGTTTGAGCTCGGCCACGCTGCGCAACGTGATGGCCGCGCTGGGCGATGCAGGACTTTTGGAGCAGCCGCACACATCGGCAGGCCGCGTTCCTACCGCGGCGGCTTTCCGTTATTACGTGGGGCAGATTACGCAACCCGGCCGCGCGGCGGCAGGAGGGCTGGCGTGGATCTCTGCGCCCGGCGGCGCGGAGTCTCAATTGAGCGTGGCTCGG
Organism: Occallatibacter sp.; assembly: GCA_050015795.1. Classification (GTDB taxonomy): domain Bacteria; phylum Acidobacteriota; class Terriglobia; order Terriglobales; family Acidobacteriaceae; genus Telmatobacter. Next base: position 9,566 of record JBEKAS010000016.1, on the reverse strand, counting down.
CGCGGGGAAATCGAAGAGAGTTTTTCCGGCGTGGCCAGCTCGCATGACTATCTGGAGCGCACCTCGCACGTGTTGGCGCAGCTTTCGCGCGGCCTGGGCGTGGCGCTGGCCAGCTCGGCGGAAGGGCAGGTGCTGGAGCACATTCATTTTTCGCGGCTTTCCACGGGACGCGTGCTGGCCGTGCTGGTGACCCAGGCGGGCGCCGTGCAGGACCGCGTGCTGGCGCTCGATCACGAATTGACGCCGACCGAACTGGAAACCGCGAGCCGCTACCTGAACGAAAACTTTCACGGCTGGCCGATTGACCGTATTCGTGCGGAAGTGGAGCGCCGCGTTGAGATTGAGCGCGAGGCCTATCGCCAGTTGCTGACCGCGGTGGAGGAACTGTGCCGCAAGGGCGCGCTGGCCGGCGATGAAAGCGGACCGGCGCTTTTTGTGGATGGAATCGCGAATCTGATCAGCGCCGAGCAGGATCGCGAGCAACTGCGCCAGATGCTCCTGGCGCTGGAGGCCAAGCAACGGCTAGTGGAGTTGCTGACCGCTTACGTAGACGGCCGCCAGCAGGAGGTGCGCGTGGTGGTGGGCCTGGATGAAGCTTCACCCGCGATGCAGGATCTGGTGCTGATTGGCGCGCCGGCCCGACTGGGCGGGACCAATGTGGGGACGGTTGCCGTGATCGCGCCTACGCGCATCCAATACCAGGAAATGATTGAGGCCGTAAGCTACATTGCGCGCCTTTCCGAGCGCCTCCTTGATCTGCCCAACGCGTAGGAACAAAAAGCAGGGACCAAGGGAGCGAGCCACCCCAGCGGCAAAGCCGCCGGGACCCTGACAGGGATTTCTGGAGCCGCGCCAAGCATTTGTCATCTAAATATAGGGTATGGATTTGTTCGGAGAAAGTACTGAATCATGCTGAATCAGGAGACAGAAGAGTTGAAGGTGAAGGGATTCAAGGAACCCGCCAGCAGTGCAACGGGAGTGAAGATTGATCCCGCGACCGAGTTGCCGCCGCCCGATGAGACCTTGGCCGAGGCGGAGGCGGCAGGCCAAGCGCCGGCCGGCGGCCCAACGGAGATCGATCAACTGAAGGCCGAACGTGATCAACTGCTCGATCGGCTGGCCCGCATGCAGGCGGAATTCGAGAATGCGCGCAAACGCGCCGAGCGCGAGAAGACAGAGTTCCGCAACCATGTGACCGGCAGCGTGGTGGAGCAGTTCCTACCGGTGCTCGACAACCTCGAACTGGCGCTCAAGTCCACGGGCTCAGCGCAACAACTGCGCTCCGGCGTGAGCCTGATCATGAAGCAGATGGAAGAGATTCTCGAAAAGATGCAGGTGAGCGCGATTCCCGCAGTGGGCGAGAGCTTCGACCCTCGCGTGCACGAAGCGCTGGGAGCCGTGGAGCGCGACGACGTGCCCGACCAGCATGTGGCCGAGGAGGTACGCCGCGGCTACAAGATTCGCGAACGGCTGCTGCGGCCGGCGCTGGTGCGCGTGGCGCACAACAGTAAACAAGTGAATGAGTGAAGCAGTCGAGAGCTAAGTCAAGAGGCCCATGGGTTCTAATACTAGAGTGAGCAAAGCAGATTATTACGAGTTGCTGGGCGTCTCGCGTGACGCCACCGATCAGGAACTGAAGAGCGCGTACCGCAAACAGGCGCTCAAGTACCATCCTGACCGCAACCCCGGGGACCGCGCGGCAGAGGAGAAGTTCAAGCAGGCCAGCGAAGCCTATCAGGTGTTGAGCGACGCCGACAAGCGTGCGGCCTACGACCGCTATGGCCACGCCGGTCTCGGCGCGCAGGGCTTTGGCGCCGGACCATTTGCCGGCGGCGTGGACCTGGGTGACATCTTCGGCGATTTATTTGGCGAGATGTTTTCGATGGGCGGCGTTCCGCGCGGGGGATCGCGCGCTCAGCGCCAGCAGCGCGGCGACGATCTGCGCTTCGACCTGACCATCGATTTTGAAGACGCTATTTTTGGCGCCGAGACTGAAGTAAAGATCCGCCGTCTGGAGACATGCAGCGTGTGCCATGGCCAGGGCAGCGCATCGGGCCGGGGCCCGAGCGTTTGCAGCCAATGCCAGGGCCATGGGCAGGTCCGCTATCAGCAGGGGTTCTTCTCGGTTGCCCGCACCTGCGGGGCCTGCGGCGGGACGGGCTCGGTGATCGGCGATCCCTGCACGGCATGCCGCGGCGAGGGCCGCGCGGCGACCGAAATCAAGCTGAAAGTGAAGGTGCCGCCGGGCGTGGAAGAGGGAACGCGCATCCGCTACGCGGGCGAGGGCGACTCCGGCCGCCGTGGCGGGCCCAAGGGCGATCTCTACATCATTCTTGCCATCCGTCCGCACGATTTCTTCGAGCGCCACGGGCACGATCTTTATTGCGTCATTCCCATCAGCTTTCCGCAGGCGGCATTGGGCGCCGAGTTCGAGATTCCCGGCATCGACGCTCCGGTAAACATCAAGATTCCCGAAGGCACGCAAAGCGGCAGAGAGTTGCGCGTGAGGGGACGCGGCGTTCCCTACCTGAACGAGAAGGGCAACGGCGACCTGATCGTGAAGGTGGTGGTGCAGATTCCGCGCAAGCTGAACCGCGCGCAGCGCGAGCTGGTGACCAAGCTCTCCGAGACGATGGCCGTGGACAACCAGCCCACGTCACCGGGGCTGATGGAGAAGATGAAGGACTTGTTCAGCTGAGAAAAGCAGGGATCAAGGGAACGAGGGAACAAGGGAACAAGAAAAGCAGCTCGCCTCTATCGCACCGGGAACTGCTCAATCAATCTTCAGATCAATTCCGCCAAGACGCTTGCCCAACGCAGCAAGCTCCGAACCAAGTTTGATTTCGGAGTGCGATTGTTTAGTGGCTTTGGCTCGGCGCGCAGGGGAGACCGCGTCCTTGAGAATTTCGCGAATCTCGGCCTCCAGGCTGCGATGATTGCAGGCTGCCCGCAACTTCAGCGCTTGATGCGCTTCTCCGGAAAGATTGCGAATCGTAACGGAAACCACGTCGACTACCTCCCTTTTTTTAATCGGCAGCTTTGCCGATCAAGTTCACTGTGCGGCATTCAAATTGCCAGCAGGGCGATGGCTGCGACGGCGATCCCGATCGCAAGGCTCATGGGGTCAGTCAATGCGAAGACGAAGGGATCTTCGTCGAGCTCGCCGCGCGAGGCCAGCAACCAGATGCGGCAGAGCCATAAAATCATGAGCGGCATAATGAGCCACAACAATTGTGCTCGGCGGTAAAGCACGACGACGTCGCTGCTGCTGATGTAGATGGCGAAGACCATCACTGCCGCAAAGGCGCTGGCAGTGCCGAAACTCCGCAACTGATCGGTATCGGCCACCAGATAGCCACGCCCGTTGCGCGGCGGCAATCCGCTGCTGCGCAAATTCTGCAGCTCGGCGAAACGCTTGACGATGGCCAGCGAGAAAAACAGAAAAATCGAAAAACCGGCCAGCCAATGCGAGATGTGCGATTCGGTGGCGGCGCTGCCGGCGAACAGGCGCAGCGTGTAGAGGCCGGAGAGTACCAGCACATCGACGAGCGCGATCCGCTTCAGGAACCAGGAATAGGCTAGCGTGGTTGCCAGATAGAGCAGCAGCCATCCGGAGAAGGCCATGGGCAGCAGGCGCGCGCCAAAAAACGCCAAAGACAGAAAGACGGCCACCATGCAGAAACCGGCGATGGCCGGGAGGTCGCCGGCGGCAAAGGGGCGCAGAAGCTTTTGCGGATGATGGCGGTCGGCCTCGATGTCAAACAGGTCGTTGATGATGTAGGCCGACGAAGCCGTGAGGCCGAAACAGAAAAAGGCGAGGAGCGCAGCGAGCAGGTGCCTGGCATCGTGCACGTGCGCCAGCAGTAGCGGCAGAAAGATGAGCAGATTCTTTGCCCACTGATGCACGCGCATGGCTCTGAGCGCAGTCGAGAGCGATCCGGCGCCTTCCTCGAAGGTGCGCGTGGGACGAATGCGGTGGAGGTGCATTCTAAGCCGCAGGCGAAGGCTGGGATTAGCCACCATGATTTCAGCCGCATGGGCCAGCATGGGCAAATCGGGAGTGTCGTTGCCGATATAGCCGTACTCGCCGCCGAACTGGCTGCGCACGCGATCGAGCTTGCGGTTTCCCGTCAAGTTGACTTGGCCGTCGCTGCCCAAAACGCCGGTAAAGATGCCGAGATGCGCGGCGACTCGCTCGGCCAGCCGCACGTCAGCTCCGGTTACGAGATAGAGGGCACGGCCGCGGGCACGCTCCTCGTGGAGAAACTGCAGAAGGGTACGGTTGTAGGGCAGATGCGCAACGTCGAGCGAGACGCGGGAAGTGACGAACTCCTTGAAGGCGGCCTTGCCGTGCAGCAGGCGCCCGGGCAGAGCGAACAACCATGCGGGATGCGTGCGCGCCAGCACGAGCAGCGAGTCCACGAGAGTGTCGGACTTGACCAAGGTTCCGTCGAGATCGACACAAAGGGGACGGAGCGCTGTTGCGGGAGCTTCCGGCAGAGAGACAACCTGGGACAAACGTTCACCTCAGGGAAGGCGTACAGCTCTTGCATCGATGATAAGACGGGAAGTTGGGTGAGAGCATGGGATGGAGGGATTTTGGTGGAGCTGAGCGGGATCGAACCGCTGGCCTCCTCGTTGCGAACGAGGCGCTCTCCCAGCTGAGCTACAGCCCCACAATGTCTTCATTTATCTTAGCAGCGAGGTAGAAAATGGGAAAGAGCGGCGGCCGGAAGCAAGACGCCGGCTGAAGCCAAAGAAAACCATTGTGGGATCGACTCAAATTGGACGCGCACAGGCGCCGAAGTTGGAGGGAAGATGACGTACACAGCCACTGGCGACAGTCCGGAATGCTGGCCCGCGCTGCCGCTCGATTCCTGGCGCGAGACCTGCGCCACGTTGCACATGTGGACCCAGATTGTGGGCAAGGTGCGGCTGCGGCTGACGCCGCTCGTGAATCACTGGTGGAACGTGCCGCTTTATGTGAGCCCGCGCGGGCTTACGACGTCGAATATTCCTTACGGCACGCGGTCGATCGAGATACGGTTCGACTTTCTCGCCGGTCGGCTGGTGCTGGAGTGCAGCGATGGATTGGTGCGTGAGCTGCCGCTGCGGCCCATGACGGTGGCAGATTTCTACGGGGAATTCATGGAGATGCTGCGGTCGGCGGGAGTCGAGGTGAGCATCTGGCACATGCCGGTGGAGATCCCCGATCCCATCCCCTTCGACGAGGATCGCGTGCACGCGGCGTACGACGCCGAGCGGGTGAAGACTTTCTGGTGCATCCTGCGCTCGGTGGATGCGGTTTTTCACGAGTTCCGGGCGCGGTTCGAGGGCAAGGCCAGCCCGGTGCATTTCTTCTGGGGAAGTTTCGACCTGGCGGTGACGCGATTTTCCGGACGGAAGGCGCCGGAGCGGCCGGGCGCCGACAGCATTACGCGCGAGGCCTATTCGCACGAGGTGAGCAGTGTGGGATGGTGGCCGGGCAGTGGCAGCATGAGCGGTCCGGCGTTCTATTCGTATGCCGCACCGGAGCCGCAGGGATTCAAGGAAGCGCGCGTGCGTCCGGATGCTGCGCGCTACGATGCGGGGCTCGGGGAGTTTCTGCTTGCGTATGACGATGTGCGAAATGCGGAATCATCGAGCGCAGAGCTGCTCGCCTTTTGCCAAAGCACATACGATGCCGCGGCAGAACTGGGGAAGTGGGATCGGCGGTCGCTGGAACGGGATGAGCTCCGCCAATAAAGCGGGCGCAGACTGCAGGAAATGCAGTCGAACTGGCGTTTCGAAGAACGAAAAGGCCGGGGACGATGCCCCGGCCTTTGTTTGCTCTGGTGAAACCCAGACCACCTAGACCCCAGAGCTGAAGCCGCCTACAGCTGATTCATGTTGGCCAGGAATTCGGCGTTGTTGCGCACCTTCTCGAGGCGGCTGATCAACAGCTCCATGGCTTCAACGGGTGAAAGCGGATTGAGCACACGGCGCAGGATGAAGACGCGCTGAAGGTCTTCCTTGGGAATGAGCAGCTCCTCTTTTCGCGTACCACTGCGCTGGATGTCGATGGCAGGGAACACGCGCTTGTCGACCAGCTTGCGATCGAGGATGATTTCCATATTGCCGGTGCCCTTGAACTCTTCGAAGATGACTTCGTCCATGCGGGAGCCGGTGTCAACGAGGGCGGTGGCGATGATGGTGAGCGAACCGCCTTCCTCGATGTTGCGGGCCGCGCCGAAAAAGCGCTTGGGCCGCTGCAGGGCGTTGGAGTCGACGCCGCCCGAGAGGACCTTGCCGGAGGGCGGAACGATGGTGTTGTAGGCGCGCGCCAGGCGGGTGATGGAGTCGAGCAGAATCACGACATCGCGCTTGTGCTCGACAAGGCGCTTGGCCTTCTCGATGACCATCTCGGCCACCTGTACGTGGCGGGCGGCGGGCTCGTCAAAAGTCGAGCTGATGACTTCACCCTTCACCGAGCGCTGCATGTCGGTGACTTCTTCGGGGCGCTCGTCAATCAGCAAAACGATCAGCACGACCTCTGGATGGTTCGTTGTCACGGAGTTGGCGATGGACTGCAGCAGCATGGTTTTGCCGGTGCGGGGCGGAGCGACAATGAGGCCGCGCTGGCCCTTGCCGACAGGCGTGAGCAGATCCATCACGCGGCCGCTGATGCCCTCGCGCACCGTCTCCATCTTGATGCGCTCCTGCGGGTAGAGCGGCGTGAGGTTGTCAAAAAGAATCTTGTTACGCGTCTCTTCGGGCGACTCGAAGTTGATGGCTTCAATCTTGACGAGCGCGAAATACTTCTCGCCTTCATGAGGCGGGCGCACGTTGCCGCTGATCGAATCACCGGTCTTGAGATCGAATTTACGAATCTGCGAGGGCGACACGTAAATGTCGTCCGGTCCGGGCAGATAGTTGTAGTCCGGAGAACGGAGGAAGCCGTAGCCGTCGGGGAGAATTTCAAGGACGCCCTCAGCGAAGATGTGTCCTTCCTTTTCGCTTTGCGCCTGGAGGATCTTGAAGATGAGATCCTGCTTGCGGAGTCCGCTGGTTCCCGGAATCTCAAGGGAGCGGGCGATGCGGCTTAATTCAGTAATGTTTTTTTCTTTGAGTTCTGCGATGGTCATGTTCACCTGCGTGAAGGTGGGATGTGTGGGGTGGGATACGGAGGGAGAGGTGCTCCGGAGGAGAAGATACGACAGGCACTGAGAAATTCAACCGGCGCAAGCCAGCCTGAATTCCAGGCTCCGAGTGTACCAAACGTACCTGATGTGACGGAGCGGCTGGAAGGCCCTGCGAATTCTAAAGGGAAACTGGCCTTGATCCTTTGCCTGACTTAACTTTACAAGAGACGCCAGGCGCCGTTAGGCCGCGCGGCGCCTTTCCACCGGTTGGGCCGCTGGCGCCTCTTCGGGCGTCTGGCCTTCCGGATTGGTAGTCTCAAAGCGGCACAAAACCTCGTTTGTGGTGTCCTGCAGCCGTGTATTCGGCTTGTGAAGCTTGCGAGTTGCCTTGCTAGCCAGTTGACAGAGCTGGTAGCGATTGGTCACTTGAGAAAGTGCCTTAAAAACTAGATCAGAACGCATGGTTTTTCTCCTTCTTTTTCAAGTCCCTGCACGGGAGGAATCCCAATGTGGCCACCCATGCAGTAGAGGGGAGCCATTACAAACGAGGGCTACCCCAAATTGCCGCTTCCATCTCTTAGACGCACTCTTTACGCCCCCGAATTCAAAATCTTGGTGGCGAATGCACGTTATGAAATGGATGCCATACCGTATCGGATTGCAGTTTGCGCCTCGAACACCCGGGTGCCTGCATGGCCTTTCCGGAAGCTCAAAATGCGCACCCAAGGCATCAACGGAGCACCTGCTCATGGTTTGATGCTGGAAATGTGCTGATGGGCACACCCGGCCGCAAATACGCAACCTGCCCTCTATGGATGGCTATGAATGAGAGTATAACCAACCTTCGTTGGGGTCAATAGTTATTTCGTGCCACGGGAAGGGCTGTTCCGGCGCTTAGGGGAACAGGTTCCAGTGGGGCGCACAACCGACGCAAGTCTCCTATATAACTCATTTATTATCAACTATTTACTGATACATCCCCTTCGGATTCCCAGTTCTGTACAGGTTGCGTCCCGGGGCGTGAAAGTGCCGGCAAACGATAGTGGCGAAAGAGTGAACCCTACCGGTTACCTGAATGTGGGGCGCCAGGCCTTACCTGGTCTTGCTCGAAGCGCTCCAGGGTCGTCCATCGGGATCGGAGAGAAGCAAGTGTCCATTCTCATCGCACCCGCAGGTGGGGCGGTTCACGGGCCTGGCGGGTTTGGGGGCGGCGATGATTTCATCCAACCGGAAGAGACCCACCAGGAGGATTCCCACGAAAGGAACCGCAACCAGGAGGTTCCCCCAGCCGGATTGCAGGATGGTATCTTGCACTTGAGACTCCAGATGCTACGGTGAAGCAGTGTTAATTCTCTCAGTCTATTGGGTTATCGCCCAAAATTAGAAAACATTCATAATCCAAGGTAACCACCATATTGGCAGGAAGGAGAACTGGTTGCAGCGATCTTCTGGTCCTGACGGATCCGAAATGGCAGGAATCTACGCCCAGTAGCTGCGGTCGAGCGTGCGGTATTGAATGGCTTCGGCGAGGTGGGCGACGGTGAGGGGTTCGGCCCCTTCCAGATCCGCAATGGTCCGCGCCACTTTCAGGATGCGATCATGGGCGCGCGCGGTGAGCCCCTGCTGCTGCATGGCGCGCTCCAGCAGCCGCTCGGCGTCGGCTCCCAGTTCGCAGTGGGCGCGAATCTGACGGGTGCTCATCTGCGCGTTGGCGTAGATTTTTTCGCCGTGCTTTTTAAAGCGCTGGCGTTGACGCTCGCGCGCTGCCATGACGCGGGCGCGAATCTGCGCGGAGCCTTCAGCCGCCGCGCCGCCGCGCAACTCTTTGTATTGAACGGCGGGAACTTCAATGTGGATGTCGATGCGGTCGAGCAGGGGGCCGGAGATTTTGGCCACGTAACGCTGAATCATGGGCGGCGTGCACAGGCACTCGCGCGATTTGTCGTTGAAGTAGCCGCAGGGGCAGGGATTCATGGCTGCGGCCAGCATGAATCGCGCGGGAAAACTGAGCGACATGGAGGCGCGCGCGATGGTGACGCTGTGATCCTCGAGCGGCTGGCGCAAGACTTCGAGAACGTTGCGCGGGAATTCGGGCAGCTCGTCGAGAAAGAGCAAACCGTTGTGCGCCAGCGACACTTCGCCGGGGCGCGGGATCATGCCGCCGCCGATGAGTCCGGCGTCGGAGATGGTGTGATGCGGCGCGCGGAAGGGGCGCTGGGTGACGAGTCCCGCGCCGGCTTCGAGCACGCCGGCGACGGAGTGGATCTTGGTGGTTTCGAGAGCTTCTTCAAACGAAAGCGAGGCCAGGATCGAGGGCAGGCGCTTGGCGAGCATGGTTTTGCCGGAGCCGGGCGGGCCGATCATGAGAATGTTGTGGCTGCCGGCCGCGGCCACTTCGAGCGCGCGCTTGGCGGTCTGCTGGCCGCGCACATCGCTGAAGTCGAC